>CP014963.1:356250-712500 GCA_001628815.1 Geobacter anodireducens
TGCTGTCGCCTCGCGAGATCCCCCTCAGGACAGCGGTCGATTTCGGCGGCGAGGTGGTTCGCTCCGACGAAGGAGGCACCCGGCGCGAACCGGTGGGAGGCGCGGCACGGGTGACCGTGGCCGGCATCCACTGGGCCGACGTGAACGGCGACGGCCGCATCGATGACAACGAGATCATGCCCGCCTACTATCTCACCGAAGAGATGAAAGGGCTCGGGCTCGACTGGAAGACCGTCGAGAGCATCTGGACCGGCGCGGGATACACCTGGAACGACACGCTGAAAACGTTCGAGGTGGTCCGGTGACGGAGCGGCGCTACAACGCCTTTTCCGATGAGCTTCGCCGCGTCTTCGGCTGCCGGGTGCAGCGGGTGTCGGTGGATGCCGGCTTCACCTGCCCCAACCGGGACGGCACCACGGGGCTCGGCGGCTGCATCTTCTGCGGCGGCCGGGGTTCGGGTTCCTTCGGCATCAGGCCGGAACTGGGGGTGGCCGATCAGCTCGCCCACGGCATGGCATACCTCTCGCGGCGCTACGGGGCAGGGAAATTCCTTGCCTATTTCCAACCCTACTCCAATACCTACGCCCCGGTGGAACAGCTCCGGCGTCTCTACGACGAGGCCCTGTCGGTCCCTGGCGTGGCCGGGCTCATCGTCGGCACCCGTCCCGACTGTCTCCCTCCGGAGGTCATCGATCTTCTGGCCGAGTATGCCCGCTCGACCTACTTCTGGCTCGAACTGGGGATGCAGACGTCCCACGACCGGACGCTGGACCTCCTCAACCGGGGCCACGACGCGGCATCGTTCCTGGATGCGGCGGACCGCTGCCGCCAACGGGGGATCAGGCTCTGCGCCCACGTGATTCTCGGACTGCCGGGAGAGACCGGCGCGGACATGCTCGCAACGGCTATGATGCTTACCAGGGCCGGCATCGACGGGGTGAAGCTCCACCACCTCCACGTGATGAAGGATACGCCGCTGGAGGCCATGTACCGCCGGGGAGCGGTCGGCTGCCTGGAGCGGGATGACTACGTGGGGCTCGTCTGCGATTTCCTGGAACGGCTCGATCCCCGCACCGTCGTCCATCGCCTGGTGGGGGATGCCCCGGCCGACCACTTGGTGGCACCTGCCTGGACCCTGGAAAAGTCGGCGGTTCTTGCCGCAATCGACGCGGAATTCATCCGGCGCGGCACCTGCCAGGGGGCACGCCTGTCCCGGTAAGCCGCCCCATTCTCCCTCGCAGGCCGAAGGCCCGCCTCAGAACGGATACCCCAGTCCCACGAAAACCGCCGGCCCCTCGTTGCCGAAGCCGATGTCCACCCGGCCCACGATATTGGGGCGGACCACTGCCCGGAAGCCGATGCCCGGGTTGAACTCGAAGCTTTTTGTTTCGGCCCGGTCCAGCGATTCCATGACCGCTCCCAGATCGATGAACGGGGCAACCTCCCAATCGGTGTTCACGTCAAAGACGCTCCAGCGGAAGAGCCTGATCCGCTCCTCAAGGTTGCAGAGAAGGTAGCTGGAGTCGACGAAGCGGTTGCGTCCGTAGCCGCGCAAGGTGGTTTCTCCCCCGAGGATGCTCCGCTCCAGGAAGGGGACCTCGCCCCCCAGGGTCTGGTTGTAGGCGACCCGCACCACGGTGATGTAGCGGGCCGCATCCAGCGGGAAATATCCCTTCAACTCCACCTCGTAGTGGCGGTAGCGGCGTCGCTTCCCAGCAGTTCGGCGCTCCCCTCGAAGGAGGCGCGGGCATAGAGTCCGCCGGTCGGCATGGTCCGGTCGTCCAGGGTATTGTAGATCAACGCTATTTTCTGGGCATGGGCGGTGAATCCGCTGACCCCCGGCACCTCGGACGTGGTGAACCGGTCGCGGATGTAGGGGACTTTGCTCACGGCCCCCGGCCGGATGTCCACCTTGCGGAAGCGTTCCCCCAGAACGAGCTGGAGTTGGTCGGTCAGGTCGTAGCCGACACCCAGGGTGATCCCGTACTCCCGGTTGGCGTAGTTGGTTTCGTCCTGCTGCAGGCTGTCCGATTCGAAGCCGTAGAACCGCGATGAACCGTCGGTAAAGTAGTAGAGGAAGGCGTTGGTTTCCAGGGGCTTCCCGTTGAGGGAGAGGAAGGTCTTGTCCCGCAGCCGCACCTCGTAGTCTTCGTTGACATTGGTGGACTTGGAGAGGTTGAACTCCCAGTTGCGTTCGGGGAGCGGAAAGAAGGCGCCGTAGAGGGAAAAGGTGGTGCCGAAGTTCTGGTTGTAGTTGACCTGGGGGGCGATGAGGGTGTTGACCTCGTCCCGGGCGTTGTGGAGGAGAAACGCGGTCAGGCCACCGAGGATGGGCCCTTCATTGGGGCTTGTGGCGATGACGGGCAGGGGGATGGTGACCACCTTGACCGGATCGCCGAAGCTGTCGTCAGCGAGGGGGTATGGCAGTCGTTCCCGCGGCACCATGGTGGTGCAACCGGTCAGGATGAGGAACGCTGCGAAAAGGAGTACGGTACGAAGGCACATGAAAATCCGACGGTTCTTGTCATCTGGCATTACAACGGCACGTTGAAAGATAACGGGTTTCGGCGCCGTGTTCAACCCCAAATGAGAGCTTAGTCGTCTTCCCCGTGTTCCAGCCAGTAGAGCCAGGCCAGGAGCTCAGCCACGGCCCGGTAGAGATCGGCAGGGATGCAGGAGTCGATGTCGACCTGGATGAGCTGGCGTACCAGCTCCGGCGACTGGTGGACGTAGACTCCGGCCTCCCGGGCGCAGGCGATGATAGCCTCTGCGGTGACGCCGTACCCCTTGGCCACTACCTGGGGGGCGTAATGCCCTTCCCGATAGCTGAGGGCAACGGCCTTGCGGTCCCGGTCATTCGTCGTCATGGCTCACCCTGAAGCCGGTCATGCGGATGCCGGCTGCATCCAGCGCCTCTTCGAGGCGCAGTCTTCCCTCTTTCATGGCCGCTACGGTTTCCTCGCTCCGGGCCGCGAGATTGACCGTTACCCCGGAGCTGCCGAGGCTGAGGGTAGCCCGGACCGATCCCAGCCTGGGCAGATCAAGCGCCACTTCCGTCTGCCAGCTTCGCTCCGCTGAGGAGCCCCGTCCGTCGGCCTCGCGTTCCTCCACCTTCCATTCCATGTCCTGGCCGGGCCAGACCTGTCCGTTCCAGGTGAACTGCCCCGTGGCCAGTGTCGTGAGCTGTTCCTTGATGATGGGGATGGTCTGGGGCTCTACCCCCCCCTGGGGAGGGGGCGGGACATGACGGAGTCCTCCGGCCCGTTCCGTAGCCACCGGGTCTCCGGCACGGGCCGTGGCCGCAACCCCGTCGCCATCAGCGGCGGGAGCGCTGGAGGCACGGGGATGGGGCGCCGCCTGCTGGTCAACGGCGATGCGTTCTCCTCTCGCCTGGGAGATGACGGTGGTGCCCGGCGCGGACGGGGAGTTCTGGGCGGCAGGATCGGGAAGGGGAGCCTGCCGGAGAGCCGGCCCCTGGAGCGATGGCTGGTCCGGTTGAGGGGGGGCGGGGAGTTGTTTGCCGGCTACCGGTGCAGCATCGGAGCGAAGGGGCTCCTGGGGTGCCGGAGGACGTGTCCCGTCCGGCGCCGGCCCCTGGGGCCGCGGGGCCGGCGGTTCGGCATCCGGGAGGGCGGTGGTGCCGCCGGGACGCGGCGCTGGGGGCGTCTGGTCCGTGGCGGACGCACCGCCGGCTTGTGCCGTGGTGCCTGAGGGTACCGGTGCACCGGACTGGTCCGGCGCCTGTGGCGCACCTCCGGTGGCTGGCGTGGCGACCGGCGGCGCGCCGGGGCTGCCGACAGATGAGGGTGCGTTCCCCCCGCCGGCGGCTGGCTGGCTGCCCGTGGGCTGGTTGCCGGGTGGCGGGGTTGCGGCAGGCCTTTGCCCCGCATCGGTTGCGGCAGCGGGCGGTCCTCCCGGTGGCTGGGAGGCCGGGGGGGCGGCGTTCTGATGGGGTGAGGCACCACCGTTTGCCGGCGCGGGAGAGGCACTGTTGTCGCCGGAGGGCGTGGCCACGGCGAGCCGCGAGAGGGACCCCTGGGGCTCCCGGAGGAGATCGGCCAGGGGGCGCTCCCCCCTGACCCACTGGGAGAGGTGCGACTCATAGAAGACGCCGCTGCGGGTGAGGGCGGTGCGCAGCCCTTCAGCCAGGCGGCCCGTATCCCGGGGCGGCTCCTGCAGGATGACTGACGGCCGGGGGAGCGGCGTGGACTGGGCCGCGTCGTTCCTTGATGTGGCCAGTTGATTGAGCCACCGGCCCGTGTCGCTGATCCGGACCGGCACCCCCGAGTTCGCCTCCTTGGACAGGGCGAAGACGAGGCGCGGTTCTTCGGAGACAAAGGTCAACTCCACGGTCTGCCCCGGCTGGAGGTTGAGGGGAAGCTCCATGCGCAGGAGCTGGTTTGCCAGCCGGATCAGGTAGCGGCTGTCCGGCAGGTTGGCCATCACCTCCGCCTGTACCATCTGGCCCGGGGTCAGGTTGAGGGGCGTCAGGGTCTGCCAGCGGGCCTCCACCAGCGAGTACGTGGAATCCTTGAGAAGGGCCTGGGCGATCCGGGCTATTTCCTGGGTCACGATCATGGGTTACTTATCGGCGGAACCGGGCAGAACTGAAGCCGTTGCCGCTCAGCCCCAGACGAGCAGCCCCTGTTCGTAAACCGGGCCCAGTTCGGGATGGCGGGGCATGACCCGGATCATGAAACCGTGCCTGCCGCAGAACCGGGTTTCGATGCCACCCGTGAAGCAGTGGGTGCCTCCTCCTTCCTCTTCCGCGTGGTCCAGTGGAATCAGCTCGCCCCCCACGATGGTGCCCCGGGAGTCGAGGACGCCGCAGTAGGTTTCCACGATCACACGGTCCGGGGCGATGTCGCCCAGGGCAACACGGGCCGTCACCGGAATGGGCGCTCCCAGGGGCACCTCCTCGGGGGCGGGTGCCTCCACCGAAACCACTCTTACCTGGTGCCAGGACCGGTGCATCTCTCCCTTCCAGCGGGCCAGGTCCACGGCCCGGGCCAGACCGTCGCCGGACAGGGTGCGCCACTCTTCGAAGGAGGGGAGGTACATCCGCTCGGCATACTCCTTGACCATCCGTTCGGTGCTGAAGACCGGGCACAGGGTCTGGAGGCTCGCCTTCATGCAGGTGAGCCAGCCACGGGGGATGCCATCGGGGCCCGGTCATAGAAGAGGGGAATGACCTCCTTCTCCAGCAGATCGTAGATGGCGCGGCTCTCCACCTCGTTCTGGAAGTCGATGTCGTCGTAGACCTCCCCCTTGCCGATGGCCCAGCCGTTGTTGCCCCGGTACCCCTCGGGCCACCAGCCGTCCAGGACGCTCATGTTGAGGCCGCCGTTGAACGCCACCTTCATGCCGCTGGTGCCGCTGGCCTCCAGGGGGCGCAGGGGGGTGTTGAGCCAGACGTCGACCCCCTGGACCAGGTGCCGGGCCACGGCCATGTCGTAGTCCTCGATGAACACGATCCGGTTGTGGAACCGCGCTTCCAGGGAGTGCTGGAAGATGCGGCGGATCAGTTCCTTCCCCTCCACGTCGTGGGGATGGGCCTTGCCCGAGAAGATGATCTGCACGGGGCGGTCGGCGCCGTTGAGGATACGGGCGAGCCGGTCCAGGTCCCGGAAGAGCAGGGTCCCCCGCTTGTAGGTGGCGAAGCGCCGCGCAAACCCGATGGTCAGGGCTTCCGGGTCCAGCACCTCGTCGGCCTGGGCGATCTCCTTGGCCGTGGCGCCCACCTGGCGCAGGTGATCCTTGAGTCGGCGCCGGGCAAAGACCACCAGCCGTTCGCGGCACCGTTCGTGGGTCCGCCAGAGCTCGGAGTCGGGGATGTTGCTGACCCGCTTCCAGAGGAGCGGGTCGGTGGGATCTTCCCGCCAGCGGTTGCCGAGGTAGCGGGTGAGGAGCCCGGCCATCTCCACCGAGAGCCAGGTTTTGGTATGGACGCCATTGGTGACGGAGGTGATGGGGATGTGCTCGTCAGGCAGCTCGGGCCAGAGGTTTTTCCACATCTTGCGCGAGACCTCGCCGTGGAGTTGGCTGACGCCGTTGGCGTGATTGGCCAGCCGCAGGGCCAATACTGCCATGCAGAACGATTCGTGGGGATTTTTCGGCAGTTGGCGTCCCAGGGAGAGGAATTCGTCCCGGGAGAGCCCCAGGAACCGGTAGTAGCGCCCCAGATAGCGCTCCAGCAGGTCGGCGGGGAAGTGGTCGATGCCCGCGTCCACGGGCGTGTGAGTGGTGAAGATGGTGCCGGCGCGGACCGCTTCCATGGCCTCCGGGAAGCGCAGGCCGTGCTTTTCCATGAGGAGCTTGGTCCGCTCCAGGGCCAGGAAGGCGGCGTGCCCCTCGTTCATATGGCAGACATTGGGGTCTATGCCGAGGCGGTTCAGGGCCCGGATACCACCGATGCCCAGCAGGATCTCCTGGCGGATGCGCATGTCCTGGTCACCGCCATAGAGCTGGGCCGTGATCTCCCGGTCCAGGGGGTCGTTCTCCTCCATGTTGGTGTCCAGGAGGTAGAGGGGAATCCGGCCCACCTGCACCTTCCAGATCTGGACGTGGACCTTGCGGCCGGCCAGGTCGAGCTCAATGGTGAGCGGTCGCCCTTCCTCGTCCCGCTGGAGTTTGAGGGGGAGATTGTAGAAGTCGTTCTCGGGGTAGAGCTCCTGCTGCCACCCCTCGATATTGAGATACTGGCGGAAGTAGCCCTGGCGGTAGAGGAGCCCGATCCCCACCAGGGGAACGCCCAGGTCGCTGGCCGACTTGAGGTGATCCCCCGCCAGCACCCCCAGGCCGCCGGAGTAGGTGGGGACCGATTCGTGGAGGCCGAACTCCATGGAGAAGTAGGCAACCCGCAGGGGGCGCTCGCCGTTCCAGGTCCGATCGAACCAGGTCTTGCCGGTCATGTAGCCGTGGTACTTTTCCTCGACCCGGTTGAGCTGGGCCATGAAACCCTCGTCGGCCACAAGGCGCTCAAGGGTGGTCTGCTGGAGGATGCCGAGCATCTCCACCGGGTTATGGCGGGTCTGCTGCCACAGGTCGATGTCGAGCCGCTTGAAGAGTTCCACCGCATCAGGCTCCCACGTCCACCAGAGGTTGAAGGCCAGGGTCTGGAGGATGGCGAGTTCCCCCGACAGGGAGGGGACGACGGTGAAACGGTGGATTCTCTTGGTGAAGTCCATTGAAACCTCCGGGTCCGGGGGAGGGACCGTGAGCACCGTTGATCCGCGGCCGGTCAATGCATCCCCCGTCATGTATCGTGATGGTTTTGTCTTCCGCAGAGCTGCGCGGTTAAGCGGCCGTTATCGGGCCCTATCGTCCTGGTCTTCGCTGACGGGAATTTCCGTCCCTGGCACCGGTAGTGGGTTCACGGCCCCTGGTCCCGGGCAATGCCGAACTTTTCCAGCCGGTACTGGAGTGTTTTGTAGCTCATGCCGAGCAGCGGCGCCGCCTTTGCAATGACCCCACCGGCCCGCTCCATGGCCTTGATGATCAGGTTCTTTTCCAGTTCCTCGAACTGGATGCCGTCGGCGGGAAGCTCGAAGGGGAGGCCGCCGCCCGGCGACACCCCTTCGCCGATCTCCGCCGGCAGGTCGCCGGGTTCGATCAGCTCTCCCTCGGCCATGAGGATGCCCCGCTCGATCACCGACTCCAACTGGCGGACGTTGCCGGGCCAGTTGTAGTTCATGAGGAGCTTCAGGGCGGCGCGGGAGAGTCCCTTCACCCCCGTATCCCCCCGGTATTTTCCCACGAAGAAGTCGGTCAGGGCGGCTATGTCGCTTCCCCGTTCCCGCAGTGGCGGGAGGCTGATCCGGATCACGTTCAGGCGGTAGAAGAGGTCTTCCCGAAAGGTGCCCTTGCGGATTTCCGCCTCCAGGTCACGGTTGGTGGCCGAAACGATCCGGACATCCACCGGTATGTTGACTTTCCCGCCCACCCGCCGGATCTCCTTGGCCTGGATCGCCCGCAAGAGCTTTGCCTGCATGGCCACGCTCATCTCCCCGATCTCGTCCAGGAAAACGGTGCCGCCGTTCGCGGCCTCGAAGATGCCGATCTCGCGGGAACTGGCGCCGGTGAAGGCACCCTTCTCGTGGCCGAACAGCTCGCTCTCCATGAGGGTTTCCGGGATGGCGGCACAGTTGATGGCGAAAAAGGGCTTGTCCGCCCGGGGGCTCCCCTCGTGAATGGCGCTGGCCACCAGTTCCTTGCCGGTGCCCGATTCGCCCTGGATGAGGACCGTGGAGGCGGTGGGCGCGATCTTGGTGACGATCCGGAAGACCTCTTTCATCTTGGGGTGCTCGCCGATGATGTCCGGAATGGCGCCCGTTTCCTCCAGCTTTTTGTGGAGCGCCCGGTTCTCCTTCAGCAGCCTGACCCGCTCTACCGCCCGCCGCAGGGTGAGCAGCAGTGTGTCCCGCTCCAGGGGTTTTTCCAGATAGTCGAAGGCCCCTTTCTTCATGGCTTCCACTGCCGAGTCAACGGTGCCGTGGGCAGTCATCATGATGATGCACTGCTGCGGGTCAGCCGCCAACAGCCGCTCCAGCAGCTCCATTCCCGACATCCCCTGCATCTTCAGATCCGTGAGGATGACATCGAACTCCCGTTCGTCCAGCAAGGCCAGGGCCTCCTGTCCGCCGGCCGCCGTCGCGGTTTCGTAGCGTTCCGCCTCCAGGATGGTCTGGAGGATCTCGCGCTGCCCCCGTTCGTCGTCGACGATCAGTATGGTTGCGGGCATGGTCTCTCCGTTCTGCATAAAGTATAGGATGTTTTCCTGTGACGTCATCGCCCGCTCCGGAGAATGACGGTAAACGTGGTGCCCTGTGCCGCGATGCTTTCCACGAGGATCTCGCCGCCATGCTCGCGGATGATCCGTTCGGTGATGGCGAGCCCCAGGCCGATCCCCGCTTCCTTGCTGGTGAACCAGGGCTGGAATATTTTCGGCAGATCCTCCGCCGGGATGCCGACCCCCTGGTCGGCGAAGGTAAGGCGGAATGTTTCCGTTTCCCGGTCAAAGGAGGCGCCGAGGGTGATGGTACCGCCCCCCGGCATGGCCTGGATGGCGTTGGTCACGAAGTTAAAGACGCAGTTGCGGAGCATCTCGCCGTCCGCGCGCATGGGAGGGAGATCCGGCGGGATTTCGGTGACCACGGCGATCCGTTGTTCGTCGAGACGCTCCCGGAGCAGCGGCAGGGCCCGGTCGATCAGCTCCCGGTAGCAGACCTCGCCGATGCGCAGCTTCAGCGGGCGGCCGTAGTTCATGAAGTTGACCACCAGGTAGTTGGCCCGCCGCACCTCTTCCTTGATCTTTCCCGCCAGGGGAACGAAGCGCTCGCCCCTGTCGGGGCAGGCGGCCACGAATTCGCCCTTGAGATGGTCCACGGCAAGGCTGATGTAGTTGAGGGGGTTGCGGATTTCGTGGGCGATGCCCGACGCGAGCTGTCCCACCTTGGAGAGGTGCTCGGCCTCGTAGAGCCGTTTTTCCAGGGCTTCCCGTTCCTGGAGCTTGGCCACCATCTCGTTGAAGCTCCGCCCCAGTTCGCCGATCTCGTCACTGCCCGCCACCGGGAAGCTCACGGTCAGGTCGCCGTCGGCCACCCGCCGGACCTGGGCGGCCAGCCGGTTGATGGGCGCAGTGTAGCGCGTTGCCAGGAAAATGGTGAAGATGATCCCCAGCAGGAAGACCAGCGAGGTGGCCACCACCCGCTTCACGAAGTTCTCATGCTGGATGGTCCGGATATTGTCCAACAGCAGGTTGATCTGGACGTATCCCAACTGCTGGTCGCCGACGATGACCGGCACCAGCAGTTCATAGGAGCGGTTGGCGGTGGCGCGTTCCCGGCGGGAGTCGGGTGCCGCCCTGAGCCCCTTTTCCATCTTCTTGATGTCGCGCTTCTTTCCCACCTTGGAGGGGTCGGACGAGTCGATGATCTCCCCCTCGTTGCTGATGATGCTGATCTCCTTGACCCCCTTGACCCGCGCCGCCTTCATGTAGCGGGCAAGACGCTCCGGGTCGGGCTCGAACTCGGAGGTCAGATCTTCGACGCTCATCTGGATGGCCTGGGAGACGAAGGAGGAGCTCTCCTGGATCTCCTGCACCATTTCGTTCTGGCTGTACTGGTTGAGCACGAAGAGGGTGACGACGGCGATGACGAGCAGCGTCAGCATGATCATCACCAGCTTGGTATTGAGTCTCATGGGGCCTCTGGCGGGCGTTCGACGTAAAAAAACGAGTCCTTATGCACGATACGGCGGGATTATACACCAGGGCCAGGGGGGTGGCAAGGCGGCTCTCCCGGCGCTTCTTTTGAAGAATAAACTCTGCTATGATCGGCCGGAATGGCCAGACCGCCCGGCAGACGGGCAGCGCGAGGAGGATGGAAGCTGTGCATGAAATGTCCATAACCCAGAACGTGGTGGAGATATGCGAGAGCAGCGCGGAAGGCCGGCGGATACTTGCGGTCGTGCTGGAGATCGGTGAGCTGTCCGGCGTGGTGCCCGAGGCGGTGGAGTTCTGCTTCGAGGCGTGCACCGCCGGCACCCTTGCCGAGGGGGCGCGGCTCGCCATCGACCGGGTGCCGGCCGGGGAGAGTGCGGCAGTTGTGCTGCCCTGTTCCCGGTCCGGACCTACTTCGACCCCTGCCCCGCCTGCGGCGCCTACGGGGTGCGGGTGGTGGCCGGCGAAGAGCTGCGGGTGAAGGAACTGGAGGTCGAGTAGACGATCCGTCCGTCCGGCGCAGTGGCAACGCCGGTTTCCTGCGGTAAAATCGTTTACAAACCCCTGGTCATCATTTACAGTTGTGGTCCCGCCCACAGCCATCCCCCCGTCGGGAGAACCCATGGATATCCTCGCGAATACCCCCCTGCGCACCGAGCACGAACGCCTCAACGCCCTCATGGCTCCCTTCGGCGGCTGGAACATGCCGATACAGTACGAAGGGATCATCGCCGAGCACCGGTGGTGCCGGGAGAAGGCCGCCCTGTTCGACATCTGCCATATGGGAGAGCTTCTCTTCACGGGCGATATCGTCGCCAACGGGCTGGAGGACGTCTTCACGTTTTCGGTGGCCTCCATCCCGGTGGGGCGGTCCCGCTACGGCTTCCTCCTGAACGGGGACGGCGGCATCATGGACGATCTGATCGTCTTCCGCCTGGCGCAGAACGAGGCCATGGTGGTGGTGAACGCGGCCACCGTCGGCAAGGACTTCGCCGCCATCTCCGCCCGCCTTGGCGGCGGCGGGTTCCGGGACATATCCGCCGCAACCGCCAAGCTCGATCTCCAGGGCCCCCTCTCCCGGGAAGTGCTCATGCAGGTCATCGGCCCGGAAATCGCGGCAATCTCCTATTTCACATTCATCCGGACCAGGGTGCTCGGCGCCGATGCCATCGTGAGCCGCACCGGTTACACCGGCGAGCTCGGCTATGAAATCTTCCTCCCCTCGGACCGCGTGGTGGAACTATGGCAGCGGCTCCTGGCCGATCCCCGGGTCAGGTCCGCCGGCCTCGGCGCCCGGGACGTGCTCCGGCTGGAGGTGGGCTACAGCCTCTACGGCAGCGATATCGACGAATCCACCACCCCCCTGGAGGCCGGGCTTGAAGCCTTCGTCTCCTTTGACAAGTCCTTTGTGGGGAAGGATGCGCTCCTGGTCCAGCGGGCGGAAGGGGTGACGCGCCGCCGGGTGGCCTTCCAGGTCGCCTCCCGCCGCTCCCCCCGCCACGACTACGAGATCCTGTTCCAGGGTGAGCGGGTCGGCGCCGTCACCAGCGGTGTGTTTTCTCCCATGCTCGGCTGTGGCATCGGCCTCGGCTACGTGACTGCCGGCACGGCCGTCCCCGGTGCCCCGCTCACGATCCGGCACGAGCGGGTCAGCATGGCCGCGACGGTGGTGGCCGCTCCCTTCTACCGGGGAGGGTCCCTGCGCGCCTGATTCGCGGCAGATACTCCAGACAGTCCATCAGACATCCACAAGGAGGCAACAGTCATGGAAACCTATTTCACCAAAGAGCACGAGTGGGTCAAGGTCAAGGAAGGTGTGGCCGCCGTGGGGATCACCGAGTACGCCGCTCACCAGCTGGGAGACGTTACCTTCGTGGAGCTGCCGCAGGTCGGGAAGCAGGTAAAGCAGTCCGAGGTGCTGGCGGCCATCGAGTCGGTGAAGGCGGCCAGTGACATCTACGCCCCGGTTTCGGGGAAGGTGACCCAGGTGAACGAAGCCCTCGACGATCGTCCCGAGATCGTGAACGAGGCCGCCGAGGAGGCGGGGTGGATTGCCTGGATCGAGATGGGGGATACCTCTGAGCTGACCGGTCTCCTGACCCGCGAACAGTACGACGAGTACCTGAAGGGCCTCGAATAATGAGCGGCGCCGACTACTGCCCCAACTCGCCGGAGGAGGTCCGCCGGATGCTGGACGCTGTCGGCGCTGCCGACATTGATGATCTTTTCCGCCCGGTTTCCCCCGCCCTGCGGGCGAAATCCTTCGATCTGCCGCCGGGGATGTCGGAGTTCGAGATGCTGCACCGGTTTCAGACCCTGGCGGGCAGAAACGCCCAGGGCCTGGTCCACTTCGTGGGGGGCGGGTTCCACGATCACCTGATCCCGGCCGTGGTGGACCATCTGGCGTCCCGTCCCGAATTCTACACCGCCTATACCCCCTACCAGCCCGAGTGTTCCCAGGGAACGCTCCAGGCCCTCTTCGAGTATCAGACCGCCATCTGCCGGCTGACCGGCATGGAGGTTGCCAATGCCTCCCTCTACGACGGCGGCACGGCCCTGGCCGAGGCCGCCCTCATGGCCCTGCGGATCACGGGGCGCAGCCGGCTGGTGGTCGATGGCGCGGTGAACCCCTTCCACCGGGAGATCCTCGCCACCTACCTGGCCAACCTGGATGTGGAGCTGGTGGAGATCGCCCCCAAGGCGGGGATGGAGGATGATGTCCGCCTGCGGGCCGCCCTCGACGATGCCACCGCCGCGGTCATCGTCCAGAATCCCGATTTTTTCGGAACCCTGAGTGACCTTTCCGGCCTCGCGGCCGAGGCCCACGGGGTGGGCGCGCTCCTGGTGGCCTCGGTCTACCCGATCTCACTGGGCCTCGTCCGGAGCCCCGGCAGCATGGGGGCCGACATCGTGGTGGGGGACGGCCAGAGCCTCGGCAACCCTCTCTCGTTCGGCGGCCCATCATTCGGCTTCATCGCCGGCCGGCGCGAGCACATCCGTAATCTTCCGGGCCGTATCATCGGCGAAACCGTCGACCGGAACGGTACCCGCGGCTTCGTCCTGACCCTCCAGGCGCGGGAGCAGCACATCAAGCGCCACAAGGCCACCTCCAACATCTGCAGCAACCAGAGCCTCTGTGCCCTGCGCGGCCTCATCTTCCTCTCGGCCCTGGGGAGCGAGGGGATGGCGGAGCTCGCCCGCCTGAACCGCGACAAGGCCGAATATGCCAAAGCCGTCCTCGGCGCGGTGCCGGGGGTGGAGGTGCTGAACAGCGGCTTCACCTTCAACGAGTTCACGGTCTGCCTCCCCAAGGTGGCCGAGGAAGCGGTCGTGGCGCTGCTCCGCAAGGGTGTGGCGGCCGGGGTGCCCCTGGGGCCCTACTACCCGGACATGGAGAAGTGCATGGTGGTGACGGTGACCGAACGGCGGACCAAGGCCGAGATCGACACCTTTGCCCGGCAACTGGAGGGTGCGTTATGGAACTGATCTTCGAAAAGTCGGTGACCGGCCGCCGGGGCGTCCGGCTCCCGGCCGGCGACGTTCCCCCGGCTCCTCCCCTTCCGGCGGCGCTTGCCCGGGACGGGGCGCCGGATCTGCCCCAGGTGAGCGAACTGGACGTGGTGCGCCACTTCACCACCCTGTCGCGGCGCAATTTTTCGGTGGATACCCACTTCTATCCGTTGGGCTCCTGCACCATGAAGTACAATGCCAAGGCCCTGGAGGAGGCGGCAAAACTCTTCGCCCCCTATCACCCCATGGTGCCGCTCCTGCCCCACGGCGCATCCTTCAGCCAGGGGAGCCTGGGGCTCGTGCACGGCCTGGGCGAAGCCCTGGCCGAGATCACCGGCATGGACGAGGTGACCTGCCAGCCCCTGGCCGGCGCCCACGGCGAGATGACCGGCATCATGCTCATCGCCGCCTACCATGAGGCAAAAGGGAACCGGAAGAAATACGTGGTGGTCCCCGACTCCTCCCACGGCACCAACCCGGCCTCGGCCGCCATGGTGGGCTACGAGATCATCACCGTTCCCACAGCCCCTTACGGCGACATGGACCTGGAGAAATACCGCGCGGTCATGACCGATGAGGTGGCGGCGGTCATGATGACCTGCCCCAACACCCTGGGACTCTTTAATCCCCACATCCGGGAGATCTGCGACATCGCCCATGACCACGACGCCCTCATGTACTACGACGGAGCCAACCTGAACGCCATCCTCGGCAAGGTGCGGCCCGGCGACGTGGGGTTTGACGTGATTCACGTGAATCTCCACAAGACCTTTGGCACTCCCCACGGCGGGGGTGGGCCGGGGAGTGGCCCCGTGGGGGTGAAGAAGCTGCTGGCCTCCTATCTGCCGGGTCCGCGCGTGGTGAAGAACAGCGACGGCGATTATTCCGTCATTCCCCACTCCCACGAGAGCATCGGCCGCACTGCGGGGTTCTTCGGCAACTTCGGGGTCATGGCCAAGGCCTTTGCCTACATCACCATGCTCGGACGGGAAGGGCTCATCCAGGTGAGCGAGCAGGCGGTCCTGAACGCCAACTACATCATGGCCCGGCTGAAGGGCGTCTACGACCTCCCCTACGACCAGACCTGCATGCACGAATGCGTCTTTTCGGCGGCGAGGCAGGCGCGCAACGGCGTCCATGCCATTGATATCGCCAAGTTTCTCATCGACCGAGGCTTCCATCCCCCCACGGTCTACTTCCCCCTCATCGTCAAGGAGGCAATCATGATTGAGCCCACCGAGACCGAGAGCAAGGAGACTCTGGACGCCTTCATCGAGGCCATGCGCGATGCCGCCGATCTGGCGGAGAAGGATCCGGCCGCCTTTGCCGAACTGCCGCGGACCATGCCCATCACCCGTCCGGACGAGACCAAGGCAGCCCGCGAGCAGAACGTGTGCTACTTCGGGTGCTGATGGAGCCGCCGGCCTGGCGCCTCATCGATACCGGACCCCTGGACGGCCCGCGGAACATGGCGGTGGACGAGGCGCTCCTCCGCCACTTCGACCAGGGGGCAGCGCCGGTGCTCCGCTTCTACGGCTGGGAGCCGCCGGCCGTTTCCGTGGGGCGCTTCCAGAAGGCCGAAGAGGCGATCGACCGGGAGCGCTGCCGCTGGGCCGGCATTTCGGTGGTCCGCCGGATCACCGGCGGCGGGCTCATCTATCACGGCCCCGAGTTGACCTATTCCCTGGTCTGCGCCCCCCGGCACATTGCCGGAGCGCGGCGGGTGAAGGAGTCGTTCCGGGCGCTCACCGGCTTTCTACTCCGCTTCTACGGGGAGCTGGGCCTGACAGCGGGCTGGGCCGCGGATGATGCCCCCGGAGATGCGAGGCTCGGGGCGCGGACCCCCCTCTGCTTTGCGGGCAGGGAGGAAAGCGACATCGTCATCAACGGGCGGAAGATCGGCGGCAACGCCCAGCGCCGGCTGCGGGACGCCATTTTTCAGCACGGTTCCATCCCCCTGGCGGACGGGGTGGGAGAGGCGCTATCCTTTTTCCGGTCGGTGCCCGCGGGCCTCCGGGAGGGGACCACTGATCTGGCCGCCCTGGGGGTGACTGACGGGGCGGACCGGCTGCGAGCGCTCCTGGCCCGCTCCTTCCGCGCGACCCTCGGTGTGGCGCTGGTCCCGTCGGAACTTTCACCGGCGGAACGGGAGACCGCGGACCGGCTCCTCCGGGAGCGCTACGGCAACGACGACTGGAATTTCGGGGGAGAGAACGGGTGACCATCCACCGCAAGCCGGAATGGCTCCGGAAAAAAATCAACCCTGCTGCCCACGGCGCCATGGATGAGCTGCTGGGAGAATTGCGGCTCCACACGGTCTGCCGGGAGGCCCGCTGCCCCAACATCACCGAGTGCTTCCGGGAGCGCCAGGCCACCTTCCTGATTCTCGGCGCGGAGTGCACCCGGCTCTGCTCCTTCTGCAACGTCGCAAAGGGCGAGCCATTGCCGCCCGACCCGGACGAGCCGGCACGGGTGGCCCAGGCCGTTGTCCGCCTGAGTCTGGCCCATGTGGTGATCACGAGCCCCACCCGGGACGATCTTCCCGACGGCGGTGCCGGCCACTACGCCGCCACCGTGGCGGCCATCGGCCGTGGTGCGCCCGCAACCGCCGTAGAGCTTCTGGTCCCCGATTTTCTCGGCAGCCGCACGGCCCTGGCGGATGTCGTGGCTGCCGCGCCCCGGATCATCGGGCACAATGTGGAAACCGTTCCCCGTCTCTACGCCATTCGTGCCGGCGCCGACTACGGCCGTTCGCTGGCGGTGCTCCGCACCCTGCGCGAGCTGGCGCCGGGGTGTGCCACCAAGTCGGGCCTCATGCTCGGCCTGGGTGAGACGGAAGAGGAAGTCCTGGCGGTGATGGCCGACCTGCGTCGGGTCGACTGCACCTACCTCAGTCTCGGCCAGTACCTGGCTCCGAGCCGGTTCCACCACCCCGTGCGGGAGTTCGTCCCTCCCGAGACCTTTGACCGGCTGAAGGGGTTGGCCGAAAAGATGGGGTTCCGCCACGTGGAGAGCGGCCCCTATGTCCGCAGTTCCTACCACGCCGCCGGTTATGCCGGCCAGGCACGTACCTATCAACCCGTTGCATCCGGCCCCGGGCCGGATCAGGAAGGAGCGTCCGTACTATGAAGAAGTTAGCCGCCCTGACCATGATCGTGTCCATGCTCACCCTTGCCGCCTGTTCGGGCAAGGGGGCCCAGGAGCTCTACGATACGGCCCGGTTCGAGGAAAAACAGCACAATCTGGAGCACGCGACAAAGCTCTACGAAGAGATCGTGGCCAAGCATCCCCAGTCGGAACTGGCCGCCCGGGCCAAGGAGCGGCTCGAAGCGATCAAGGCGGGGAACTAGGAGGTAACATGGAACTGATCGTAACCTTTCCCGGCGGGAAAAAGGTGAACGCCGAACTGGGCGGCATGGTGATCCCCACGGACCAGCCGGTGGAGTCGGGGGGCGAGGGGACGGCACCGTCTCCCTACGATTATTTCCTGGCATCCATCGGCACCTGCGCCGGTTTTTACGTCCTCGCCTTCTGCCAGCAGCGCGGCATCGCCACGGAGAATATCTCCCTGCGCCAGACCATGGAGTTTGACCCCACGGCAGACGGCAGGAAGAGATTGTCACGGGTTCAGATGGAGATCGTGGTGCCGCCCGATTTCCCTGAAAAGTACCGCAACGCCCTGGTCAAGTCCGCGGAGCTCTGCTCGGTCAAGAAGGCACTGATGGCTCCGCCCGATTTCGCCATTCGGACCGTGGTGGCGTGATCGGTCCCGCCGGGCCGCGCAACTGCCCGATGGACTTCAGAATTGCATGGATTTACGGCATCCCCGCTGGTATAGTTGCGAACGGCTGTCATCTCACGAGGAAAGGAACGGACACATGGCACAGGCAAAGCAGGGGGATACCGTCACGGTTCACTATACGGGCTCGCTCACTACGGGGGAGCTTTTTGATTCGTCGGAGGAAAGCGGTCCCCTGAAGTTCACCGTGGGCCAGGACGAGGTCATCCCGGGCTTTGAGGAGGCGGTTGTCGGCATGAGCCCCGGCGAGGCGAAGACCGTAACGATTCCCGAGGACAAGGCCTATGGGGCACGCATGCCCGAACTTGTGGCCGAGGTGGAGCGTCAGTACCTGCCGGCCGGGGCCGACCCGGTCATCGGCCAGCAGTACGAGGTTACCCAGGATGACGGCCAGGTTTTCAACGTGACGGTGACCGCCATGACCGACGATACGGTGACCCTTGATGCCAATCATCCACTGGCCGGCCGCGAGCTGGTCTTTGAAATCAAGCTGCTGGAGATCGCCTGATTGCGAGCGGGGACGATCCGGAATTAAAAAAGGGAAGAGGCGCGGGCCTCTTCCCTTTTTTAATTCGCTGGCGTTCTATGCTAGTTTTCGGTCATGAAGTGCTGTTCGTACATGTCCTCAAGCTGCTGCAGGTGCTTGGTCTCGTCCGCCAGCAGCCGGTCGAAGAGCTTTGCCATGGGCGCTCCGGCACACCCCTGGGCCATGCGCTGGTAGAAGTCGATGGCGCCTTTTTCCAGGTGAATGGCGTAGGCAAGGGCCTCCCGGGTGTCGGACTCGGGTGAGAGCTCCTTTTTGGCCAGGACATAACCCAGGTTCATGGTCGGAATCTGCCGTTCCATGGAATCGGCCCCTTCCATCTGGCCATCAAGCAGGGCCTTTTCCAGGCTCAGTTTATGCTCCAGTTCGTCCAGGGCGGCTTCCTTGAGGATCTGTTTGGCCCCCTTGTTCTTCACCCTGCGGATCGCGCCAAGGTAGTGCCTGAATCCTTCCTCCTCCATGGTTATCGCCATTTCAACGGCGGCTTCGAATGTGTAGCAGACCGCTCCCTGTTCGCTCATGGCCGGTTCTCCTTATGGTTGCTTGGAAAATACTAAGTTATTAACATACCGTTCTAAGGATGACAAGCAGATTGTATACAGTATGCGATCATGCCGGTGGAAGGTGTGGCAATCGGCGGCGGATGCGCTACACTTCACCTCAATGGAGCATCAGTCGCGCTCCGGATCGGAGGGACGCCCATGAAAATATTCGTTACCGGAGGAACCGGTTTTGTAGGGGGGCACGTGCGGAGGGCGCTGTTGGAGCGGGGGCATTCGCTCCGGCTCCTGGTCCACCGGCGGAGCGAGGGGATCGAGGCCGGGATCGAGCAGGTGGAGGGCGACGTGACGCGGCCGGATACCTTTGCCGGGGCCGTGGCCGGCTGCGACGCCACCGTCAACCTGGTAGGGATTATCCGGGAGTTTCCCGGCCGGGGGATAACCTTTGAAAAGCTCCACGTGGACGCCACGCGCAACGTGGTGGGGGCGGCCAGGGCAACGGGCATCCGGCGCCACCTCCAGATGTCGGCGCTGGCCACGCGCCCCGACGCCACCGCGGCCTATCACCGTACCAAGTGGCAGGCGGAGGAGGTCGTGCGTCAGTCGGGGCTCGACTGGACCATTTTTCGGCCATGCCTGATCTTCGGGCCCAAGGGCGCCTTTGTGGACATGCTGGCGGGATTCGTCCGCAGGTTTCCGGCCGTGCCGGTCGTCGGCGACGGCACCTACAGGCTCCAACCGGTGTCGGTCGACGATGTGGCCCGCTGCTTCGCCCTCGCCCTGGACATGCCGGAAACCGTCGGACAGACCTATGAGCTCTGCGGCCCTGACCGCCTCACCTACAACGAGGTCCTCGACACCATCGGTCGAGTGCTCGGCAAGGGCCATGTGGTCAAGATTCCCCAACCGCTGGGGCTGCTGAAGCTCGTGGTGCCAATTATGCAGGGATTTTCCTTCTTTCCCCTCACCATGGACCAGATCATCCTGCTGACCGAGGAAAATATCTGCTCGAATCCCTGGCCCTCCGTCTTCGGCTTCGAACCATGCCGTTTCGAGGCGGGGATCGCTTCGTTCCTGCAGCGCTGATCCTCCGGCACCGCTCGCCCGTTTTCCCATGCCGCGGGGACGGACGGTTACAGTAATCCAGCCGAGACGAAACTGGTGAAGCGGCCGTCGCCGATGATGATGTGGTCCAGGACCTTGATCCCCATGATATCACCCGCTTCCCGCAGACGGCGGGTGATTTCCAGGTCTTCGCGGCTCGGGGCCGGATCGCCGGTGGGGTGGTTGTGGACGAGGATCACCGCGGCCGCGGACTCCCGGACGGCCGGGTTGAAGACCTCGCGGGGATGAACGATGCTCTGGTTGAGGGAGCCTTCCGAAACCTGGATCTCGCGCATGATCCGGTTCTTTCCGTCCAGGAGCAGAGCCATGAAGTATTCCTTGCGCCGGTCCCGGAAGGCATAGTGGTAGTGATTGTAGACCTGTTCGGGAGAGGTGAATCGTTCGCTGCAGATCATGAGCCGCTCGGAATTGACGCGCGAGGCCATTTCCAGGACTGCCTTGATGGAGGCTGCCTTTGCCGTTCCCATGCCCTTCACGGCGCAGAGTTCGCTCACGGTGGCTCCGGCGAGGGTACGGAGGTCGCCGCACTCCTGAAGGAGCGCCCGCCCCAGGTCGATGGCGCTCCGCCCGGTCACCGAGTCACCGGTCCGGATGATGAGGGCCAGCAGTTCCGCGTCCGAAAGGGCCGGAGCGCCCCGCCGCAAGAGCTTTTCCCGTGGCCGCTCGTTCTCGGGCCATGCCTTGATGCCGCCTGCCATGCAGTCCCTCCCTGGATGCACTGTTCCCTCGACCGTGGGCCGGGAGGGAAACGTTACCATGAATTAAAAATTATTAAAAGATTGAAGGTGGGTCAGCGGGTAAAGAGGTAGGCGAGGACCGCCCCGCCCGCCAGGAGCCGGTACCAGACAAAGGGGTAGAGGGAGTAGCGCTGGACGAGCCTGAGGAGCAAGGCCACGCCCAGGTACCCCGAAACGGCCGATGTCGCCATGCCTGTCAGCAGGGGCGCCAGCTCTCCGGCAGGGATGCCGTGGCGGGCCAGTTCGCCCATTTTCAGGATGCCGGCTCCGGCCACGATGGGAAGGGACAGGAGAAAGGAGAAGCGGGCCGCCGTGTCGCGGGTAAAGCCGAGGAACAGGGCCGCCGTAATGGTAATGCCCGAGCGGGAGACGCCGGGGACCAGGGCGAGGCACTGGGCCAGGCCGATCAGAAGCGCGCCCCTCAGGTCGACCCGGTCCATTCTCCAGCGTTTGGGGCCGGTGGTGTCGGCCAGCGCCAGGAGAAGGCCGAAGGCGATGAGGAGCACGGCAATGAGGGTGTGGCTGCCCCGGAAAAACGCCTCGATGGGCTCCTCCATGGTCTTGCCCACAATGGCCGCCGGCACGGTGCCGGCTATGATGTAGAACGGAAGCCTGGATGTCTGGCTCCCGAAGCCTTCCCGCAGGCCGGTGACGGCATCGCTCAACAGGTACGCGATGTCGCGCCGGAAATAGACGCAGAGTGCGATCAAGGTCCCCACGTGGAGCCCCACGTCGAAGGTGAGCCCCGACTCCGGCCATCCCAGAAGCCAGGGAACGAGAATGAGGTGGGCGGAACTGCTGATGGGAAGTATTTCGGTGAGCCCCTGCAGGATGCCGAGGACCGCTGCGTGTAGGATGTCCATGGATGGTGTCTCCCTCGTTTTCGACGCTAGACCCTAGAGGAAACCCCTTGGAAAATCAAGTCAAAACAAAGGTTGCGTTTTCATGAAACGGTAACGCTGTTGTAATATTTTTCATAGGCATCAGGAGCGTAATGTGGTATGTCTCTTCCGTTTGGCAATCCAACCCGACGGTCGTCCGCCGGAACTGCGGAGGTAGCAGATGTTCGGTCTCATTCCTAAAGAAGAGAAATTCTTTGCCATGTTCAAGGACATGGCGGCCAATATCGTGACAGGGGGAAAGCTCCTCAAGCAGATGCTCGACAGCTATGACGACCCCCTGGCGAGCCAGAAGAAGATCAAGGACGTGGAGCACGCCTGCGACGCCGTCACCCACGACATCATCCAGAAGCTCAACAAGAGCTTCGTCACCCCCTTCGACCGCGAGGACATCTATGCCCTGGCCGCGGCCCTGGACGACATTATCGACCTCATCGACGCCTCGGCCCAGCGTTTCATCATGTACAACGTGGAAAAGCCGACCCCTGAGGCCAAGGAACTGGCCTTTCTGATTCTTCAGGGCTGTCTGGCCATCGAAAAGGCGGTATCGCACCTTGGCGAGAAGTTCGAGCACATCGCCGAGCATTGCGTCGAGGTGAACGCCCTGGAGAACGAGGCCGACCGCGTCTGCCGCGAAGCCGTCAGCCGCCTCTTCGACGAGGAGAAGGATCCGATCCAGCTCATCAAGTGGAAGGAGATCTACGAGACCCTGGAGCGAGCCACGGACAAATGCGAAGATGCCGCCAACATCCTCGAAAGCGTGGTGGTGAAGAATGCTTGACACTACGCTGATCATGCTCGTCCTGGTCATCGGGGCGGCGCTTGTGTTCGACTACATCAACGGATTTCACGACACGGCCAATGCCATTGCCACCTGCGTTTCGACCCGGGCGCTGTCGGTCCGGTCGGCCATCGTCATGGCGGCGGTGCTCAACTTCGCGGGGGCAATGATTTCAACCAAGGTGGCCTCCACCATTGGCAAGGGGATCGTGGATGCCGGCAACGTGACCCAGATGGTGGTGCTCGCCGGGGTCCTTGGGGCCATTGCCTGGGACCTCGTCACCTGGTACTACGGTCTTCCCTCGTCATCGTCACACGCCATCATCGGCGGAATCATGGGGGCGGTCATCGCCCATGCCGGCACGGCGGCCCTTCATTGGGACGGCCTTCAGAAGATCATCCTTTCACTCATTCTTTCGCCCGTCATCGGGACACTCCTCGGATTCATCGTCATGGTGGTCATGCTCTGGAGTTTCAAGAGCACCTCACCCCACTCCATAAACAAGCACTTCCGCCGATTGCAGGTCCTTTCTGCCGCATTCATGGCCTTTTCCCACGGCACCGCCGATGCCCAGAAGTCCATGGGCGTCATCACCATGGCGCTGGTGAGCTACGGGGCCCTTGCCACCTTCGAGGTGCCCACCTGGGTCAAGATCGCCTGCGCCGTGGCCATGGGCCTCGGCACCGCAGCCGGCGGATGGCGGATCATCAAGACCGTGGGAAAGGATTTCGTCAAGCTGCAGCCGGTGCACGGCTTCTGCGTCGAAACCGCCTCGGCCGGCGTCATCCTGGGGGCGTCCTCCATCGGCATGCCGGTCAGCACCACCCACGTCATCACCTCCACCATCCTCGGCGTGGGGCTTTCCAAGCGCATCACGGCCGTGAACTGGAATGTGGCCTACCGTATCCTCTGGGCCTGGGTCCTTACCATCCCGGCCTCGGCAATCATGTCTTACGTGACCTACATGGTCTTCAGCCCGTTCCTCGGCAAATAAAAAAGGGGCGGCCGCATGGTCGCCCCTTTTGCATTCCGCTTTTTCCGGTTCATTATTCCAGCTCTTCTCCCACCTCTTCCATTTCTTCCGCCAGGGTCGCCAGGGTTTCATCCTTGCGGCGAAAGCGAATCACCAGCCAGTAGCAGATGACATAGGCGATGACCGCCGCCACAAAGCCGATGACCGACGTGCCCAGCAGGAGCGATGTGGCGTGGGGCTTGAGGGCGTGCCAGTCGAGTTTGTCAAAGGAGAGCTCTGCGGGAGGAAGCCCCCGCATGACCCGCCCCAGTTTATAGCTGATCGCCAGAACCGGAACGACCGTCAGCGGCGTGTTCACCCAGGCTCCGGTAACGCAGGTGAGCTTGTTGAGCCGGAAGATGAATGCGGCGGCAATGGCCATCAGCGTGTGAAAGGTGAAGAACGGAGTGAAGCTGATGAAGACGCCCACAGCGAAACCCGCCGCAATGTGCCCCGGATGGCTGTCCAGCGAGAGGATCGCCTTGATGTTTTTCTTCCATTTTTCCTTGTTGAGCACGCTACCTCCCTGGCTGGAATGCCAAGTCTAGGGGTTAGTTTCAGCATTTGTCAATTCCTTTCCGGCAGCGCGTTCCCTGAAACGCTCCGCAGCGGTTCAGGGAAAAATGAAAATTTTTCAAGATCAGGTATACTTTTTTCGTTGACAATATTCGATACAGTATATATATACAAAATTATATGTTTGGCATGTGGCTGTGCAGCCACGGGGAGGGATGTGGTGAGGTCGCTTCGTGTTGCGTTTTTGATACTGGTTCTCTGTCCTCCGGTCCTGTTCGCCGCCGACCGGTCAGTCACGCTGCAGGATGCCCTGCAAGCGGCCCTTGGGCACAATCATCTGGTGAGCGGCGCCCGTTTTGAGCAGGAGGCGGCCGAACGGGGAGCCGCAGCCAGCCGCAGCCGCTACTTTCCCCATATCTTCCTCGAAGAGGGCTTTGCCGTGTCGGACGCGCCGGTCCGGGTCTTCATGATGAAGCTCGACCAGGGGCGATTCACCCTCGACGATCTCCAGCTTGAAAATCTGAACACTCCTTCGTCCTACCGGGACTTCCGGACCGCGGTCACCCTGGAACAGCCCCTGTTCGACCTGAGCATAGGCTATGACCGGGAGATGGCCGAAAAAGAGGCGGAACGGGCCGGTTTCGTTCTGGCCCAGCGGCGGGAGGACGTGGGCCTGGCGGTCTATGCGGCGTATCTCGATGTCCAGAAGGGACGGGCGACCCTGGCGGCAACGGAGAAGGAGGTGGCCGAGGCCCGGGAGAGCCTGCGGGTGGCCCAGGCCCGGAGCCGGGAGGGTACCGCGCTCCGTTCCGACGAGTTGCGGGCGCGGACCTTTCTCTCCGAGTCGGAGCAGCGCACCATCACTGCCCTGAACGACCTGCGCCTGGCGCGGATGCGGCTGGCCCTGGCCGTGGGGGGGGAGGCCGGCGAGTCCCTGGACATCGCCGAGGAACTGACCAGCGCACCGGTGCGGCTCTCCGAGAATGAGCTGGTGCGGGAGGCCCTGGCCAATCGCAGCGATCTGAAGGGGGGCGAAAAGGACGTGGCCCGGGCCGAGGCGGCGGTAGGGGCTGCGCGCAGTGCCTGGTTCCCCACGGTCTATGCCGGGGCGTCCTACCAGATGAATGACCGGGATATCCCCTTGGGCCGGGACAACGACGCCTGGATGGCCGGCGTGAACCTCCGGTGGGAACTGTTCGACGGCCTGCGTCGTTCACACGACCAGGCCAGGGCCGGTGCCGTCCGGCAGGCTGCGCTCCAGTACCTGGAACAGCAGCGCAAGGAGGTGGTGCTCCGGGTGCGCGAGGCTGCCCTGCGCCGCGAAGAGGCCGGCAAGCGGCTGGAGGTGGCCCGTCACGCACTGCTGGCTGCCGACGAAGGGATGCGCATCGTGGCGAAGCGGTACGAAAACGGTCTCGCCACCATGGTGGAACTGCTGGATGCCCAGTCGGCCCTGAATCGGAGCAGGACCGGCCTCGTGGAGCGCGAGAGCGATTATCTGCTGGCCACGGCCCGCGTTTACCACGCGGCCGGACTATTCCTGAAGGAGACGGTGAAATGAGGATGGGGAGAGGAGTGAGAGGGGCCTGTGGCGTCGTCCTCCTGGGCGTGGCCCTCACGGGCTGCGGCCACAAGGCGGACAAGGCGGAATCGAAGCAGCCCCCCGTCGTGACGGGCGTGACACTGGTGCCGGCAGCCGGCCAGGCAATCCCGGACGGCGCGGAGGCGGTGGGGACGGTACGCGCCGCAGATGCCGCAGTCATTGCGGCCCGGCTTCCCGCCACCGTAACCGGCGTTCTCGTGCGGGAGGGTGACCGGGTGGGCAAGGGAAAGCTCCTGGTGACCCTGGAGGCCGCCGAGAGTTCGGCCCAGGCGTCCGCTGCGGCCGCCCAGGTGGCCGAGGCGGAGCGGGCACTGGACGAGGCCCGCGCCCGCAAGCGGCTGGCCGACGCAACCTATGAGCGCTACGCGAACCTCTTCAAGGATGAGGCCGTGACCCGTCAAGAGATGGACAACCGCCGCGCCGACCGAGACGTGGCCGAGCAGGGTGTGGGGCGGGCCACGGCCCGTCTGGCGGCGAGCAGGGAGAGTGCCCGGGCGGCCGGGGTTGTGGCGGGCTACACCCGCATCGTCTCCCCCCTTGCCGGGGTGGTGACCGCAAAGCAGGTGGAAAACGGCATGACCGTGTTTCCTGGCACGCCGCTGATGACCATCGAGGGTGACGGGGGGCACCGCCTGGAGGCGTCCGTTCCCGAATCCCTGGCCGGCCGGGTGAAGCGTGGTCAGCGCGTGCCGGTGACCATCGACGGGGCCGGGCTCTCGCTGGAAGGCCGGGTGGTGGAGGTCGTGCCCGCCGCTGATCCGGCGAGCAGAACCTTCACCGTCAAGGTGGAACTGGCTGGCGCGGGGATCAGGTCCGGCATGTTCGGCCGGGCCTTCATTGCCACCGGCGAACGGCAGGGGATTCTCGTGCCGAAGTCGGCGGTGATGGAACGGGGGGCCCTTTCCTCGGTCTGGACGGTGGACCAGGGGAACGTCGCCCGGCTGCGGCTCGTGAAGACGGGGAAGCCCCTGGGCGACCGGATCGAGATCCTTTCGGGGCTCACGGCAGGCGAACGGGTCATTGCGGCCGGCCTGGAAAAGGTCGTCGAGGGGGCGAAGATCCAGTAAGGCTGATGCCTGTGGAAAAGGAGGCGCGGCAGCCCGTTGCTCCGCGCTCCGGCGCGGGGAGGCGCCGCCGCCATGCACGACGACGGACGCGACCCTGAACGAGACGAAACCAATGCCGGCTTCCCGTCCTGGCTTCTCTGGCTGCTGGCGGCCTGGCTGTTCATCATCGGTATTGTCCTGGTCCTGCACCAGGGATGGACCTTTCCGGAGTTCTGATCACCATGGATAATCACCATCTCGGCTTTGCCGGCAAAATAGCCCGGGCGTTCATCGATTCCAAGCTGACGCCCCTCATCGTCATCGCTTCCCTGCTCCTGGGGGTCTACGCAGTCCTGGTGACCCCGCGGGAGGAGGAGCCCCAGATCGTGGTGCCGATGGTGGATATCTACCTCCCCATGCCCGGCTCCACTCCCCAGGAGGTGGAGGAACGGGTGGTTTCCCCCATCGAGCGGAAGATGTGGGAAGTGAACGGGGTGGAGTACGTCTACGCCATGAGCCGGCCGGGGATGGGACTCGTGACGGTCCGCTTCCTGGTGGGGGAGAACATGGAAGACTCCCTCGTTAAGCTCTACAACAAGCTCATGAGCAACCGGACCCTCCTCCCCCCCGGCGCGGGCGAACCGCTCGTGGTCCCCAAGTCCATCGACGACGTGCCGATCCTTTCCCTCACCCTTTGGTCCGAGCGGTACGACGGGTTCATGCTCCGCCGCATCGCCCGGGAGCTCTGCGATGAACTGAAGAAGGGCGAAAACGTGGCCGAGGCCGAGATCAAAGGGGGACTCAGCAGAACCCTGTCGGTCCGCCTGGACAGTGCGCGCCTGGCGGCCTACAATCTTTCGCCGCTCCAGGTTTCCGGCGCCATCCACGCCGGCAACGCCTCGCTCCAGTCCGGTGCCTTTGCCGCGGGCAACCGGGAAACGATCGTGGAGACCGGTTCCTTCATCGCCACTGCGGACGATGCCCGCCGGCTCGTGGTGGGAGTCTTCAACGGCCGCCCCGTCTACCTGGCCGACGTGGCCACGGTCACTGACGGGGCGCCGGAGCCGTCCAGCTACGTCTTCTTCGGATTGGGGCCGGCGGCGGGGACCAAGGGGATCAGCGGAAATCAGGCGGAAAACTATCCGGCCGTAACCATTGCCGTGGCCAAACGCAAGGGGGCCAACGCCACCTGGGTGGCCGAGGACCTTCTCCATCGGGTGGAGGCACTCAAGGGCAAGGTGATCCCCTCCGACGTGAAGGTCACGGTGACCCGCAACTACGGCGAGACCGCCCGGGAGAAGAACAACGAGCTGCTCTACCACATGTTCCTGGCGGCCATCTCGGTCACGATCCTCATTGCCGTCTTCATGGGGTGGCGGGCCGGGGCCGTGACCGCCGTTGCCATTCCGGTGACCCTGGCACTGACCATGCTGGTCTTCAACCAGATCGGCTACACCCTTAACCGGATCACTCTCTTTGCCCTTATCTTCTCCATCGGCATCCTGGTGGACGATGCCATCGTGGTGGTGGAGAACATCCACCGCTACTTCACCACCACCCGGTTCAAGCCGCTGGAGGCGGCCATCCGGGCCGTGGACGAGATCGGCAACCCCACGGTGCTGGCCACCTTCGCGGTCATCGCCTCAATCCTGCCCATGGGGTTCGTGGGGGGGCTCATGGGGCCGTACATGCGGCCGATCCCGGTGGGGGCCAGCATGGCCATGCTCATCTCCATGTTCATCGCCTTCATCGTGACCCCCTACTTTGCCTACCGCCTCATGAAAGGGGAGTCCCACTACGGCAGCGCCGAGGAGGCCGAGGAGTCGAAGCTTACCATCTTCTACCGGAAGATCATGGGGGCCCTGCTCCACAACCGCCCGTTGCGTACCGGGTTCATGGTGGGGGTGGCGGTGCTGCTGGCGGCGTCGTGCTCGCTTCTCTATTTCAAGCTCGTGACGGTGAAGATGCTGCCGTTCGACAACAAGAACGAGCTCCAGGTGATCATCGACGCCCCCGAGGGGACCCCCCTGGAGGAGACGGCCCGCATGACCGCCGAGATGGGGCAGGCGCTCCGAGGCATCCCCGAGGTGACCGATTTCCAGATGTACGTGGGGACCAATGCCCCCTTCAACTTCAACGGCCTGGTGCGCCACTACTACCTGCGGACCGGCCCCCACGTGGCCGACATCCAGGTGAACTTCGTCCACAAGAGCGAGCGTTCGGCCCAGTCCCACGACCTGGCAAAGCAGGTCCGTCCCCTGCTCAAGGCGGTGGCCGACCGCCACGGCGCCCGGATCAAGGTGGCCGAGGTGCCGCCCGGCCCGCCGGTCCTCTCGACCCTGGTCACCGAGGTCTACGGGCCGGACCATGCCACGCGCCTGGACATCGCGCGCAAGATCAAGGCCATCTATGAGAAGGTGGACGGCGTGGTGGACACCGACTGGTACGTGGAGGACGATCAGCCAAAGGTCTCCTTTGCCGTGGACCGGGAGAAGGCGGCTCTGTCGGGGATATCCGTGGATGATGTGTCCCGGACGCTGCGCCTGGCCCTGGGAGGGGTCGACGCGGGAATCATGCATCTCCCCCGGGAAAAGGAGCCCGTGGCCATCAACGTGCGGCTCCCGGCGGCGCAGCGGAGTTCGGTGGAGGCCCTCTCCTCCATCTATGTGCCCGGTCCCCGGGGGAACGTGCCCTTGTCCCAGCTCGTGCGGGTCTCCACCGGCGTCGAGGACCAGACTCTCTACCGCAAGAACCTCAAAAGCGTGGTTTACGTTACCGGCGACGTGGCAGGGGCCATCGAGGCGCCGGTCTATGCCATCCTGAAGATGCAGAAGGAGATCGACAGGATACCCCTGCCCGGCGGCTACCGGATCGAGCAGCGGGCAGCCACCCAGCCCTGGAGCGAGGAGCGCCCCGGCATCAAGTGGGACGGCGAATGGCACATTACCTACGAGGTCTTCCGGGACCTGGGACTTGCCTTTGGCGCGGTAATGATCATGATCTACCTGCTGGTGGTGGCCTGGTTCAAGGACTTCACCACGCCGCTGGTCATCATGGGGCCGATTCCGCTCACCCTCATCGGCATCCTGCCCGGGCACGCCCTGTTCGGGGCCTTCTTCACGGCCACGAGCATGATCGGCTTCATTGCACTGGCAGGCATCATCGTCCGAAACTCCATCATCCTGATCGATTTCGCCGAGATGAAGCGGCGGGAGGGACTCCCCCTGGATGAGGCCATCATCGAGGCCGGAGCGGTCCGGTTCCGGCCCATGCTCCTGACCGCAGCGGCCGTGGTGGTGGGAAGTTTCGTCATCGTCTTCGATCCCATCTTCCAGGGGCTCGCCCTGGCGCTCATGTTCGGGGAGATTGCCTCCACCACCCTGTCGCGGGTAACGATACCGATCGTCTACTTCCTGGTGGAGCGCTGGAAGGAAAAACGGAGGAACTCGGATGTTCTGGTTGAAGAAAAGGGATAACCCAACAGCCGACTCGGTTGCCGAGCAGGTCGGGCTCGACGCCGAGGGGTTCTACCGCACGGGCAGGATGCACTGCGCCGAAGCGGTGCTCATGGCGATGCGCAACGCCTATTCTCCCGAAACACCCCAGGACGTGGTGCGGCTGGCGGCCGGCTTCGGTGGCGGCTCCAATGCCGGCTGCCTGTGCGGGGCGGTTTCCGGGGGCACCATGGCCTTCGGGTTGGCGGTGAAGGAGGACAAGCGGCGGGTGAACCGTCTCACCCGCCAGCTCCATGAGTGGTTCAAACACGAGTACGGCGCAACCTGCTGCCGCATCGCCACCAAGAACGCCAAGGGGAAGGGGGGCTGTGCGGTCCTCACCGGCGAGGTGGCCAGAAGGACGGCGGAACTGCTGGAAGCGTAACCACGGAGGCATGCCATGTATATCGACAGAATGCTCAGAATCATCGCCGGCGCGTTCATCATGCTCTCCCTGGCGCTCGCCCGCTTCCACAACCCCAACTGGCTCTGGTTCACCGCCTTTGTGGGGCTGAACCTCTTCCAGTCGGGCTTCACCAACTGGTGCCCCATGGTGTACTTCCTGGAAAAACTGGGGGTGCCGAAGTTTCCCAAGGGGGGCTGCGACAAATGAACCGCCGGATCACGATCCTCTGCGACAACACGGTGGGTCCTGTTTCCGGCACCCTGGGCGAGCACGGGTTCGCGGCCCTGGTGGAGTGGGAGGGGGACGCGCTCCTCTTCGATACGGGGATGGGTGAGACGCTCCTGCGCAATGCCCAGCGCCTGGGGCGCAACCTGGCCGCCGTGTTCCGTGTCGTCATCTCTCACGGCCATTACGACCACGCCGGCGGCCTCTGGCCTCTCCTGCGCACCTGCGGGAGCAAGGAGGTGCTGGCTCACCCCGATATCTTCGCCCCCCGCTACCGGGTGAAGGATACGGGTGCCCCTCTCTCCATCGGGATTCCCTTTGACGAGGCGTTCCTGCGGGGGCAGGGGGCGCATTTCGATTTCGGTACCCGGTTCCGGGAGATCGGCCCCGGCCTCTATCTGACCGGCGAGGTCCCCCGCACGACCGCCTTCGAGACCGGCGACACGGGGCTTTTCTGCGATGGGGCGGGCTGCCGGTCCGACCCGGTCCGCGATGATCAGTCCCTGGTGATCCGTACGGAGCGGGGGTTGGTGCTGCTGTTGGGATGCTGCCATGCAGGGGTGGTCAACACGGCCCGATGGGCGGTGGAATGCACCGGTGAGTCCCTGGTCCACACGATCATCGGCGGCACCCATCTCGGTTTCTGCGGCCGGGAGCAACTGGATGAAACAGTGAAGTCCCTGCGGGAGCTGGGAGTACACAAGCTCGTGGGAAGCCACTGTACCGGCTTTGCCGCAGCCGCCCGGCTCATGCATGAATTCCCCGGCCGGTTTCACCCGTCTGCGGTGGGATACACCCTGGAAGTCTGAACGTCAGGAAAGGATCGTTCATGATTAGGAAGTTCATCATTGCCGTGCTCATGGTGGCGTCGCTCGCCGCCACCGCCCTGGCTGCGTCCTACCGTAACATCGGTTCTGCCGAGGCCAAGGCGCTGCTCGACACGAAGCGCAACGTCTTTCTCCTGGACGTGCGGACCCCTGACGAATACCGCCAGGCCCGCCTGTCCGGGTCGGTGCTCATCCCCATCAACGAAGTGGAGCGCCGCATCGCGCAGATCCCCAAGGGAAGGCCGGTGCTGATCTATTGCGCCGTGGGGTCCCGCTCGGGGCTCGTGGCCGGCTACCTGACCCAGCGGGGATACGGCGAGGTCTACAACATGCACGACGGCATCGTCGGCTGGTATCGCAACGGGTTTCCGATCACCCGGTGACCACATTCGTGAGGTGATGACCATGAATGAAGAACTAGCACGGAATTACGAGGTGTCGGCCCAGTTGCTGCGCATCCTCGGCCATCCGGTGCGGCTGCGGATCGCGGCGGGACTTGCGCGCGAGTGCGCCTGCGTCAAGGATATCTGGAAGTGCCTCGGCATGCCCCAGGCAGTGGTTTCCCAACACCTGAAGGTGATGCGGGAGCACGGCGTCCTGGAGGCCCGGCGCGAAGGCGCCCGGGTCTGCTACTCCCTCCGCGAGGGTGCCCCGGCCCAAGTGGTCAGGGCCCTGTTCTGAACACGGGGTGCCCCGTTTGTCTTTCCCTCCCTGATTTTTTCACTCCCTGTACATCATTATGGCGTAACCGGCCGCGAGACGGGGCATCCTCTCCGTCCCTGGCCGCAGCCTTTCGCTTCATCCTGTCGGGCGTGGCTCCCGCCGGTACGTTTTCCCTCCACCAGTTTTTCCGCAATTGCGCTTTGTCAGCTAAAGTCACGGCAATTTTGGTCGATACTAACTTGTACGCACCCTCAGGGAATACATCTGTCGTCCGGCCGGCGCCGGCGCGAAAAGGAGTCGTCCATGCAGATCAAGCGATACCGCAACTGGGGCATCCTGCCGAAAATCATGACCATCTCCGGCATTACGGTCGTCCTCATCGCGGCCCTCGTCCTTTTCGCACTTCTGCCCTTCATCGGCGAGAAGATGATGGACGGCAAGAAGGAAAAGACCAAGAGCGTGGTGGAGGTGGCCTACAATCTCGTGGCCGACCTGGGAGAGCGCGCCAAGCGGGGGGAGATCACCGAGGACGAGGCCAGGAAACGGGCCATCGACCATGTCAAGCAACTCCGCTACCAGGGCAAGGAGTATTTCTGGATCAACGACCTGGCGCCCAGGATGATCATGCACCCGATCAAGCCCGACCTGGACGGCACTGATCTGTCCGAGAACAAGGATCCGCGCGGCACCTACCTTTTCCGCGAGTTTGCCAGGATCTGCCGGGAGAAGGGAGAGGGGTTCGTTCCCTACCTCTGGCCAAAGCCGGGCGCCAGCGAACCGGTGGAGAAAATCTCGTACGTGAAGTTGTACGAACCCTGGGGATGGGTTGTCGGCAGCGGCATCTACGTGGATGACGTGCGTGCCGACATGGCCCGGCTCCGGTGGGTGGTGCTGGGGGGGACGGCCCTGTTTGCCCTGTTTGCCCTGTCGCTGGCCTTTTCCGTGGGCCTCGGCGTGGTTCAGCCCCTGCGGCATGCGGTGGCGAGCCTACAGGACATCGCCGAGGGAGAGGGGGACCTGACCCGGCGGATCGCGGTGGAGCGGGAAGACGAGTCGGGCGAACTGGCCCTCGCCTTCAACAGGTTTGTGGAGAAACTCCAGGGGATCGTGGGCACGGTTGCCAACAATGCCCTGCAGGTGGCCGCTGCGGCGGGCCAGGTCCAGGAGGCGTCGCGCCAGATGGTGGAGGCGGCCGAGAACGTGGCTGGTCAGGCTGCCACCGTGGCGACGGCCAGCGAGGAGATGGCCGCCACGAGCATGGAGATTGCCGTTAACTGCGTCTCCCTTGCCGACGGCGCCCGCCATGCGAGTGAAACGGCCGAGAGCGGCGCCGCGGTGGTCCAGGAGACCGTGAGCGTCATGGGACGCATCGCCGACCGGGTCAAGGAGGCGGCCCGCACGGTTGACAGCCTCGGTTCCCGCAGCGACCAGATCGGCGAGATCATCGGCACGATTGAGGATATTGCCGACCAGACGAACCTTCTGGCCCTCAACGCCGCCATCGAGGCGGCCCGGGCGGGTGAGTCGGGCCGTGGCTTCGCGGTGGTTGCCGACGAGGTCCGGGCACTGGCCGAGCGGACCACCCGGGCCACCCGTGAGATCGGCCTGATGATCAAGGCCATCCAGAGCGAAACCCGCGGGGCAGTGGCATCCATGGATGAAGGGGTGCGCGAGGTGGAGAAGGGGACGGACGAGGCGGCCCGTTCGGGCGCGGCCCTGCGGGAAATCCTGGAGCAGATCGGCTCGGTTTCGCTCCAGATCAGTCAGATCGCCACTGCGGCCGAGCAGCAGACCTCCACCACCACCGAAATCAGCGGCAGCATCCAGACCATCACCGATACGGCCCATGAAACCGCACGCGGTGCGCAGGAATCCGCCGGCGCCGCGGAGCAGCTTGCAGATTTGGCTGAACAATTGCAAAAAATTGTTGTGACATTCCGGCTCTCAGCATGAGAGGGGCAGCAACCGGGCATGCCAGCATGCCGTAGCGTCTTGGGCGTCTTCGTTGTGGTCGGAACGTGCGCCGAATGACTTGGCGTAGTGCCGTATGCGTCACCGGTAGAAGGCTGCGGAGGAAATGCCGGCAATGCAACTGACGATCACGCAGAGAATGGGAATGATCCCACGACCAAGGGGGGCAAGCTTCCGGAGCAGCTCAAGCAGATCGCCGGACGATTCAGGCTCAGCGTCTGACCGCCCCGTTTCCGAACCCCCCGATGCGTTGTCGGGCGACCCCGGCCTTTTTATGGGAGCTTCCGTGTCGGACGATTGGTATATTGTTCCACTGTGACACATTCTGCTAAAGTTCCCAACGCTTGTGCCGATAACCTTAACCATGGCATTTCAATTTTTTCGGAGGTGAACGGCATGGCATTGATCTCGTGGAGCGATTCGCTCAGCGTCAAGGTGAAGCAGTTCGACGATCAGCACAAAAAGCTGGTGGACATGGTGAATCAGTTGTTCGACGCCATGAAGGCCGGCAAGGGGAATCAGGTGATGGGAGACATCCTGAAGTCTCTCATCCAGTACACTCAGACCCACTTCGCCGCGGAAGAGCGGGTATTGAAGCAGCACGGCTACCCCGATTTAGAAGCCCACAAGAAAGAGCATAATGCCCTGGTCATGCAGGTGCTCGATCTGCAGAAGCAGCTCCAGGAAGGCAAGTCGGTGCTGACCCAGCATGTCATGACCTTCCTGCGCGACTGGCTTTCCAAGCATATCCAGGGAGACGACAAGAAATACGGCGTGTACCTGAACGGGAAAGGGATCTCCTGATTTCTTCCTCCCCCTGTTCAGGCTGGAACGGACTGTGCATAGCACTCGGACGTGTCCGTGGAGCCCCGTCCCGTGAGGAGTCGACGGGCACGTTCAAGCTTTTGACTCGCCGGCCTGCCGTGCGGGCATGGATACGCGCAACCCCATCGAATGAAGGAGACACCAATGGCCAACGTACTCATCGTGGACGATTCCTCGACCATGAGAAAAATCATTTCCCGCTCGCTCAGGCAGGCTGGGCTGCCCGTGGACGAAATCTTCGAGGCGGGTGACGGGATCGAAGGGCTCAACGTCCTTTCCGGCAAAAGCGTGGATCTGATCCTCTCCGACATCAACATGCCGAACATGGATGGCCTTGAGTTTATCCGGCAGGCCCGGGCCAACGGCCACAAGGCGCCTATCGTCATGATCACCACCGAAGGTGGCGAGGATATCCTGAAAGAAGCCATTTCCAGCGGAGCCAGCGACAGCATCAAGAAGCCCTTCACGCCGGACCAGCTCAACGAGAAACTCGGGAGCCTCCTATGAGTCTCAACTCCGATGTGGCCTCGTCGAGCAAGCTGAGCGAGGAGCAACTCGCCGGCTTTATCATCGGGGCGACAAAAGAAGTCTTCGGCACCATGGTGATGATGGAGCCCCAGGACCAGTACCCGCTGAGGGAGCCCGTTACCACGTTCCACTGCAGCGTCACCGGCATGGTGGGGCTGGCGGGCATCTACTCGGGGATCCTCTCGATCCATTGCCCCCTGGAGCTCGCCCTCAAGGTCACCTCGAACATGCTCGGCATGGAGGTGGAAGAGGTGGGCGAGGATGTGAACGATGCCCTGGGCGAGATCGCCAACATGCTCGGAGGCTATGTGAAGATGGCCCTCTCGAAGGGAGGGACGGACCTGCACCTGTCGGTGCCCACCGTTATTTCGGGCGAGGAGTACACGCTCAACGCCATGGCCGACAACGACTGCGTCATCATTCCTTTCATCATTGACGATGCGCGGTTTCTTGTGGGCCTGAAACTTCAGAAGGAAGCCTAAGTCAAGCAGGAGCTTTTTCCGGCCATGGAAGGTTTCGGCACACTCACCGACGTTGTCAATAATTCGTTCCGGCAAGCCGCCGAAGACAGCGGCATGCTGCTCGGCCAGGAACTCGCCATCGGCGAGGCAGACCGCATTGCCACCAACCGGCAGACGTACTTCTGCGACATGGATGACGTCTGCTTCGTGGCCGAGGTTACGGCCAGCGGCGACTATGCGGGCAAGTTCCATGTGGTGTTCGGCCTCCGCGATGCGATCTGCATGAGCGGATTCCTGCTCGGCATCCCCACGGCCCGCATCAATGAAAAGCGCCGGCTCGCCATCATGGAAAACGACGATGTGGATGCCTTTTCCGAGATCGTCAACCAGGTGGTGGGCTCATTCAACTCGGTATTCCAGCCTTCCTTCGGCAACAAGGTACACCTGAAGGTCGTCCCCCCCAAGAAGTTCATCCCGGAAAGCACCGAGCTGACCGAAACCGAACCGGTTCCCGACGGCGAGTATCTCCTCTTCCGCGGCCGTATGGAGCTGAGCGGCATGGAGATGGGGAACCTGGACGTCCTCATCCCCGTGGAACTGGCGCTGTTGTTCGATCCTCCCGCTGAGGAGCCCGAGCCGCCGGCGGACGAAGCCGCGGCAGGGGCCGTTGGCGAGGCTGCCGCTGTCGAGGGGGACGAAGTCGGGGCTGAGGCCAATGGCGAGGCGGCGTCGGAATCTGTGGCCGCCGTAGCCGGGGGGCCGCTGCCAGTGGACGAAAATTGCCGGCGGGTCCTCATCCTGGAGGATGATGAATCGGACCGCCAGCACATCCGCGCGCTGCTGGAGGAAAAGGGGTACGAGCCGGTGGAGGCAGGCCTTGACGCGGATATCAGAGAGATATTCGACCAGGGCGGGGTGCGGCTCGTGGTTCTGGGCATCCACAACGGCGACGACCGGGACATGGCGGTCTGCATCAAGATCAAGGCGATTGCCCAGGGCGATACCCTCCCCATCATCATGTGCGCCAGGGAGTGGACGCGCTCCGCCGTCCTCAAGGCGGTCAAGTACGGCGCCCGTGACATTATCGTGAAGCCTTACCAGCCCGACGAGGTGGTGGCCAAGGTGGCAAAGTTCCTGAAGGCCGCCTGACGTTATTTCTAGTCTGTGTCAAAATTGTGACCTGCCATTGCCCTCCCTTTGACGCTCACCCCCGCTGATCCGCCGAATCCCCCTTGTCCGCCCTGGTAAAGGGTGTAGTTTTACGGCACGGCTTTTGCCTTGGTATGTCCGGGGAAATCCATCCCGCCATCCGGCTCCCCGGTGCCGGGGCCGCAAAAGGTGTCCATGCCATGATTCGTTCCATCATCAAGCTGCTGCTCTGTGCTCTTGTGCTGCTGCCGTTGTCCGCGGTCGCCACGTCCGGCGCCGATCCCGGCCCGGACAACCGTCTGCTGCGCGTGGGGGTGCGCGGCCATGGGGGATTTACCCGTCTCTCCATGGCGTTCGAGCGTGATCCCGCCCCTGTTCTGCATCCGCTCCCGGGCAACAGGGTCCGGCTCGTTTTCAGCAACACTGCGGGCGGCCGCTGGAAGAAGCTGCGAAGCTACCGCGACGCGCATGTGGAGGGGGTGGTCGTAGCGTCGCGCGGCAATGACCTCACGGTAACGGTGACGGTCAAGGGGGATCCCCGGGGCGTGCGCGTCTCAACCGCAGCCGGTGTCGGCGTTGTCTCCCTCGATGTGGGGGCGTCGCTGGTTCCCCGCCGCTCGCCTCCCCTCGCCCAGGGGCGCGAGGGGATCAAGGTGGGAGTCGAGCAGCTCATCACCACCTTCGACCCGCCGTTCAAGTCCGAGATACCCTTTACCCCCACCGACCGGCGGGTGCTCGAAGCAATGACCCCTCCTGCCGAGGCCGCTTTGATCATGGACGGCGAGGCTGCCCTCTATGAAGGCAACGGCAGCGAGGCCGCTGAGATCTTCGCCGGGATAGGCGCCACTTCCCCCGGCCGCCCCCTGGCCCTTTACCGGCTGGGGGAGGCCTCTTATCTCCTCCAGAAATATGGGGACGCCCTTCGCTTTTTCCGCGAGGCGGAGCGCCAGTGGCCCGTGTTCCTCTCCCGGTCGCCGTCCACGGCCTTCTGCTATGCCGACAGCGTGGCCCGCAACGGCGACCTGGCGGGCGGCCGTCGGCTGCTCGGCTCGCTCATCGCCGGCCTGGCCGACAAAAAATATGCGCCGGCACTCCTGGTGCGCATGGCCGACATTTTGGTGCGACAGGGGAAGGACCAGGAGGCGATGGCCATCTACCGCAACGTTGCCGACAACTTTACCGGCAGCAAAGGGAACTGGCAGGCCCGGATGAAGCTGGCCGACCGCCGGCTGCTTGCCCTGGAGCCTGCGGCCTACAGCTCGCTGGTGAAGGATTACCTGGAGATCTACGAGCGGGGCAGCGATTTCGGCCTGCGTGAACAGGGGCTCTTCAAGGCGGCTCTGCTGCTCTCCCTCTATGGCGATGCCGACCAGGCCTTTGCCCGGGTGGCTGAATACGAGAAGAAATTCCCTCGCGGGATGTATGTCAGCATTGCCAAGGGGATGCGCGAGGAGCTCCTGGTGCCGGTCTACCGCCGGATCGCCCGCGCCGGTGACAATGAAGCGCTGGTGAAGCTCGCCCTGGACAACCGGGACTATCTCGGCCGCGTGCTGGCCGAGGAGGACTTCATCAAGAATCTGTCCGCCGCCTTTGCCGACCAGGGACGGATCAAGGAAGAAGTCGGCCTGTACGCGAATCTCGCCATCCGCGAGCAGAACCGGGCGCACGCCCCCGAGCTCTATCGCAGGATTCTCCACGATGCCGGGCAACTGGGGGATTCAGCCCTCATGGAGAAGGCTGCGGGTGAATTTGTGGAGCGGTTCCCGGCCCACCCATGGGTCCAGCGGTTCCGCGAGGAGCTTGCCGCGGTCGAGTATAACCGGGGCGATACCCAGCGGGCGGTGGGGCGGCTGTCGGGGATGCTGGCGTCGGGAACGCGGCCCGAATACGCCGAGAGCCTGTACTATCTGGGCAAGTCCCTGGACGCCTCCGGCAACCGGCGCGATGCCGAGCGGGCCATGCTCCTCTTTCTGGCCGAGCTCCGGCGGCGCGAAATCTCGTCGCCGCTGGCCGCCGACGCAAGCTACGTGGCCGCAACTGCGCGGCTGTCCCGGGGAGACCGCACGGGGGCCAAGGAGATTCTGCGGGCTGCCGCCGAGGCTTCTCCCGAAGAGCGGGATCCATTCCTCTACAAGCTGGGCGAGATCGCCCGCTCCGAAGGGCGCTACGAGGAGGCTGCCCGCTACCTCGGGACAGTGGCCAAGGAGGGAGCTGACCCGGATTGGCGGGACATGGCAGCGCGTCTCCTGGCCGATATGGAGTTGACGGGAATGGTACGCAAGTCAAAATGATGACCTGGATTCCAGGGTGGCCGGGTAAGAAAAAGGGAGTTCGTATGTGCTCCCCTTTTCTTTGGGCGTGAGGATGGGAGAATGACGCCGGTCTGACCGGGTTTTGTTCAAACTTTTGACGTGAATGCCGGGGGAAAGAGTAGTTTGTCCCTGATTACGGGAGGGTAGACGGGCTGGAAAAGCTGGTACGGCTTTTGCTCTATCCGCAATGCGGGAGACAAAGGAGGAACGAGATGCCTGTCGACTCTATGTTCGGAACGACCATAAACGCCCTGGCCAAGGCGGTTGACCTGAGGGCCAGGAACCATACCAAGATTTCCGCCAACCTGGCCAATGCCGAAACCCCCAACTACACGCCCACGGCCCTTTCCTTCGAAAAGGAACTGGGCACCGCCCTCAAGGGCAACACGATGGGGAGTCCCGCGACGACCCATCCCCGGCACATCCCCCTGAAGGGGCAGGCCGCGTCCATCCAGGGCGTGGAGGGAACGGTCATCGAAACCCCGGCCCCCACTCCGGGGCGCGACAACAACGGGGTGGAGCTTGAGGCCGAGATGAGCCGCATGGCCGAGAACCAGATCATGTACAATGCCTCGATCCAGATCCTGACCAAGAAGTTCGAAGGCATGAAATACGCCATCAAAGGACAGTAGCCATGGACTTTTTCAGCGCAATGCAGGTCAGCTCTTCCGCCCTGTCCGCCGAGCGGACCAGGATGAACCTCATCTCCGCCAACCTGGCCAACGCCAACTCCACCCGTACCGCCGAGGGGGGGCCCTATAAGCGGAAAGATGCCGTGTTCGCCGCCACCCAGGTGGGCGAGGGGTTCCGCTCGGCACTCGACCGGATGCGCAAGAACGCCCCCCAGGGGGTCCAGGTGACCGGCATCGTGGAAGATCCCAATCCGCCCCGGCTCCAGTACGACCCGGCCCATCCCGACGCCGATGCCCGGGGATATGTGGCCCTTCCCAACGTGAACGTGGTCGAGGAAATGGCCGACATGATCGCCGCGACCCGGGCCTATGAGGCCAACGTAACCGCCATGCAGGCGGCCAAGAATATGGCCCTGAAGACCCTGGAGATCGGTTCGCGGTAAGCCCGGGAAGTCGTGTTCTTTTTTTTTACGCAAAAAGGGGATTCGACACAGCCCCCCATATGAGAACGTGTCGGCAGGAGCCGACGAAACTTTAAGATTTTTTCAGGAGGACCACGTGATAGACGGAATCGAGAGCGGATTAGGCATAGCCCAGGCGTTCCCCTCGGGAGCCGGGGAAGCGAAACCCGGCAACCTGGCCGCCGATACCGGCAAATTCTTCGGTGAACTGGTGTCCAAGGTGAGTGAGCTCCAGGCCCAGTCGGACACCGCCATCAAGGGACTCGTGTCCGGCGAATCCAAGGGGCTCCACGAGGTGATGATCGCCATGGAAAAGTCGTCCATCTCGTTCCAGTTCCTGAGCCAGGTGCGGAACAAGGCGGTCGAGGCCTACCAGGAAGTTATGCGGATGCAGGTCTAGTCCTGATCCCCGCCGGAGTACTTCATGCCTGAAGCCCTGAACAAACTGATCCAGCCATTCATGGCTCTGCCGCCGGCCAAACGCTGGGTGGTGGGGGGCGTTGTGGGCCTGTCGGTCGTCGCCTTTACCATCCTGATCCTGGTGGCGAACCGGACCGACTATCGCCCCCTCTTCACGAACCTGACGAGCGAGGATGCCGGCGAGATCGTGACCAAGCTCAAGGAGCAGAAGGTCCCCTATCGCATCGCCGCCGACGGCAAGGCGATTCTTGTCCCCTCCGACAAGGTGTACGACCTGCGGCTTTCGCTGGCCTCCGACGGCCTGCCCCAGGGAGGTGGGGTCGGGTTCGAGATCTTCGACCGGAAGAATTTCGGCATGACCGATTTCGTCCAGAAGCTCAATTACCAGCGGGCCCTCCAGGGGGAGCTCTCCCGCACCATCAGCCAGATTTCCGGGGTGGAGCAGGCCCGGGTCCACCTGGTGATCCCTGAGAAGTCGCTCTTCAAGGAAGACGAAAAACCGGCCACGGCCTCGGTGGTCCTGAAGGTGAAGGGGCAGCGCCAGCTCCGGGAAAACGACGTGCAGGGTATTGTCCACCTGGTTGCGTCCGCCATCGAGGGGATGAATCCGGAGCATGTGACCGTCCTCGACCAGAAGGGCAAGCTCCTGTCCAAGAACACCCCCGGCGATGCAACCGGCAAGATGACCGCCTCCATGCAGGAGGTCCAGCGGGCCTATGAGCGGAGCACCGAGGAACGCCTCCAGTCGCTGCTGGACAAGGCCGTGGGCACCGGCAGGTCCGTGGCTCGGGTTTCGGCGGTCTTCGATTTCCGCCAGGTGGAGCGCTACGAGGAAAAATACGACCCCGAGACCGTGGTCCGCAGTGAGCAGCGGTCCGAGGAAAAGCAGGACGGCTCGACGGTCACGGGCGGGGTGCCCGGCGTGCAGACCAACCTGGGACGGGCGGCCGGCCAGCCCGCCGGAACCGCCGGAGGCGGCAGCAAGAACGACGAGACCCTCAACTATGAGGTGAGCCGTGCCACCGCCCGCACCATCGAGCCGGTGGGGACCCTCTCCAAGGTTTCGGTGGCGATCCTGGTGGACGGCAAGTACGATGCCGCCGCAGCCGGCAAGGACGGCAAAGAGGCAAAGCCCAAGTACTCGCCCCGTTCGCCGGACGAACTCCAGAAGATCGATGCATTGGTGAAAAGCTCGGTCGGCTTCAATGCCGAGCGGGGCGATCAGGTGACGGTCGTCAATATCCCGTTCCAGGATACGGGCGATGCCGGGGCCGGCGAGGCAGACCAATGGTGGAACGCCCCCGTTTTCCTCTCCCTGCTGAAAAACGGCCTGATCGGCTTCGGCTTCCTGGCGCTTCTCTTCTTTGTGGTGCGGCCGCTCCTGAAGATCCTCAGGCCGGAAAAGAGCACTACCTTCGAGCCGATCCCCACGGCCGAGGATGCCCTCAACCAGATCGCAGAGATCCATCGGCTGCAGATCGGCAACCAGACCGTGAGCCAGATGGAGCTCATCAACAAGATCAAGCAGGAACCCTATCAAGCGGCCCAGATCATCCAGAACTGGCTGCGAGACAAGGGTGAGGAATAGGGCTCGAATCCATGACCGGAACCGATAAGGCGGCCATACTGCTCCTCTACCTGGGTCCCGAAGCGACCTCGAAGGTATTCGAGCACCTGGACGACGACGAGATAAAGAAGATATCCAAGAGCATGGCGACTCTGGGCCATGTGCCGCGCAACGTCATCCAGGACGTGGTGACGGAGTACACCTCCCTCACCAACCCCGAGACGGGCATTTTCTCCCAGGGTGAGGAGTTCGTCCGCAAGATTCTCGAGCAGACCCTGGGGCCCCAGAAGGCGGAGATCCTTCTCAAGGAGCTCCAGTCGTCGAGCTTTGGCGACATGGTCGACGTCCTTGCCAACCTGGATGCCAAGACCATTGCCAACTTCCTCTCCCAGGAGCATCCCCAGACCATCGCCGTCATCCTGGCCAAGCTGAGGGCCAAGCAGACCGGCGAGATCATCTCCATGCTCCCCCAGGGGCTCCAGGCAGAGGTGGTGATGCGGATCGCCGACGTCGATCAGGTCTCACCCGAGATACTTGCCGACATCGACGAGGTCATCAAGCGGGAACTGACCGCCATGGGCGGTGTCCAGCGCTACAAGGTCGGCGGCGTGGAAAAGGTCGTCGACATGTTCAACCACCTGGACCGGAGCAAGGAAAAGCAGATCCTCGAGAAGCTCGATACCCTCAACCCGCCTCTGGCCGAGGTCATCCGCAAGCACCTCTTCACCTTCGAAGACATCTTCAAGCTGGACGACCGCTCCATCCAGGCAATCATGCGGGAGGTTTCCAACGACACCCTGACCCTTGCCATGAAGACCGCGCCGGACGAGATCAAGGAGAAGATCTTCCGCAACATCTCCAGCCGCGCCGCCGAGATGATCAAGGAAGACCTGGAGGTCATGGGGCCGGTCCGCCTGTCGGACGTGGAGAAGGGGCAGTCGGAGATCATCAAGATCGTTCGCCGCATGGAGGAAGAGGGCAAGGTGGTGCTTGCCGGTCGCGGAGGCGACGATGTCCTCGTCTAAGGCTTCCCGCATCATCAAGGTGGACCAGTTGCCGCCCCAGTCCATCCGCAGCTACAGCTTCGGCTTCATTGCCGCTGAAGCGCCGTCGGAACTGCCTCCGGAAGCCGACGGTTTCGTCCCCTGTGCCCTGGGTGCGCCGGCGCCCCTGCCGGGGCTTCTGCTCGAGGAGGAGCCCGAACCGGCGCCGGTCGTCCCGTTCGATCTCGAGGGGAAGGTGGTGCTGGCCGAGGATGAGCTGCAGTCCCGGGTGGACGAGGTCTTCCGCAACGGCATGGACGAGGGGCGCCGCCAGGCGGAACGGGGGCTCGCCAATGTCTTCAAGTCCCTGCGGGACGGAGTCGCCGCCCTGACCGGCCTGCGCAGCCGTGTCATGAAGGAGAGCGAGGAGGATCTGCTGCGGCTCGCGGTGATGATCGCCCGCAAGATCGTCCAGCGGGAGGTGGCACAGGACCCCCAGGTACTGGCGGCCATTGTTGCCGCAGCGGTGGGGGGATGCACCGAGCGGGACCGGGTGGTGGTCCGCCTGAACCCTGACGACTACGCCCAGGTTTCGGTCAACCGCCAGGCGTTCCTTGAGGGGCTCGGCGAGGAATCGGCCATAACCCTCGCCCCCGATGAAACCATCGGCCCGGGGGGATGTCTCGTAGAAACCGCCACCGGCACGGTGGATGCCCGGATCGAGGCCCAACTGGACGAGATCTACCGTTCGCTGCTGGAGGAGCGCAGCGCTCCCGTGGAGCCGTCAAGCGTACCGGATGTTGACTCCCATGCCGACCTCGCCTTTGGCGGCGAGGAGACCATCGCCCCCTTCAAGGGACAGGGCGCCTGGGTCAAGGGACGTGAAGAGAGACCGCGCGACGATGTCCAGGATTGATCTTTCTCGCTATCTCGCCGCCGTGGATGCCATGAAGCCGATCCGGTTCCACGGCAAGGTGACCCAGGTGGTGGGGCTCGTCATCGAGGGGTTCTGCCCCGATGCGGCGGTCGGCACCCTCTGTCTCGTCCACCCCAATGACGGCGATCCCATCCCGGCCGAGGTGGTCGGCTTCCGGGACAACAAGACGCTGCTGATGCCCCTGGGCGAGTTGCGCGGGGTGGGGCTCGGGAGCCTCATCTCGGTCAAGCGGAAAAAAGCCTCCCTCGGCGTGGGCCCCGGGCTGCTGGGGCGCGTCATCGACGGACTCGGGGTGCCCATCGACGATAAGGGCCCCCTGGCCATCCGTGAAGAGTACCCCATCTACGCCAATCCGGTGAACCCCATGAAGCGGCGGCCGATCCGCCAGCCGCTGGATCTGGGCATCCGGGCGATCAATGCGCTGCTCACCTGCGGCGAAGGGCAGCGTGTCGGAATCATGGCCGGGTCCGGTGTCGGAAAGTCGACACTGCTGGGCATGATCGCCCGCTACACCGAAGCGGACGTGAACGTCATCGCCCTCATCGGGGAGCGGGGGCGCGAACTGCGCGAATTCATCGAGAAGGACCTCCAGGAGGAGGGGCTCAAGAAGTCCGTGGTCGTGGTGGCCACCTCCGATCAGCCCCCCTTGGTCCGGATGCGGGGCGCCTATATCGCCACCACCATTGCCGAGTATTTCCAGGCCCAGGGGAAGAAGGTGCTGCTGATGATGGACTCGGCCACCCGTTTTGCCATGGCCATGCGGGAGGTGGGGCTTGCCATCGGCGAGCCGCCCACCACCAAGGGGTACACCCCGTCGGTCTTTGCGGCGCTGCCCAAGCTCCTGGAGCGGACCGGCAGCTTTCTGGACGGAAGCATCACCGGCCTCTACACGGTGCTTGTGGAGGGGGACGATTTCAATGAACCGATCTCGGATGCCATGCGGAGCATCCTGGACGGCCACATCGTCCTGAACCGGGAACTGGCGGCCCGGGCCATCTATCCTCCCCTGGATATCCTGGCCAGCGCCTCCCGGGTCATGAACGACGTGACCGACCGGGGCCAGCAGCAGCTCGCCTCCCGGTTCAAGGAGTTGCTCGCCGCCTACCGCCAAGCCGAGGACCTGATCAACATCGGCGCCTACAAGCCGGGATCGAACCCGACCATCGACTATGCCATCGCCAAGATGGACGGCATGGTCAACTTCATCCGCCAGGGAATCCACGACGGGGTTTCCATGGAACAGTCGATAACGGAACTTGCCGATATCTTCGATGAGGGGATGGCACTCTGATTGCACGAGGAAGGGAACAGGGGGAATTTCTCCTGAAACCGCCATGTTCCGGAGCCCGTCATGACGCACAAGCACGGTTTTCAGTTACAGCAGGTTCTCAACTACCGGAAGGAAGTGGAAAAGGTCAAAAAGCTGGAGTTCGCCACGGCCCGGCACGAGTTCGAACATGCCTCCGACGTGCTGAGCCGGCACGAGGCCGAGGCCGACCGCGCCCGGGTGGAGTACAACAACAAGCAGGCCGTCGGCACCACGGCCAATGAGCTGAAGCTCTATGCGGACTTTTTTGCCCGTAAGCACATGGACATCCAGTTCCAGCGGATCGAAGTGGATAACCTGAACCGGAAGATGAGCGAGAAACGCGAGGATCTCATGGACGCCGCCAAGGAGAAGAAGGCCCTGGAACTCCTCAAGGAGAAGCAGATGCGCGCCTTCCGCCGGGAGATGGCCGAGCGTGAGCGGGCTTTCCTGGACGAGATGGCGCTGCAGAAGGTTGCGCGGTAATGAAGAAGTCGTTCCTGGCAACGATTGTGGTGATGTCGGGAGTGCTCCTCCTGGCACCGCCGGTATCGTCGCCGCCCGCCGGTGCCCAGTCGGCGGCCGGCGAGCCCCAGGCTCAGGCTCCCATGGCTGCGGCCGGTGCCAAGAGCGTTGCCGGCGAGATGGCCCTGGTGGAGGCCAAGCGCCAGCAGGTGGCGGCCCGTGAGGCGGCCCTGGCCGTGAAGGAACAGGAACTGAAGAACCTTTCGGCCAAGCTCGAAGCCCGGGTAAAGGAGCTGGAGGCGGCCAAGGCGGCCCTGGACCGCTCCTTGGATGCCCGCAAGAAGGTACAAAGCGCCAACTACCAGAAGATGCTCAAGGTGTACAAGACCCTCAAGCCCGCCGAGGCGGCGCAGCTCCTCGACAAGATGGACGAGGGGGAGGTTCTCGAAATCCTGAACGAGATGGACCAGAAACGCGTTGCCAAGCTCCTGCCGTTGATGAAGCAGGAGCGGGCGCTGCGCTGGACCCGCCACAGCCTGGCGGCCAAGTAGACGCACGAAGCAGAAGGCGGGAAGGCACGGAAGGCCGCCCGCCGCACCAGTCAGGACGCACGGACGCACTATGCACCACCGGCAGCAATGCCGCGACAGGTTGCGTCCGTGCGTCGTTTTGTTTGAGAGTCAGTTCCTTGACAACAGAATAGCATGGCATTGGAAAGCGCTCTCTGCAGCGTTTCCATCCCACACGAAAGGAGGTGAACACGTATGGAAATCATGCAGTTGATCCAGATCGCCCCGCAGGTCGTGCCGGCCGGCGGAGTCCCGTCTGAAGCCCCTGCCCAGCCTGCCGGCAACGACAGTCTCTTCGCCTCGCTCTTTGCCGGGTTGCTCATGCCGCCCGTCACGACGAACGCAGCCACTCAGGAAGTACCGGATGCGTCGAGCGGGTCTCCTGAGAATGCCGCCCGGAACCAGGACCAGGAGAACCCTTCCGCCACCGATGCGGCCCTGGCAAGCCTGGCTCCGCCCATCCCGCTACCTCTGCCCGCAGAGGCCGCGCCTGCACCGGAATCCGCCGCCTCTTCATCCGGAACGGCAGCGGCAGCGCCCGTTGCGCCGGTTTCGTCTCCGGTCACCACGACCGTGGCCGAGCCGTCCGCATCGACCATGGCCCACTCCATGGCGCAAGCCACGCCGACGGAAGCACCGGTTGCAGCCGCTTCTTCCGTCCCGGCCGGACAAACCGCGGCGGAAAAATCGGTGGAGGTGCTGAACGCTGCCGTCGAACGGACCCCGGTCCGCCAGGCGGGAGCCGATGTCCTCCCTGAAGCGGAGCAATCGCCCCAGTCCGTCGGCATGACGGAGGAGGCGACCGCGGAAACCCGGCCTCCGGTACGCACCATGGGGCCAACCGCTGCCTATCCCGACCGGATACCCGCCAGGCATGCGGAAGGTATCCCGGCAGGCAAGGCCGACACCGTCAGCCCGGTCGAGCTCAGGTCCGCTGAAGTCCGGACCGATGCAGCAACCGGGAGTCCGGTCAGGGCGCTGGACGTGGAAGTGACCGTCAGGGACGGCTCAGGCGAGCAGCACTTCGCCGAAGGCCGCGACCAGGCGTTCACCGGCAAGGAGTCCACGGCGATGAAGGATGCCGTTGCCAGCCATGCCAGCCACGAGGCGGGCAAGACCTCTGCCGCCCAGCCGGCCGAAGCCAGGCCGACGCCGGAGTCGTCGCACTCGCTCCGCGACAGCATCATGGCCCAGGTCCGGGACGCCGTCACGGCCCGCGAGCCCAACGGCAACGGCCGGATCAGCATCAGGCTCAACCCGGCGGAACTGGGCGAGCTCACGATCAACGTCCGGGTGGCGGACCAGCAGGTCAAGGTGGATGTAGTGGCGGCCAACGGCCAGATAAGGGACATTCTCCTCAACAACCTCGACAACCTGAAGGAGAACTTTTCCCGCCAGAACCTGACCATGACCGGTTTCGACGTTTCCACCGGCACCGGCCAGGGGTTCGAGCACCAGCTCTTCCGCGAGGGGGGGCAGGCAGGCCAGGGAGGAACCCATTTCTCCTTTGCCCGTGGTGAAGAACTCGACGGGGACGTCCAAGTCGCAATGGAAGACACGCGCCACTACGTTACCGACCGGCGCGAAAACGGCCTCGTCGACGTGAGGCTCTGACAGAAGGAAAGGAGGTACAACAACGTGGTTTACGGCGTTACCAACGACACCACGGCAGCCGCAGCGGCCATGAAGAAGTCCACCGGCATGAACAAGGACGACTTCCTCAAGCTGTTCGTTACGCAACTCCAGAACCAGGACCCGCTCAATCCCCAGGACAGCACGGAGTTCATCGGACAGTTGGCACAACTCACCCAGGTCGAACAGGCCTACAACACCAACAGCAACCTCTCGGATCTTCTCAACCTCGTGAACGGGGCGACGAGCCTCTCGGCGGTCTCGTTCATCGGCAAGGAGATCACGGCCAGCGGCAACCTGATCAAACTCACCGGCGGCACCCAGCCCACCTTGGGTTACCGGCTTCCCGCCACCGCCCAGAAGGTGACCATCAAAATCAAGGATGACACCGACACCGTTGTCCGGACCCTGACTCTGGGGAGCACCCAGGCGGGAGACGGTTCCATAACGTGGGACGGCAAGGACGAAAAAGGGAATACGCTCCCGGAGGGACGCTACACCTTCTCCGTCTCGGGGACCAACGCCAAGGGAGAGGCCTTTGACGGCGCTCCGCTGCTCCTCGGCCGGGCCGAAGGGGTCATGCTGGAGGGAGAGGAACCCTACATAACCATCGGCGGCATCAATGTACCGCTCGGCAACATACTCTCTGTGAAAGGAGCGTGATTCAGGGATGATTGATTCCATCTACTTCCCCGAACCGCTTCCCATCAACCCGGGTCGCTCGCAGTCGCAACCCCAGCCGGCACAACCGGCCGGCAAGCCGGGCGGGTTTGCCAGGATTCTCGACGGCAAGCTTCCGGCCCAGGAGGTGAAATTCTCGAGTCATGCCCAGCAGCGGCTCCAGTCTCGGGGAATCACCTTCAGCGACACGGACCTGAAGCGGCTGGAAGGAGCCGTGGAGAGCGTGGCCCAGAAGGGGGGCCGTGAGTCGCTCATCATGCTTGGCGACGCAGCCTCGTGGTGAGTGTCAGAAACCGGACAGTCATCACGGCCATGGATCGGGCAAGCATGCAGGGAAATGTGTTTACCAACATCGATTCGGCAGTGATCATTTAGGAAACGGGGACCAGGGACCGGGAACCTTAATGGGCAGGGAAGAAACGAACAACGAACAATGGGCCGGACCTTCACGGGGGCCCATGGGACGCCGACCGACCGAGGCGTTCCAGTCAACCCGGGCGGCAGCCGGAGCGCTGTCGCACCCACGGAGGCACATCAATGAGCGTCACATCCGCACTTTACACCGGCATCAGCGGCCTCAACGCCAACGGCGAGGCCATGTCCGTCATCGGCAACAACATCTCCAACGTCAACACCATCGGCTTCAAGCAGGGCCGGATGCTCTTCTCGGACGTCCTCTCCAGCACCATCAGCGGCGGCTCCCAGATCGGCCGCGGCGTCCAGATCCAGACCGTTGAAAACCAGTTCACCCAGGGCTCCTTCGAGAGCACCGAGAGCGGCACTGACCTGGCCATCCAGGGTGATTCCTTCTTCGTGGTCCAGAACACCAGCGGCCGCTACTATACCCGTGCCGGCGCCTTTTCCTTCAACAAGGACAAAACCCTGGTGAACCCGGAGGGATATCAGGTCATGGGATACGGCATCATTCCCTCGTCCGGGCTCGCCGACGGCGTGCTCAAGCCCATCGACCTGACCAACTTCGCCACCACGCCGCCGAAGCAGACCTCCAACGTCAAGTTCGTGGTGAACCTGGATTCCACCCAGACTACGCCGGCCCTGGCATGGGACCCCGCCAACCCGGTTGCCACGTCCAACTTCTCGACCAGCCTGTCGGTCTACGATTCCCAGGGCAATGCCCACACTGCCACGGCATATTTCCGTAAAACCGCCGATAACACCTGGGACTGGCACGTCATCCTTCCCGATGCCGTGGCCGGCACGCCGGGCAGCAGCACCAGCCCCATCGACGGGACCCTCACCTTCGATGAGACCGGTGCCCTCACCGGCCAGACTCCCCTGGCCAGCGCGGCCCAGAACATCACCTTCACGGGTGGCGTCGCCGCACCCCAGCCGATCTTCTTCGACCTGGGCGTCGGCGCCACCACCCAGTACGCCAGCGCCTCGGTGGTTTCCTCCCAGACCCAGGACGGCTACTACCAGGGTACCCTCACCAAGGTTACCATCGATGACAAGGGATACGTGAACGGCGTGTACTCCAACGGCCAGCTCCAGAAGCTCTACCAGGTGGCCCTGGCCAAGTTCTCCTCTACGGCCGGCCTGTCCAAGGCGGGAGGCACCCTCTTCGAGGAAACCCTCGAATCGGGACAGCCCCTGTTCTCCGACGCCAGCGCCCCCGGCGTCGGGAAAATCCTGGCCAACTCCCTGGAACAGTCCAACGTGGACATGGCGGCCCAGTTCGTCAAAATGATCACCACCCAGCGCGGCTACTCCGCCAACTCCAAGACGATCACCACGGCCGACGAGATGCTGCAGGAAGTACTCAGTCTCAAGCGGTAACCAGCCACTGGCCGCCCGGCGGGGGGAGAGCGCGTTCCTCCCCGCCGGGCGCAACGGTCCGATGTTTGCCGGGGCTTGTCGTTTTTTTGACGATCTGCCGGTTTTCGCGTGCCAGCCGGGGGCATCCAGCCCATTCCATCGCCGAATCTTTGCCTGCCTTGTCAAAAGTCCGACGTGGCTGCTTCCGTACCGGATGATTGCCGTATCTGCCCAATCCCGCGCTTCTCCGCATTAGTTACCAATATCAGGGTGTTTTTTCGCGTAGTATTCCATTGATGCCGTAAAGCAGTTTCTGGCATTTCGGTTGCAATAGCCGTAACGGTACGTAGAGTCCCAAGGATTTCAATCAATACAGAAGGAGGAGTCTGATGGCAGCGGACGAAAAGGCACCCGCCGAGGGTGTGCCAGAGGACAAGAAAAAGCTTTTCATCATCATCGGCGCTGCTGCCGTGGTGATTATCGCCCTTGCCGTAGTGTTCATGGGCGGAGGCAAGAAAGAAAAGGGCAAGGAAGGCGAGGCCGCGGCCAAGGTCGAGCAAAAGGCCGAGAGCGGCAAGGAGGGTGCGGCCGGAGCGACGACCACCGCGTTCGCGCTTGAGCCGTTCATCGTCAATATTTACGACGGCCAGGAACTGCGCTATCTCCGGGTAAAGGTCGAGTTCGAAACCGCTGCCCCGGACGCCAAGACGGAAATAGAGGCCCGTCAGGCGCCCCTGCGCGATGCCATTCTGGTTTTGCTCACCACCAAGACCCTCCAGGACATCCAGGACCTCCAGGGGAAAAACCAGTTGCGGGACGAAATCCTCGTGGCCGCCAACAAGATTTTGCCGCCAGGCAAGGTGAGCAAGGTCTATTTCACCGATTTCGTGGTCCAGTAGCCAACGGGACGTCAAGGGAGGCGGAGGAATCTCCATGGAGAAGATCCTCACCAAGCAAGAGATAGAGGCGCTGCTCGCCGCGGTGTTCGAGGGGAAGATCGAGCCCGACCGGGAACTGGCCAAGGAGCAGGGCGCCGCCCACTCCTACGACCTCTTCAACAGTGAAGCCCACAAGGGGCTCGTTCCCAACCTGGACATCATCTACGACGGTTTCATCCGCTACCAGCGGGGGACCCTGTCGAACCGGCTGGGGCGCATCGTCGAGATCAAGAAGCTCGGGGCCGGGTCGTACAAGTTCGACGACTTCATCCAGACCCTCCCTTCGCCGGTCTGCATGGCGATCTACAAGGCCGATCCGCTCAAGGGTGCGGCCCTGATCGCCTTCGACAGCACGCTCGTCTTCACCATCGTGGACTGCATCCTGGGAGGAACCGGCATGACGTCGGTCCAGACGAGCGCCAACCGGATGTTCACCTCCATTGAGCTGCGGCTGGTCCAGAAGATCGTTCAGGACATGCTCGTCGATCTGGAAAAGGCCTGGGCGCCGCTCTATGCGGCCAAGATGAGCCTGCTTCGGATGGAGATGAACCCGCGGCTCGTGAACATCGTCCCCCCCGAGTACCAGGTGGTGACCATGGAGATGGAGATCCAGATCGACCAGATCGAGGGTAAGATGGTCTTCGCCGTCCCCTACATGACCATCGAGCCGATTCGGGACAAGCTCAAGTCCGGCGCCCAGTTCGACCTCATGGCCATCGATCCCCAGTGGTCGTTCCGGTTGTCCAAGGAGCTGCTGGAGGCTCCCCTGGACGTGTCGGTGGAGGTCGGCGGCGCGGTCATCAGCCTCAACGACCTGCTCAGCCTGGTCCCCGGCGATACCATCATGCTTGATACCCCCTGCACCAGCGATCTCACGGTCAAGGTCGGCGGGGTGCCCAAATTCACGGGAATGCCGGGCATACGCCACGGCAACAAGGCACTTCAGATCACGAACGTCGTAGGCAAGGGAGAACAGCGGTGAGCGACCTCACGAAAGAAGAAACCAAAGACGGTGAACTGGACCGCAAGAACCTGGAGTTCATCCTCGATATACCGCTTCAGCTCACGGTGGAGCTGGGCCGGACCAAGATCCTGGTCAAGGACGTGCTCCAGCTCAATCAGGGGGCGGTGGTGGAGTTGACCAAGCTTGCCGGAGAGCCCCTGGACGTCTTCGTGAACTCCAAGCTCGTCGCCCGCGGCGAGGCGGTGGTGGTCAACGAGAAGTTCGGGGTCCGGCTCGTGGATATCGTCAGTCCCAACGAGCGGGTGGAGAAAGTCCTGTGAAACAGCAGGCGTCAGCCACGGCCCTGGCCCTGGCGTTCCCCGGCGTCGCCCGGGCCGCAGAGGCCGCCGGCGGAGCGAATTTCAGCTTCGCCACCGTGTTCGTCCAGATGCTGGCCTCCCTCGCCCTGGTGCTGGGACTCATCTATCTGGCCTATTACGCGGCGAACCGGTGGTTTAGGCCCGGCGTCCACGGCAAGGGAACCGAACGCCACATCCGGCTGGTGGAAACCCGCTACCTGGCGCCGAAGAAGTCGCTGGTCCTGGTGGAGGTGGGGGGCGAGTTTCTCCTGCTCGGCTCTTCCGGCGACAATCTCTCGTTCATCAAGCAGATAGACATCCTGGAGGAGATCGAGGTGCTCGACGAAACCGCCGGGCGCACCCCCCTCGCCACCCTTTTCCAGGGCAAGCTGGACGCGGTCACGACACGGCTCGCCGCCATGAAACAGGGGCGTGCCGATGCCCCCGAGCGCCGCGCCGGGGAAGGAAAAGCCTGAGCACCATGGACGGTGTCCCGATGTTCAAACGAATCCCTTTCATCGCTTTCTGCGTCGTCCTGCTGACCGCCTCGCTGGCGGCCGCCGCCGAGCCCCTGGCGCTGCCCAGCGTCAGCATCGGGGTGGGCAAGGCCACCAAACCGGGCGATGTGTCGGTGGTCCTCCAGATATTCTTCCTGATGACGGTGCTGTCCCTGGCGCCGGGGCTCCTCATGATGACCACCTCGTTCACACGGATCGCGGTGGTGCTGTCGTTCATGCGCCACGCCATCGGCACCCAGCAGGCGCCCCCCAACCAGATCATCGTCGCTCTGTCCCTGTTCCTGACCTTTTTCGTCATGGCCCCGGTCTGGCAGCAGGTGAACACCCAGGCGATCCAGCCTTACCGGGCGGCCCAGATCACCCAGGACGAGGCCCTGAAGCGGGCGGTGGCTCCCATGCGGAAGTTCATGTTCTCCCAGACCCGCGAGAAGGACCTGGCCCTGTTCCTGAATCTTTCGAAGCTGCCGCGGCCCCGCACTGCCGACGACATCCCGACCCTGACCCTCATTCCGGCCTTCATGATCAGCGAGCTGCGGACCGCCTTCCAGATCGGCTTCCTGGTCTTCATCCCGTTCCTGGTGGTGGACATGGTGGTGGCTTCGGTCCTCATGTCCATGGGTATGATGATGCTGCCGCCGGTCATGATCTCACTGCCGTTCAAGATTCTCCTCTTCGTCCTGGTGGACGGGTGGGGGCTGGTGATCGGCTCTCTGATAAAAAGCTTTGGGTAGCGGAGGTTTGTCATGAGTCCCGATCTCGTCGTACAGCTTGCCCGCCGCAGCTTCGAGGTGACGCTGATGCTGGCCGCTCCCCTGCTCATTTCCGGCCTTGTGGTCGGACTTGCCGTCAGCATCTTCCAGGCGGTCACCTCCATCCAGGAGGCCACCCTTGCCTTTGCCCCCAAGATCATCGCCGTCATGGTCGCCCTGGTGATCTTTTTCCCCTGGATGATGAACTACATGAGCGACTTCACCCGGGAAGTCTACGCCCTCATCGCCACCATGCGACGGTGAGGACCGTCAGCTTCGGCGAGTGACAGCGCTCCGCCGGGACGCCGACACCCATGTTTCCACTGACCACACCATTCCCCACGGTCAACGACGTGGCCTTCTTCACCCTGGTGATGGGGAGGATGGCGGGCATCTTCGCAGCCATTCCCATTTTTGGCGGCCGGCGGGTGCCGACCCCCATCAAGGCGTTGCTCGTCTTCGCCATGACCATGGTCTGTTTCCCCATCATCAAGGGAAAGATGCCGCAGTTTCCGACCGACATGCTCTCCCTGGGGTTCCTCATGGTGCAGGAGGTGCTGGTTGGCGTGTCGCTTGGGTTGCTGTCCCTGATCATCTTCGCCGCCGTCGAGTTCGCCGGCCAGATCGCCAGCGTCCAGATCGGCCTTACCATCGTGACCGAGTTCGACCCGTCCCAGGGAGGCCAGTTGTCGATCATGTCGATCATCCTGGAGATGCTGGCCACGCTCCTGTTCCTCTCCCTGGGCATGCACCACATCTTCATCGGGGCGCTGGTCCAGAGCTACGACGTCCTCCCCCTGGGGGCGTGGCACATGAGCGGCGGGCTTCTCCAGTTCATCGTGACCACCATCGGCGAGGTGTTCGTCCTGGCGGTCCGGCTCGCGGCGCCGGTGATGGTCACGCTCCTGGCGACCAGTGTCATGCTCGGCATCATGGCCCGCTCGTTCCCCCAGATGAACGTCTTTTTCGTCAGTATGCCCCTGAACATCGGCATCGGGTTCATCATCCTGGGGCTTTCCCTCCCTCTCTTCCTCCACACCGTCCAGGGGCATTTTGGCATGCTCGACGAACAGCTCAAGACCATGATGAAGCTCATGGGCAAGGGATGAGGGCATGTCTGACGACAAACATTCGAAAACAGAAAAACCAACAGCAAAGAAGCTGGACGAGGCGAAAAAGAAAGGGGTTCCCCACAGTCGGGACCTGACCTCCACCGTAACCCTCATCGCCGCCATGGTTGCCCTGTACACCACCGGCGGCTTCATGTTTACCACCCTGAAGCGGACCAGCGGCGAACTGCTCGGCTCCATGGGAACGTTTCACCTGACCGAAGCAAGCGTCGAACATCTCCTCATCAAGCTGTTCCTGGTATTTCTCAGCGTGGTCATGCCGTTCATGCTGGTGGTGGTGATTTCGGGGCTCGCAACGACCATGGTCCAGGTGGGCTTCTCCATGAACAGCGAGCGGATCACCTTCAAGCTGGACAAGCTCAATCCGGCCACTAACGCAAAGAAGCTCTTCAACAAGGACTCCCTGGTGGAGATGCTCAAGGCTGTCCTCAAGATCGTCATTGTCGGCTACATGTCGTACAAGATCATGCGGGACGAGATGGACGGACTGCTTTTCCTGGCCGATACCGACCTGGCCGGGATCCTGGAGGTCTTCAGGCACCTGGCCTTCAAGCTGGTCATCCACACCTGCGGCGTGCTCCTGATCCTGGGGGTGCTGGACCTGGCCTTTGTCAAGTGGCGTTTCATCGACAATCTGAAAATGACCAAGCAGGAGGTCAAGGACGAGCACAAGGAGTCTGAGGGGGACCCGAAGGTCAAGGGTAAGATCCGTCAGATGCAGTTTCAGCAGGCCCAGAAACGCCTGCGCAAGGTGATTCCTACCGCCGACGTGGTCGTCACCAACCCGACGCACTACGCCGTGGCGCTCAAGTACGAACGCGAGACCATGGCCGCGCCGCTGGTGCTGGCCAAGGGCGTCGACCATATGGCCCAGACCATCAAGGCCATCGCCCGTGAGAACAACGTCATGCTCGTGGAGAACCGTTTCCTGGCCCGCGAGCTCTATGCCCAGGTCAAAGAGGGGCAGCCCATCCCCGAGAGCCTGTACACCGCGGTGGCGGAGGTGCTGGCCTATGTGTACAGCCTGAAGGGCAAGATATGAACCGGCGCCGCTCCCGCGGGCATGCGGGGTTCATGCGCCGGCCTGCGGGCTCTGCGGCTCACTGCCCATTCCCCTCCACAAACCTCCGGTAGACCCATCCCTCCACCGTTTTCCCGCCGTGCTGCCAGCGAACGCGCAGCCAGCGTCCCTGTTCCCCCAGCAGCTCCAGGTGTGTGCCGCTCCTCAGGACAGCCACCACCTTCGTGCGGGGTGAAGGCCCGCGCCGGGCGTTCACATACGTGTGCTCCGGTCCGATGCGGAGCAAGGCCGGCGCGGCGGCCGCCGGAGTCGCGAGCGGTTCCGGCGGCTGCGGTGGCGGGGGCTGGACCACCGGCGGGACAGAGGCGTGCTGCCGGTCGGTCCGGTCGACGGCCGGTGTCTCCTCGAAGCCGATTCCCGGGGCCTGGGGACCAACCCGCTCCCCGGTGACGGTGGTGCAGGCTGCAAGAAAAGGGGCGGCCTGGGCGAGCGACGGAATCAGCATCCGCAACAGAAGCCGAATCAGGGTCATGGCACATTTCTCCTTTCAAGGAGGGAGGTTAACGCGCCGATGCCTCTCGCGTCAATGGTTACCATTTCACTACATGGGGTCGTCTCAGAAAACGGAATTTATAGCACGCTAAGCCGACTGCACCGGCCGCAATGGCCTATATCTGCCTGCACCAATCTTCGCGCTGCTGCGCCACACATAATCACCTGTCAGATTGATGTGTTCCCAGCCGAGCGGCGACAAGTACTGTAACAGCGAGTCATCGACGCTCTGCCCCTGACCGCGCAAGGCGTCTGTAGCCCGTTCCAGGTAGACGGTGTTCCATAGCACTATGGCAGCCGTCACGAGGTTGAGACCGCTGGCCCGGTACCGCTGCTGCTCGAAACTGCGGTCTCGGATTTCGCCCAGCCGGTTGAAGAACACCGCCCGAGCCATTGCGTTGCGGGCCTCCCCTTTATTCAGCCCTGCGTGCACTCGGCGGCGCAATTCCACGTTTTGCAGCCAGTCCACGATGAACAGCGTGCGCTCAATGCGTCCCAACTCGCGCAACGCAACGGCCAAACCGTTCTGTCGCGGGTAGCTGCCAAGCTTTCGCAGCATCAGCGAGGCCGTCACCGTTCCCTGCTTGATCGAAACTGCCAGCCGCAGAATCTCATTCCAGTGGGCACGGACGTGCTTGATATTGAGCGTGCCGCCGATCATGGGCTTGAGAGCATCATAGGCCGTATCACTCTTCGGGACGTAGAGCCTGGTATCGCCCAAGTCACGAATGCGCGGCGCGAAGCGAAAGCCTAGAAGGTGCATCAGGGCAAAGACGTGATCGGTGAAGCCCGCCGTGTCGGTATAGTGCTCCTCTATGCGAAGGTCGGATTCGTGGTACAGCAACCCATCGAGCACGTAGGTCGAGTCGCGCACGCCGACATTGACCACCTTGGTGTGAAACGGCGCGTACTGGTCGGATATGTGGGTGTAAAACAGCCGCCCCGGCTCGCTGCCGTACTTCGGGTTGATGTGTCCGGTGCTCTCGGCCTTGCTCCCCGCCTTGAAGCGTTGACCATCCGACGATGAGGTGGTGCCGTCACCCCAGTGCTCGGCGAACGGATGCCGGAACTGTGCGTTAACCACCTCGGCCAGCGCCGTCGAATACGTTTCATCGCGGATATGCCAGGCTTGGAGCCAAGCCAGCTTAGCATAGGATGTACCTGGGCAGGACTCGGCCATTTTAGTGAGCCCTAGGTTGATGGCGTCGGCCAAGATGGTAGTCAACAGAAGATGCTTGTCCTTCGCCTGGTCGCCCGACTTCAGGTGTGAGAAGTGGCGGGTGAATCCTGTCCATTTATCAACCTCCAGCAACAGTTCGGTGATCTTGACGTGAGGCAGAACCATTGCCACCTGGTCGATCAGCGTTTGCGCGTTGTCGGGAACCACCGCATCCAGCGGCGTGATCTTCAGTCCCGATTCCGTAATGACGGCATCCGGCAGGTCGTTGGCCACCGCCATGCGGTTGACCGTGGCGAGTTGCTCTTCCAGTAGCGTCAGCCGATCATGCAGATACGTCTCGCAGTCGCTGGCTATGGCCAGCGTCAATTCGCCGGCTGTCTTGAGTGCGGTGAACCTCTCGGTAGGCACCAGATAATCCTCGAAGTCCTTGAACTGGCGTGAGCCCTGCACCCAGATATCGCCAGAACGCAGGGCATTTCGCAGTTCCGACAACGCGCACAACTCATAGTAGCGCCGATCGATGCCACCCTCAGCCATCACCAGCTTCTCCCATCGTTTCCTGATAAAGCCAATCGGCGCATCTGCAGGAACCTTGCGGGTGTTGTCGGCATTCATGCCGCGCAAGACTTCGACGGCTTTGAGCACACCCTCTGCCGCCGGCGCCGCCTTCAGCTTGAGTACCTTGAGGAATTCAGGCGCATAGCGGCGCAAGGTGGCATAGTTGTCACCGACGCGATACAGGAAATCGAAATCTTCAGGCTGTGCGAGTTTTTCCGCCTCAGTGACACTCTCTATAAAGTCATCCCAAGACAAGATTTCCTCAATGGCGGTAAAGGGATCGCGGCCAGATTGTTTGGCTTCCACCAGGGCCTGACCGATGCGGCAGTACAAGCGCACCTTGTCATTGATGGCCTTGCCAGATGCCTGAAACTGTTGCTGGTGCTTGTTCTTTGCCACATTAAACAGCCTACCGATGATACGGTCATGGAGGTCAATGATTTCGTCTGTGACGGTGGCCATCCCTTCGATGGCCTGTGCCACTAGGGTGGCGTAACGCCGGCGCGGCTCGAATTTGGCCAAGTCCGCGGGCGTCATCTGCCCGCCTTCGCGGGCGATTTTGAGCAGTCGGTTCTGGTGTACCTGCCGCTCGATCCCTGTAGGCAAGTCAAGCGCCTGCCACGTTTTGAGCCGCTCGATGTGTTCGAGCATGTACCGCGAGTTCGGCTTCGCGGGCGACTGGCGCAGCCAGGCCAGCCAGGTCATCTTCCCATTGTCACGGCGCTTTAGCAACTCGTCGAGGCGATTCCGGTGCGCGTCTGAAAGCGGGTTCGACAATGTTGCGTAGATGCGCCGATTGGCGCGGGTGATGGCCTCGGCACAGACCCGTTCGATGACCCCGGAAGGCGGCAGCAGGATGCCATTGCGACGCAGTCCTTCGATCAGCGCTGTTGCCAGCACGATCCCCTTGTCCGTCTGCCATGCCAGTTCATCCAGGCTGTGTACCGCCGCCCGATAGTGGCCGATCGTGGTGAACGGTTGGAAGCCGAATAGCGTCTGCAGCTCGACCAGGTGTTCGCGCCGGGTCTGCTGACGTCTGCCATAATCATCCCAGCATTCGACCGCCACCCTGAGCTGGTCGGCAACCAGTTTAAGCAGCGGCGGGTACGGCTGCTCATCTGGACCAAGGAAGATGCCGGGATAACGCAGGTAGCAAAGCTGCACGGCAAAGCCCAAGCGATTTCCGGCCCTACGCCGCTGCCGGATTATGGAAAGGTCGGTTTCACTGAATGTGTAGTGCCGGATCAGTTCGTCCTTAGTGTCTGGAAGCGCAAGCAGGCTTTCGCGTTCGGCGGCGGACAGGATGGAGCGGCGGGGCATGGTGAGTCCTCTCGAAAACGGTCGTTTTTGATAACTCTGTTTTCAGCGGCAACAGGAAACGCTAACTCAGGCACTCGAAATTCTCAAAAACAGTTATTAAAACATTATTCTCATCATGGCCGTGTTGCAACGATTTTTGAGAGCATTTTCGCGTTCAGCGAGATAAGTACCCTTGCAGATTTTTACGTATCAGTGCTCGAGTTCGAGCGACTTGAAACAGCGGGATGGGGATTAGGAGCTATTATTATTGTATTGCACCAACCACTTGTCTCCGGTACAGTATACGCCACTTACAACCCATCTCAAAAGCATCCCGAGCCAAGGAGTCTTTTTCATGGTCCACTTCTCCCGGTGTTCGTCGCTCTTACGTGTGGCTTTCTGCACAACTTTTCTTTCAGCGATGATTTTGTTTTCTGATATCAGACCGGTCGCTGCCGCTCTCTCTTGCAACCCCCAGAGCGGCATCACCACCATCGGCCTCGAATGGGTTGCCAAGCAGTGCATACCCGAAGGGATGACCGACAGCACCTCGATTTACTACGAAAGCAACATGCTCGAATGTTCCGGCTCCTCGGTCGGCCTCTACGCCTGGTACGGCGACACTCAGGGCACACCGACCAACATCGTCAACTACGCCAAGAGCCAGGGCTATCGCGTTTTCCGCAACAAGGAAGGCTCCCATATCGTCGCTGTCCATCGTTACTATACCGGCCTCATTGACGGCAAGAGCATGGGTAGCTACGCAGTCGGCCAGGTCTACACGGATATTTTCAAGGAAGCCCTCTATCCCACCAACCCGGTCCCCGACTGCAAGGGGCGCGAGCCCGACCAGTGCAAGCTGGAGCGGCAGGCCGGTTCCACCGTCAACCTGAGTACCGGGCGGCTTTCCCACTCCCAGACGGTTTTCAGTCTGAGCAACAGCCGTTCTCTCTCCTTGGGGGTTACTCTTTACTACCGTTCTTCCTCCCCCTTTGCGCCGAGCGCCATCGGCAACGGCTGGAGCCACAATTACGAAGCCACGCTGGCTGCCGGCAGCGGCAGCGCCATGGTCTTCTGGAATCAGGGGATTCGCAAGGTCTACGAGAAATACAATACTACCTACATCTCTCCCAAGGGCGACACCTCCACCCTGGTCAAAAACGCCGACAGCACCTGGACCATCACCGAGCTGAGTGGTCTGAAGCGCCACTTCGACACTGCCGGCAAGCTCACCTCCATCGTCGACCGCTACAATAACTCCCTGACCTTCGCCTATGCCAACGACAAGCTTACGTCGGTGACCGACTCAACCGGCCGGGCCGTCACCTTCGGTTACAACGCCACCAGCGGCAAGCTGGAAACCATCACCGAGCCGGAGACGACACGGGTGCATACCCTGGCCTACCCCTCCGGCAGACTCGACACGGTTACACCACCCGGCAACAAGGGGCAGTGGGTTTACACGTACGGCACGAACGGCCTTCTCGAAACAAAGAAAGACCCCGAAAATAACCTCACGCGCTACACCTACCACCCTGACAACCGCCTGAAGGACGCCACCGACCCGAACAACAAGCCCAGGGCATACGCCTATCCCTCGCCAACCGGCACTGCCGGCAAGGTGCCCGATGCCTATCCCGTGCAGAATGTGCCGGTCAAGCAGTTCAACTTCACTGAAAAGGACGGTTTCGGGTGGACCTACACCTACGACACCCTGACCATGGCGGAACGGACCGCCACCGACCCCTACGGCAAGTCCACCACCTCCTACTACAACCCCGACGCTACCCTGCGGGCCAGAACTGTTCCATTCGACGGCAACGTTGCGCTCACCACCTTCTACACCTACGACGCCAACGGCAACCTGCTGACCGAAACCGACCCGGTGAACATTGCCGCCTACACCAACCCGACCATCGATCCCCAGACGGTGAACATCGCTTCACTTGCGAGCCGGACACCGCCGATCAAGACGGCCATGAGCTACACCTACGACACGGCCGCCAGCTACTACCAGGTCAAGACCATCACCGACCATCGGGGGACCACGCCGCTCACCACCACCTATGACCGTTACACCGAGCCGGACGGCCAGGGGGGCACATGGCTGGTGACCCGGACCACGGCCCCGGGCGAGACCAGCGGCACGTATCTCGTCAGCTACCAGCGCCAGAACCAGAACGGCACCCTGGCCGGCACCACCGACGCCAACGGGAATACTACGACCTACAGCTACTACCCGGTCGATACAGCAACCATTGCCAACGGCACCGCCGGCATGCTCCAAACAATGACTACCCCCGACGGGATCAAGCTTACCTACACCGCCTACGACAAGAACGGCAACCCCACCGAATACAAGGTAACCGGCACCGACAATGCCGACGTGCCTGTGAAGACCACCCAGGAGTACAACAGCCAGAACCTGATATCCTCGCTTCTCAGGGAATCGACGGTGCAACCGGCCAGGTTCCCCGCCAACCTGACCGCGTTCGGCTACGATAACAACGGGAACCAAAGCTCCGTCATCGATGCCGAGGGCCACCCCACCACCTACACATACACCTACCAGGGGCAGCTCTCCGAAATCATCGACGCTCGCAACACGTCCACCACATTCGACTACAGCGGCAGCGGCTGCTCCTCCTGCTCCAGCGGCGTGGACAAGCTCACTGCCGTGCGCGACGCCAACCACATTGCCAACAATCAAGCCGGCACCGTCTACACCTACGACAAGGTCGGCCGCCTGGAGACCGAAACCGACCCCCTTGGCAAGAAGCTCCGCTACACCTACTACGATGGCGGCCTGCCCAAGGAGAAATACGACGCAACCGCCGGCGAGCCGGGCACGCTCCTTGTCACCCATTACTACAACGGTCGTGGCCAACTGACGGAAAAACGCTACGCCGACAACACGTCGGTCGCGTTCACCTACAAGCCCAACGGCTGGCTGGAAACCGCTGAGAACCGTGCCGGAACCACCGTAACCTTCAGCTACACCTACGACTATCATGCCAATGGCCGCCTCAAGAGCGTCACCGACTCAAACGGCCGCGTGATCTTCTATGACGAATACTTTGCCGGGGGCCAGCGCAAGAAAGTCACCTACTTTCCCACCACCCCTGACCAGCGGATCATCCGGTACGACTACGACGCCAACCGGCCCTGGCACATCGTTGCGCCTGCCGGCACCTTCACCTATGGCTACGATGAGCGGGGCAGACTCGACAGCCTGGAGTATCCCAACACCGTCACAGCCGCCTATGATTTCGACGACCTGGACCGGCTCACCGCCCTGAACCATGGTACCGCGGGCGGGACGACCATTGTTGCCAACGGCTATCCCGAGCATGACCGGGTGGGGAACATCACCGCGCGCACCGGCGATCTTGCGGCCACCTACGTGTACGACGAACTCTACCGCCTCACCGACGCCGTGACCGCCAAGGGGACCGAAAAGTTCACCTACGACGACGTGGGAAACCGGCAGACCGGCCCCGGCCCCAGGGATACCGCTTACGAGCACAATGCCGCCAACCAGATGACCCGGGGGCGGACCCTCGGCTTTGACTATGACAATGCCGGCAACCAGACCACACGGACCATCGGCAATGCCCCGGACAAGAGCTGGGTCCTTACGTGGGACTACGAGAACCGGCTGACCAGGGTGGAAAAGACCAAGGGGGCCGAAACCCGGACCACCACCTTCAAGTACGATCCCTTTGGCCGCAGGATCGAGAAAAAACATACGACTACCAAGGGACAGATCACCAAGACAATCACCACCACCTACGTCTACGACGAAGAGGACATCATCCTCGAAATCACCAACGACGGCACCACCGCGACCAAGACCTTCTACACCCATGGCCCCGGCATGGACGAGCCGTTGGCCCTGGAGCGGGGCGGCAGCCATTACTACTACCATGCCGATCACCTCGGCAGCATCATGGCCATTACCGACGGCACCGGCAACGTCGTGCAGCGCTACCGCTACGACTCTTTCGGCCTGCCCAAGGCGACGACCACGTTTCAGAACAGCTACCTTTTTACCGGCAGGGAGTGGGATAAGGAGACGGGGCTGTATTACTACCGGGCGAGGTATCTCGACCCTCTGACAGGAAAGTTTTTGAGCAAGGACCCCATCACTATCTTTGATGGTGGGGATGTGGGTCTGTACGGATATGTGCAACAAAACCCCATAAACTTCAGCGACCCATTTGGTCATTACACACAAGCAATTTCTGCATGTGCAAGGAATTTGAGAGCTTGCACAGCGGCTGTTATGGCTACAGCCGCTGCAATAAACAATATTTTTAACCCTGTAAAGTCAAAGACAAGAACTTGTGATGATGACGACGGCAATGACGATTGCAAGGATAAGCTCTCGCCATGGGAGATTGAAAAGATGAAAAAATTGGGGCCAGAATTTCATCCACATTCTATAAAAAAGGATTATGGTGCTGGGTTTGATTTATATAAATGTAAGAATGGAGATATTGTTATCAGGATGAAGCCCGGTATTGGGCCGAATCATCCTACAGGGCTAAATGTTAATATGTTTAGATAAACGGAAGGGATATCATATGAGTGCAAGATCAGATGAAGTATATGTCAGTCTTTGTATATGGAGTAAAGAAATACCATCAAAAGATATTACACAAATATTAGGTATAACTCCAGACAGCACTAGAGATATTGGAGATATAATAAGACCTGGAATTATTTCAGATACCTACTTTTGGGAAATAAATTCTAAAGAAGCTGATAATGTACACCTTGCAACTCACGTTAAATCGATAATAAATTTTATTAAACCTAACATTGATAACTTTTCAAAGCTTGGAAAAGCTCGAATATGGCTTTCTTGTGCCATGTATGTCAACCAAGGACCTTCTGCTCCTAGCGTTCACTTTGATACCGAATCGCTTACATTTTTATCTAAAATAAATGCAGAAATCGATGTAGATATTTATTGTATGGGATCCTGTAATACATTGGAATAATCGGAGCTTCATTAAACTAAAACCCTAACATTAGCATTCCTAAAGTAAAACATGCCAACGCATCGGTTAATCTAACACTGTAATACCATTCGTTCCATGGGAGATAACATGAGAATCTTCCGATTGCTTTTAATCGCCTTATTGCTACCAATTTCTTCAGCGTTGGCCGCCACCGGCGGCATCTACCAACTCACTGAATCCACCACCGCGACGTGGGACGGCACCGACGCCAACCGCCTCAAGCCGATCACTCCCGACTACGATTTTGTCTACGGCGATGATGAGTATCTGACCTACACGCTCCCCTGGCCCTCGTTCACCTTTTACCGGCAAGCGTACACCCAGATCACCGTCGACACCAACGGTAACATCTGGTTCGGGGGAGCCAGGTCTGGCCGTGGCTTTAATCTCGCCTCGGCGGGGTTTGGCCCGGTGATCGCGGCATGGAACGATGACCTTTCCTCGCTGTACGACGGCGGCGTTTTCATCCAGCACAAGGCAGCTCCCGAACGTGTTGTCATCGAGTGGCAAACCGAGACCTACTCCGATGAGGGGAATGGCCTACCGAATTCCTTTACGGTGACATTGTACCAGGACGGCAAGATCCGTTTCGGCTATGGTACCTTTGCCGCTGCCAGTGCCACAGACGCCGGTTCAGGAATCTCCCAGGATGACGGCAGCCACTACCTCAGCGTTACCAATGTTATTGGCAGCATCCCGTCCCTTGCGGGGAGATACTTCTACTTCAACGACGTCTCCCAGCCACTTACGTTCTCGCTGAATATAGCCTTCACCGGCACCGGCGCAGGCACCATCACCAGCACGCCGACCGGCATTGCCTGCAACACCAACTGCTCGGCCTTTTTCCCCGCTGCCGAACCGATAACCCTCTCCTCTCTGGCAGCACAGTATTCGTTCTTCTCCGGATGGAGCAACGGCAGTTGCACCGGAACCGCTGACTGCTTGATGACCCTGGACGCAGACACTTCGATCACGGCTGCCTTTACTTACGATGTTGAGCACCACGTGCGGATTGACGATGGTTCGTCCAATTACTACTCATCCATCCAGTCTGCCTATGACGCGGCAGCGGAGAATGCCGTCATCAGACTCTGGGCTACCACGTATAACGAATCGCTTTCTTGCAGTCGGCCCGTTACAATCACCTTGCAGGGCGGATACGACAGCAACTACTCCACGCTTATCGGTGAGCCGGTTCTCAATGGTGCATTGACGGTAACTGACGGGACACTGATCCTGGACGGCTTCAGCATACGATGAAACCGGGGGCAGACTGATGCTTATTGGATATGCCCGGGTATCAACGCAAGACCAGAACCTTGATCTACAGCGCTCTGCGCTGGAACAGGCCGGTTGCGAGCGTATTTACGAAGACCAAGTAAGCGGCTCCCGTTCAGAACGGCCGGGGCTGAAGGCAATGCTCGATTTTATTCGAGAAGGGGATACCTTGGTTGTCTGGAAACTCGACCGGCTTGGCCGCAGTGTTAAAGGGCTGGTCGATCTGGTTGGCGAGTTTTCAACCAAAGGGATAAACTTCAAGAGTTTGACAGACAGCATCGACACCACCACCCCAGCTGGGCGTTTTTTCTTTCATATCATGGCGAGTCTGTCACAAATGGAAAGGGAACTCACTGTTGAGCGAACCCGGGCCGGGCTAATTGCCGCCCGTCAGCAGGGGAGAGTCGGTGGCCGGAAACGCAAAATGACAGACAGCAAGCTTGAATCAGCAAAAAAACTTCTCGCCAATGGTGTTCCCCCAAGAGAGGTGGCCGAAAATCTCGGTATATCCATTCCCACACTCTACAGATGGCTGCCAGCCTCAAATGATAACCGAGTGCCTACCCCTGACGGCTAATTGAAAATCAATTCTAGGCCAAATAGAGAAGCCGATTTTCATAATCCTTAGCGTGCTATAAATTCCGTTTTCTGAGACGACCCCTACATCTCCCACCGCCACACTGTTCCGGCCATTCCCGGCGCAGGGCTCCCTCCCTCCGCCCCCAACGGCGCGTAGCGCTGTTTCTTACTGTCCATTGACAGCATGTACTAATAAATGATAATAAGTCTGCATTAAATGTATTGTGATTAATAAATTCCGCCTTGCTGTCCGTACCCTGTCCCTTTGCCATCGATCACAGCACCCCGGGAGAAGCCGATGAAGCGTCGTGCCGCTTTGTTGCTGAGTTGGTCTGTCGTTGCGTGCCTCTGCTCCTGTGCCTCGTCCCCGGAGATCAGGCCGCCGGTGGAGTGGGGGTTTGAAAGGGAGGCCATCCGCTTGAGCTTCACCGGGGACCCCCGGCTGAACCTCTACCAGAACAGCCCCCACGCCCTTGTGGCCTGTATCTATCAGCTCCGCGATCCGAACGCCTTCAACCAGTTCCGGAACGAACCGGACGGTCCGGCGAAGCTGCTTGAGTGCAGCCGGTTCGACCCAGCCGTGGCAACCGCCGGGCGAGTCGTGATCCAGCCCGGCCAGGAACTGACCGAGGTCCTGGACCGGGCCGAAGGCGCCCGCTACATCGGCTTTGCGGCGGGGTACTTCCTGCTCGACAAGGAACGGTCTGTCCGGCTCTACCCCATTCCGGCCGTGGAAGAAACCGTGGGGTTCATCAGCCGGATAAAGCTCGCGAGGCCGGGGCAGGTCCATATCCGGCTGCACCTGGGTCCCCAGGAGATTCGGGATGTCAGGGAGGAGTCCCCGAAGCCATGACCGCCCATCCCCCCCTTTACTGGCACCAGGGGCTTTTTCTCCAGCCCCAGCATTTTCAGCTCCATGACCTGTCGGTCCAGGGGCGCCTCGATCCGCTTTTCCGGCATCTTCATCCCCATTTCTGGGGGGCGGGCGAGCTGGAGATCGAGGAGAGCGCCCTCGGCACCCGGGTCTTCTCGATCCTTGCCGGCTCGTTCCTCTTTCCCGACGGTACCTGGGCGGTCATCGGCGGGAACGCCCTCTGTGAACCCCGCTCCTTTGACGACTCCCGGATCGAAGGAGATCGCCCGCTCCTGGTGCACGTGGGGCTGCGTAAGTGGCAGGGCGCGGGAGAGAACGTCACTGTGGCGGAGCGGCTCGAAGGGCTTGCTGGGGTTGCCACCCGCTTTGTTGCGGCGGCCGAGCCGGATGAGGTCCGGGACCTCCATGCCGGCGGGCCGCCGGGGCAGGTGAAGCGACTGCGGCATGTGCTGAAGATCTTCTGGGACCACGAGCGGGAGCAACTGGGCGACTGGCACCTGATCCCCGTGGCCCGGCTGGAGCGCTTCGGGGGGCAGGTGCGGCTTTCCGGCCGCTTCATTCCGCCGTCCCTCTCCCTGGACGCAAGCGAGTCCTTGTCCCGCATCGTCCGGGAGATCCGCGACCAGGTGGCGGCCCGGGGCCGCCAGCTCGAGGAACACAAGAAACAACGGGGCATCCAGAACGCCGGATTCGGCTCCCGGGACATGGTCTACTTGCTGGCGCTTCGCTCCCTCAACCGGTATGTGCCCGGCCTCTTTCACCTGACCGAGGACCGCCAGGTTCACCCGTGGGACGTCTACGGTGCGCTGCGGCAGCTCATCGGCGAACTCGCCTCCTTTTCCGAGCGGGTCTCCGCCCTGGGCGAACTGGACGACGGCTTCCGCCTTCTCCCCCCCTATGACCACCGCAACCTGGGAGAATGCTTTGCCGCGGCCCGCGACCTCATCGCCCGGCTGATGGATGAGATCACCGCCGGTCCCGATCACGTGATCCGCCTCACCCACGACGGCACCTTCTTCAGTGCCGACCTTAAGCCGGCCGTCTTCGGGGCAGGCAACCGCTACTACCTGGCCCTGCGCACCTCCGCGGAGTCGGCGGAGTTTCTCCTGTCCCTTGAAACCGCAGCCAAGCTCAGCGCCCGCGAACACCTGCCGGTCCTGGCCGCCCGGGCGCTTCCCGGCATCGGTCTGAGCCACCTGCCGGTACCACCCCAAGAGTTGCCGCGCCGCGCCGATACCCATTATTTCGCCGTGGACTCAACCGGTGACCAGTGGCATCTGGTGGAGCGGGAGCATACCCTTGCCCTCCACTGGACCGGCGCCCCGGCCGACCTTGAGGTGGAGCTGATGACAGTGGTTCGGGGATAGGAAGGAAGCCATGCGCGAAGAACGCCTTCTGGAACGCATCCGCTCCCTGGAGCGGGATCCGTCGCGCCGCGGGGGGGGCGATCGCGGCCGCCTGCTGGATTCAATCCTGGCGCACATCCGCCGGATTCTCAATACGCGCCGGGGGAGCGTGCCCATCGCTCCCGACTTCGGCATCCCCGACATGCTCGACGTGCTTCAGAGCTACCCCGATTCGGTGCGGGAGATCGAACGGAGCATTCGCACCGCCATCCAGGGCTTTGAGCCGCGTCTCGCCGGCGTGCGGGTGACCTTCATCCCCCAGGAGGACGATGTGCTGGCACTCCGGTTCGCCATAGCCGCCCGGCTCGGCAGCGACGGCGGGGCGGTCCGCTTCGAGACGCTGGTGGATGTCGACGGGAAGATTGCGGTGAGACGCTGACCATGCCCGGAAAGAGAGAGCGAACACGATGATCACCCGTCACTTTCAGGAAGAACTTGTCCGGCTCAAGGAACTGGGGGCCGAGTTCGCCGCGGCCCATCCGGCGCTGGCGCCGATGCTCGGCGGTCCGTCGGCCGACCCGGACGTGGAGCGGCTTCTGGAGGGGGTCGCCTTCCAGACGGCCCTTCTGCGCCAAAAGCTTGACGATGATTTTCCCGAGGTGGTTCACGACCTGGTTCGACTCGTGGCCCCCCACTACCTGCGGCCGGTGCCGGCCACCACCATCGTCGCCTTCGAACCGAAGCCGTCACTGACGCGCTCCCGGCTGATTCCGGCAGGGGCAGAGCTCGCGTCGATCCCGGTGGAGGGAACCCGCTGCCTTTTCCGGACAACGAGCCCGGTGGAACTCCACCCCCTGGAACTTCTCGACGCAACCTTTGCCCAACCGGCGGGGAGCGCCCCGGCCGTAACCCTGTCCCTGTCGCTCACCGGGCTCCCGCTCGACCACTGGGAGCCACGATCGCTTCGGTTCTTTCTGGCAGGCGACCATGCCCGGGCAACGGAGTTGTTCCTGATCCTCTCCCGGCACCTGAAGCGGATCGTGATCACCGCGGAGGAGAGAGGGGCGTCGGCCAGCCTGCCCGCAGCCTGTCTTCAGCCGGTGGGCTTCAACGACGACGAGCACCTGATCCCCTGGCCCTCCCACGCCTTTCCCGGCTATCGGCTGGTGCAGGAATATTTTGCCGCGCCCCAGCGGTTCCTGTTCCTGGAGTTGACCGGCTGGGAGCGCTGGACCGCCCGCGGCAGCGGCTCGAGATTCACCATTACCTTCGAGTTGGGCGGACTCGTTCTCCCTCCGCCTCCGGTACGGCGGGAAAGCTTTGTCCTGTTCGCCTCGCCGGCCGTGAACCTCTTTCCCCACGATGCCGAGCCGATTCTCCTCGACCACCGGGTCGGGCGATACCCGGTGCGGCCCGCGGGCCTGGCGCCGGGGCATGGCCAGGTATATTCCGTTGATCGGGTGACCGGCATCGTCCGGGGGGCGGCAACGGAACGGACCTATCACCCCTTCGGGCAGTTCAGTGCTGACGCCGGTGCCCAGCCCACCTTCCATACCGCCGTATCCGCCTCGCCGGTCCGCGCCGGATTCGATGTGCATCTGGCCGTTGCTACCCGCAGGGGGAAGGCCTGCCGGCGGCGGAGACGCTTTCCATCGCCCTTACCTGCAGTAACGGCCGCCTGCCGGAAAACCTGTGGCTCGGTGACCTGTGCGAGCCGACCTCCTCCTCTCCCGCGAGTGCCACCTTCCACAACATCACGCCACTTACCCCGGCGCTGCTGCCGCCACTGGGAAAAAATCTCCTCTGGCGTCTCGTTTCCCATCTGTCCCTTAACCGCCTCTCCCTGGCCAGCGCCGACAACCTCCGCACTCTGTTGGCGCTCTACCTGTTCGAAGAGGGAGGGGGCCGGGGTGAACTGGCCGCCAACCGGAAGCGGCTGGACGGGATCGAAGCGGTTATCGCCAAGCCGGCCGGCCGTCTCGTGGGGGGGCACCTGCTGCGGGGCAGCGAGATTGTCCTTACTCTGCGGGGGGACCACTTTGCCGGCCCGGGCGATCTGTTCCTCTTCGGGGCGGTGCTCGACCGCTTTCTGGGGGGCTATGCCTCGCTCAACAGCTTCACCCGCCTGACCGTTCGCGAAAGCGTTCGGGAAGAGGTGTACTCATGGCCCCCCAGGCTCGGTCATCGTCAGCTTCTCTAGAAACACAACTGTTCGAGCGGGGGCATGAGTTCTCCTTTGCCCAGGCGGTGCGCCTGCTGCGGCTTCTTGCGGCCCCTCAGGCGGGGGAGGACGTTCGCCCGTGCGGGGTGCGGGTCCGGCCCGAGCTTTCCCTTTCCTTTCCGGTTGCTGATGTGGCGCGGATCGAGCGGCAGGGCGACGGCTACCGGATAACGGCCCGCTTCCTCGGGCTCTACGGTCCGTCGTCCCCGCTCCCCACCTTCTACACCGAAGAACTGATGGACGAGGAGCGGGAAGACGGCTCTGCTTCGCGGAGTTTCCTCGACGTGCTGAGCCACCGGATATTTGATCTCTGGGTCGCCGGCGACGCCAAGTATTGCCTGTTCAACCGGGTTGTGGAGGACGGAAGCGGGGATGACCTCGAACGTCTTTTCTGTTTGGCCGGGCTCGACCTGGCCCAGGGGCAGACGACCCTGCCGGAGTCCGGCCGCTGGCTCCGCTATGCGGGGCTCCTGGGGCAGGTTCCCCGTTCTGCCCTGGGGTTGCGGACCATGGCCGCCGACGCCCTCGGCGTACCGGTTGAAGTCATCCCCTGCCAGCACCGGCAGGTGCCGATTCCCCCCGAACAGCGGCTTGCCGTGGGCGCGGCCGGGAGCAGTCTCGGCATCGACACGGTCGTCGGAACCGACCTGGATGACCGGCTGGGCATGTTCCGCCTGTGCCTGGGGCCCCTTTCCCGCGAACAGTTCGCGGATCTCCTCCCCGGCGCTCCTGGCCGCTCGACCCTGGAGCTGATCGTGGAACTCTACCTGGATGCCCCCCTCGCCTGGGACGTGGTGCTGACCCTGGCCCCGGGAGAGACCCCGGAAGCACGCCTCGGCGCTTGCCGGGGGGCACGGGTCGGATGGGACACCTGGCTCGGTGCCGCAGCCGGCGAAACCCTGTCTCGTGTTGTATTTCCCGGACATATTCCCTAAGGAGACCCTTCCGTGCTGACCGTTGACCTCACCGCTCTTCTCAAGCGACTCAACCCCCTCTGCACCCGGGCACTGGAGGGGGCCGCCGGACTCTGCGTGGCCAGGGGGCACTACGAAGTGACCGTGGAGCACCTCCTGGCCCGGTTGCTCGACGAGGCAGGGGGCGACCTTGTTGCCGTTCTGCGGGACTCTAGCATCGATGCCTCCCCGCTGAAGACCGGAGTCGTCCGGGTCCTCGACGAGTTGCCCACCGGCAACGGGGGGCGGCCGGTCTTCTCCCCGATTCTTCTGGAGTGGCTCCAGGCGGGGTGGCTCACCGCCTCCCTCGACCTGAACGAGGAGCGGGTCCGCTCCGGGGCGCTCCTGGCGGCGCTCCTGGCCCGGCCGCTGCGGTTCGCGGCGGGCCGCTATGTGGACCAGCTCATGCCCGTGGGACGGGAGGGGCTTCTCTCCGGCTTCTCGCGAGCTGTTTCCGGCTCGGAGGAGAATGCCTGCACGGGCGGCGATACCGCTTCCGTTACCGGGCCCGGCCGGGATGGCACGGCGCTTTCCCGCTTCTGCACCGACTTCACCGCCAGGGCGGCCGAGGGGGGCATGGACCCGGTCTTCGGCCGTGATCGGGAGATCGGCCGGATGATCGACATCCTGGCCCGGCGGCGGAAGAACAACCCCATCGTGGTGGGGGAGGCAGGGGTCGGCAAGACCGCCGTGGTGGAGGGGCTGGCACTCCGCATCGTTGAGGGGGAGGTGCCGGAGGCATTGCGGCAGGTGAGGCTCCTGGGGCTTGATCTCGGCCTGCTCCAGGCCGGGGCAGGGGTGAAGGGGGAGTTCGAGAATCGCCTGAAGAGCGTGATCGAAGAGGTGAAGGGGGCTTCCCGGCCAGTGATTCTCTTCATCGACGAGGCCCACACCCTGATCGGTGCCGGCAACCAGGCGGGCGGAGGGGACGCCGCCAACCTCCTGAAGCCGGCCCTGGCCCGGGGTGAGCTGAGAACCATCGCCGCCACCACCTGGAGCGAATACAAGAAATATTTCGAAAAGGATGCCGCCTTGGCCCGGCGCTTCCAGCCAGTGAAGCTGGACGAGCCGTCGGTGGAGACGGCGGTGCTGATCCTGCGGGGCCTCAAGGATACGTACGAGGCGGCCCATGGGGTCACCATCCGGGACGACGCCGTCCGGGCGGCGGCGGAGCTCTCGTCCCGCTACCTGTCGGGCCGGCAGCTGCCGGACAAGGCGGTGGATCTCCTTGATACGGCTGCGGCCCGGGTGAAGCTCCTGCTCACCGGCAAGCCGGGAAGGGTAGAGGAGGCGGAGCGCCGCATCCAGGCCCTGGAGCGGGAAGAGGCCGCTCTCCGCCGTGATCGGCTCCAGGGGCGGCTGGAGGACGAAGGCCGGCTGGCGGTGCTGAAGGATGAGCTGGCGCTGTTGCGGGAGGAGTTGGCTGCCGTAACGGCTCGCTGGCACCGGGAACGGGAGCTGGCCGGGGCGGTGGTGGCCCTGCGGAACGAAGCAGCGGCGGGCCGCGACCCAGGTGGGGACGCAGTGGGGTTGAAGATGGCGGAAACCGCGGCAATGCTGGCGGAAGTCCAGGGGGATGAGCCGCTGGTCAGGATCGAGGTGGACCCGGAGGTGGTGGCGCAGGTGGTGGCCGACTGGACCGGCATTCCCCTGGGGAGCCTCCGCAAGGACCGGACAGCCGGAGTGCTTGCCCTGGAAGAGGGCCTGCGCCGGCGCATCCGGGGGCAGGAGCCGGCGCTGGCCGCCGTGGCCGAGGTGCTCCGTTCCTCGGCTGCCGGCCTCAAGGACCCGCGCCAGCCCCTGGGGGTCTTCCTGCTCGTCGGCCCCTCCGGCGTCGGCAAGACCGAGACCGCTCTGGCCGTGGCCGATCTCCTTTTCGGCGGCGAGCGGTTCCTCACCGTCATCAACATGAGTGAATTTCAGGAGCGCCACACCACCAGCCGTCTCATCGGCTCGCCACCGGGGTACGTGGGGTATGGCGAGGGGGGCGCCCTAACCGAGGCGGTCCGCCGCAGCCCCTACTCGGCGGTGCTGCTGGACGAGGTGGAAAAGGCCCACCCCGACGTCCTCAATCCCTTTTACCAAGTGTTCGACAAGGGGATGCTGGCCGACGGGGAGGGGCGGGTGATCGACTTCGCCAACACGGTCATCTTTCTGACGAGCAATCTGGCGGCGGATGTCGTCGTCTCGCGCTGCGCGGAAAATCCGCCGCCCACGACGGAGGATCTGGCCGCCGCCATCCGCCCCCATCTCGCGCGGCACTTCAAGCCGGCGCTCCTGGCCCGCATGACCGTGGTCCCCTACCTGACCCTGGCGCCGGACAGCCTGGAGGAGATCGTGAACCTCAAGCTCGGCCGGGTGGCGGAGCGGCTCCGGGAGAACAGCCGGACGGAGCTTGCGTGGACCCCGGCGGTTACGGCCCGGCTCGCTGCCCGCTGCTCCGAAGTGGAGAGCGGCGCCCGGGCCATCGACCATATCCTGCGCGGGACCCTCCTGCCGCTCCTCTCCCGGGAGATCCTGGCGCGGATCGGCACGGGAGAGGAACTGGAGGCAATCCGGCTCGATGCGGCAGCCGACGGTTCCTTTACCGTCGGCTGCGGGGACGGTGCGGAGTCCCGGTGACCGGAGGCGTCAAACGCGGTACTGCTCGATGCAGGTTTCGGAGAAGGTGTGGGAGACCGTGAGCATCCGTTCGCTGCCGTCAACCGTGACCTTGATCCGGCAGTCGCTGCCGGATTCGGCCCTGGTGTAGCGGAGGAGAACCTTTGCAGCGGTCTCAAGGAGGCTGTCGTCCACCGTTCCCATGAGGACGCCGAGGGGGCTTGAGCCGTCTACCCACCGGATGGCGGCTTCGCCCGGCTGGACATGGTGAGAGAGGAGCTCGTTCTCGGCTTCGTTGCGGCCGATCAGCACCTTGGTGCGGGGGCCGACGCGGAAGTGGCGCGCGACCTTGAGCAGGCGGAAATCACGCAGGTTGAGCTGGTCCGAGTGGTCGAAGACGTCCTTGACCTTTGAGACGAAGGAGACCTCGGTGAGAAGGCAGCCGCCGGCCGGGCACGGGTAATTCTTCACATCCAGATCCTCGGCCAGTTGCATCTGCTCCTTGCGCGAGCGTCCCTGGATGGCCAGGAGCTTTTCGCGGTCGACCCATCCCTCCCGTTCGGGGAGCGTCGGCTCGAAGTGCTTGGCCGAAAGGGGGCGCAGCAGCAGCCCCTCCAGCCCGCTTTCCCGCTCGATGACGCGGAGCGTGTCCCGGCGCTGGCTCATGGGGCGCTGTCCCAGCACCTCGCCGGTGATGACGAAATCGGCACCGCTTTCGGCCATGTACTCCTTTGCCTTGCGGAGCAGGAAGATGCGACAGTCCACGCAGGGGTTCATCCCCTTCCCGTAACCGTGCCGCGGCGCGCGGACCACTTCCAGATACTCGACCCCCTTGTGCATGACCTTGATGGGGATGCCGAATTCCTCGGCCACCCGAATCGCTTCGGATTTGCAGCCGGCGTTTTTTCCCGTACAGGTGCAGAAGGGAGAGGTGAAGTTGAGGGCCTCGACCTCGATTCCCTGCTCAAGCATGACCTTGACCGCAAGGGTAGAGTCGAGTCCCCCCGAGAGGAGGGCAAGGGCTTTTCTTTTCATGTCGTCTCCTGGGGCGCCATGACGGGCGTCGGCAAACGCGGAGCCCGTTACGGAACCTGAATTTTCACGAGGGTAGCACGGGGAAGCGAAAAAAGCAAAGGGTGCCGCGTCTGAAAATAACCCTCAAGTCGCGGCAGGTTCCGGCCGATGGATGTAGAGGGAGGAGCACCCATGGAAAGCATCGTCAAGGAAGGGTCCCTCGGGTCCATTCTCTTCAAATGCCAGATCATCAGCGAGGACGACATCCGTCGGGCGCTGGACGAGCAGGAGCGCACCGGCGGCCGTTTCGGCGAAGCACTGGTGGCCCTCGGCATCGTCGCCCAGGAGGACATCGACTGGGCCCTGTCCAACCAACTCAATATTCCTTACGTACGCCTCAAGCCGACCATGGTCGATCGGGATGCCGTAGCGTTGGTCCCGGCGGCCATGGCCCGGCAGCATAATCTCATTCCCCTGATCCGGGCCGGCGAGGAACTGAGCATCGCCATTGCCGACCCGCTCAACGTGGCGGCCGTGGCGGCCGTGGAAAAGGAGACCGGGTGCGCCGTGTCCGTTTCCGTGGCGCTCATCCGGGAGATCCGGGAGATGCAGGAGCGTTTCTACGGGCCGCCCGACACGGAGGAACGCCTGGGGTTCACATCGGCGGCGTTCCCACCCCAGGTCGTGGCCGCCATGAATCACGACCTGACAGGGGGGAAGTTCCTGGACTACCTGCTGTTGTTCGTGGCCCAGCAAAAGCTCTCCTCCCTCTCGCTCCACCCCCGGGGGGACAGGGTGTCGGTGATTGCCCGGCGCGGCGGCACCACGCGGGAAGTCGGGCAGCTTGCTCCCTCCCGCTATCCCGACGTGGCCATGCATGTCAAAAAACTCGCCCACATCGATGGGGCCCGGTTCTCCGCCCGGGGGGGGATATCCTTTGCCTTGAAGGGCCGCTCCATTCCCTTCCAGGTGACAGCCCTGCGGGGAGAAGGCGGTGATCACCTCACCTTCAGAATGACGGTGGCGGCATTGTTCCCGGCCTCTCTCGCCGACCTGGGGCTGACGGACGACCAGATCCGGCAGTTTGCCGATCTGGCGGCGGCCGGCCGCGGCATGGTGGTGACCGGAGCCCGGGACCGGGAGGTTCGCCGCCGGCTCACGGATCTCTACCTTCAGGAGCATGAGGCGGAGGGAAAGACCGTGTTGGTCGTCGGCAGTGGCGCCGGCACGGGAGAGCAGCGGTTCTCCCGCATTCCGGTGCCGTCCGACACTGACCTGAGCGCCGTGGTTTCAGCCTGCCTGGAGCACGATCCGGATATCCTCGTCCTGGAGGATGTGAGTGATGGCCAGGCCTTTGCGGCCGCGTGCCGGGCAACCCTGCGGGGTAAGCTGGTGGTGGCGGGAATCGCCTGCGGCGACGCCGCCGGCGCCCTGGACCAGCTCATGGCCTTCCGGGACATGCACGTTCTCGTGCCCGCGTACCTGCGGGGAGTGATTACCTGTACGCCGGTCCGGCCCCTGTGCCCCGCATGCCGGCGGAGCGAGCCGTTTCCCGCAGCGGAGCGGGCGGCCCTGGGGATCGGTGCCGACGTCACCTCCTGCTGGCGGTCGGCGGGGTGCGAGTCCTGCGACCAGACCGGCCATGACGGCAGGCGCTACCTGCTGGATGTGCTGGTCCTGGACCACGACCTCCGGGAGCGGTTCGAGGCGGCCCGCAGCGGGGCAGAGGTGATCGAGCATCTGCGCGGACAGGGCTGGCGCGGGATCGCGGACGAGCGGCAGACCCTGCTGGCTGAAGGCACCATATCGCTGGAGGAGTATGCCTCCTCCCTGCACGGTTGACGGAGACGGTTTCATGGCACGTATCGACGCACTGTTCAAGCTGCTGAAGGAGCAGGGGGCCTCCGACCTCCACCTGTCGTCGGGGGCTCCGCCCATTTTCAGGCTCCACGGGGAGATGGCGCGGCAGAACTTCAAGGTTCTCTCCCACGAGGAACTGACGGCCATCCTCTATGAAATCCTGACCGACAAGCAGAAGGCCGATTTCGAGGAGCGGCGGGACCTGGACTTCGCCTATGCCATTCCCGGCCTGGCCCGGTTCCGGGGGAACTACATGATGACCCATCGGGGCATCGCTGCGGTCTTCCGGATCATCCCCAGCAAGATTCTCTCGGCAGACGACCTGGGCCTTCCCGACGGGGTCCGCCGCATGACCCAGTTCAAGAAGGGGCTCGTGCTGGTCACCGGGCCCACGGGGTCGGGCAAGTCCACCACCCTTGCCGCCATGATCGACCTCATCAACGCCACCCGCAAGGAGCACATCCTCACTCTGGAAGATCCTCTCGAATTCATCCACGAGAACAAGATGTCGCTCCTGAACCAGCGGCAGATCGGCGAACACTCTCTGAGCTTCTCCGCCGCCCTGCGCGCCGCCCTGCGGGAGGACCCCGACGTGATCCTCGTGGGCGAGATGCGGGACCTGGAGACCATAGGCCTCGCCATGAGCGCCGCCGAGACCGGCCACCTGGTCTTCGGCACCCTCCATACCAACTCGGCGGCCAAGACCATCGACCGGATCATCGACGTCTTTCCCACCGATCAGCAGGAGCAGACCCGGGCCATGCTCTCCGAATCCCTCAAAGGGGTAGTCTGCCAGCAGCTTCTCAAGACCGCCGACGGCAAGGGGCGGGTCGCGGCCCTGGAGATCATGCTCGGCACACCGGCCATCGCCAACCTGATCAGGGAGGGGAAAACCTTCCAGATCCCCTCCATCATCCAGACCGCCAAGCGTGACGGCATGCAGCTCATGGACCAGCATCTGCTGGACCTCTTCAAGACCAAGCGGATAACCGCCGAAGAGGCCTACCGCTGTGCCCAGGACAAGAAGCAGTTCGAGCAGTACCTGGCGGAGAAGCCGGGCCAGTAGGGGCGGCGAGGGCAGCGCCCGTCACCCGCCTACCGGTTCGGGTCTCCGACTCCATCGCCCTGGGCCAATACCCTGTCCAGCGTGATCTTGCCGCGCCATTCCTTGCCCCGATCATCAGTGAGGATCACCGTAAAGGTCGAGGGGCCGATCCACTCGAAGTGATCATCAACACCGTGCTCATGGATGCCGAATTCGGCGGCGAGCGTTGCGGCCGTGACCGCTCCCGGCGGTTTCAGGCGCTTGGCGTTGCACAGCAAGCTGTCGCGGCACTGCCCTGCCAGGATACGGTTACGCCTGATGTTGAATTCCGGCGGTTCTATGGTCAGTGCCAGCAGGTCTATGGTGACCCGGGTGATGCCGTAATAATGGGCCAGCCAGGCGTAATGTACGGCGGAAGAGGCGAACTTGTGTGCCGTGCCGCAGGCAAAGGTTTTCAGGTAGCGGCGGCTGAGTTGTTCCCGCATGGCGTCCTCGTGGGGGATTTCAGGCAGTGCATTTCTCCGTGCGATTCGACAGTAGAAATTGTCACATGAGGAGTCAAGCGAAACGATTTCCTTCCACTCCTCACAGAACCCAAACCCCGTCGGGACGATATCACCATCATCGTCATAATCGTAAAAATCTTGATAGCGAGCACAGGAGTCGCAGTCTGTCACGCAGTGATCTGAGCAGCGATGCACCTTTCTTCTCCATTACTCATTCGTTTCGAGCTGCCGTGCTGTCGTGCTTCCGGAACCTGTAGGGTGCGTCAGGGGGCCAGCGGAAATAATACCACTGCCGGTCTGGGTCATAGGTTTCAGAATACCCATGCGGATACGGCGTTTCGGCGTGCCAGACACAAAGGTCCGATTCCTCAGTGGCGGCCCGGAAACGGGCGTCGGACCTCTCGATCCGCTCCGCGAGACCGCGCGGCAGCGGCATGCCGCAGTAACCGTCAATGGCATCGTCGAGGATCTCCCGTGCCGTAAGGTCGTTGGTGTATTCCTCTATGCAATCCCATCCCTGCTCCAGCCAGGGGATCGCCTCTTCCCATCGGGAAACCGCAACTTCGAGCTGTTCTCTCAGCTCATTCTCCGTCAGCGGCGCCATTGGTTCGGACAGGGGGTCAAAATGCTTGGTGCCCCAAGAGTCAAACCGTACACTGACGATCCCCGAACCAGCAACGTCGACCACTTTTCCCAGGCCGAGCCGTTCATGCCGAACCATCATTCCCGGTTGATAGCTCTCTGTTTTCCGCGAAACCACCATTGCGTTTCCTTCTGTCTTTCAAAATGCAAAAAGGGGTACGCCCCCCATAGAGACCCATCATTGCTTCTCGCTGCTCAAGTCCTATGCCTCACATCATGACAAACATTACACACCGCCACCAAGTTTTCCTCTGTATTCGTCCCACCTTCCATGTGCATTTCCATATGGTGAAGCTCCAGGTGACGGGGATCTGAAGGATTCCACAACTCTTGGTGCCAGCCGCAATCGGCACACTTGTAACCGGACTTCATCAGGACGGCCCGCCGGATATTGTCGGGAATCACTCTGTCGTGCGGCTCGGCCTGCTTGTCCTCGACAAGCATGTAAACACCGACCGGCAGTTCCGGCATTCCCGTCGTTTTTGTAACAACCGGCCATCCCTGTTCGGTCCGCAGTTCCCGCACTCGTCGCGCCCACTCGGTCTTGTTGCCGGCGACATAGCGAAGTTCTTCACCGGTAACCTGCTTGCCGACATTGGCACGGAGAAATTCAAGGATTTTATCCCGCATCGATAGGTTATTTTTCTTTCTAATTCGGTTTGCCAGTTTCCATCGGAACGCAGCATCCCGATCATATTCCGACGATAGAAGAACGTAGTCATCCGGTTTCAGCTTCCCGAATTCAGATTCAGGGAGATCATCCACCGATTTCATCTCTTTGATCATAATCCCGGTCACAATCGCGTAGCCGGCTTCGACACGCAGCTCACGAACGCGGCGAGCCCACTCGCCTATCCCGCTATCACCATCAACTCATCGCCTGTTAAGACTGTTCGCGGATATTTAAGAAAGTACTGCTCAAGGCGGTCACGCGCGGCAGATGCAACGTCTCTGGGAATGAGGGAACTGCCCAGATCTCGGAGGAGGTGGTGCGCGGGGACCAGGGCAAGGACTTTTCGCCGGAGGTCTTCCTGCTTCAATTCGGATTCGAAGTTGCTCAGCAGTGTAACAAGCTTCCGTCTCAGCAGTTCCGGCTCATTCTCCTTCGGTCGTCTCACGTTCCGTCCCCTCCAGAAAATCATGTAACAAGTATCCCGTCTTCACGGGATCGTTGATATCACATGCCCAAAGTATCAACACATTCCAACCGAGTTCCTGCAACTGCGAAATCTTCATCGCATCCCTGCGGATGTTTCCGTCAATTTTTTCGCGCCAAAACTCCACATTGGTGGTCGGCCGTCTACTGCGTTTGCAACCTTCATGTCCGTGCCAGAAACAGCCGTGGACGAAAATCACCTTTTTAAAACGCGGCAGGACGATATCCGGTTTACCGGGCAGGTTTTTAACGTGCAGCCGGAAACGGTATCCCATCCCGTGAAGGAGCTTCCGTACTACAATCTCAGGCTTTGTATTGCCTCTTGGAATTCTGGACATAATCCAGCTTCGTTTTTCCTTGCTGAAGACGTCCGACATTCGTGAATACCTTTCGTGAGCAGCAGTGCGTATACCGCATCCGCGATCCTGGCGGCGAGTAGAGGCGGGACGGCATTTCCGATCTGTTTTGCGATTTCGACCTTGGTGCCGAGAAAAGTGAAGTCGTCCGGGAATGACTGCAGCCGCGCCGCCTCACGGTGCGTTATCGGCCGATTTTGGACCGGATGAAGATAACGTCCCTTTTCCGGCTTAAAAAATTCTGTCCTAATCGTCACCGAGGGACGATCCCACCAAAGCCGACCGAAGAGATCCGTTCCCCCCGAAGTTTTCCGTATCCAGCATGCAGGAGTCAGGTGGGGGGCAAAGCGCTGGAGATCGAAGCGGTTCATTCCCTCTTCAGGGATCGCCTTATACCTGGCTATGCTGGTCGGAGTCGGTGTGCGACCGAAATGAAGGTCCAGCGGAGGAGTAGCATCCCTGACTTCCGTTCCAACCGGTTCAGGAAGATCACTTATTGCATCTCTGACGGTCTTCCAAATGTGCGGGTTTTCAGTGTATGAATCGAACTCTTCCGAAAACGCCTTGCGATATCCGTTGTTCGGCTTGAAGTTCGTTTTTTTGGGGGGAAAAACGGCAGCAGGATTCGTGAAGCTGCAACCGATGATGAAGGCACGCCAGCGAATCTGCGGCACGCCGTAATCCGCAGCGCACAGCTTTGCCTTTCGAATCTGGAAACCCATTTCATGAGCCACATGTTTTATCTCGACGTATTCGTGGGACTCAAGAAGTTGAGGCACGTTTTCCATCACAAACACGGAGGCCCCTGATCTTTTAACGACTTCCATGAAAGGACGCCAAAGTTGCTTTCTCGGGTCCCCGTTTCGAAATTTGTTAAGAAGGCTGAATCCCTGACACGGTGGACCGCCGATAACCACGTCAGCCTTAGGGATCACCGTCTCCGGCCTTTCCAGTATTTCAACGATATCACCTACGACACAGTGATTACCGAAGTTCCGGTTGTACGTTCGCGCCGCGTACGCGTTGAAGTCGTTCGCCCAAACAGGTGTAAAGACGTGATTCGTGAATTTTGTGAAGCCAAGCGTCATACCACCTGCTCCACAGAAAAGGTCGATCACTCGCGGAGAAAACTTTTCCGGCGACAGCCGACCATGGACCCGCGCGGAATAGATTTCTTCCTCCTCAGCAACAATCGGTAAGTCTTTAATCTGATTGTTTTTTGCCATTTTTCCCCTCCGACCTATGCCGGTCCTGCCCAAATTACCTGATACATATTTAGTACGCCTGAGGCGTCAAAACTCAATAGAATTTTCCGAGTCATTGCTTCAACTTCTCTGGACGACCTTTCTATCATGCATTCTGTGACAGAAAGTGACGCAAGGACAGGAGCGGCTGAAGCTGGCGTGAAGAAGGACACGAGCCCCTACGGCTACTGTAGCAGATGTTTCCCTCATTGCCGCTGCTTTGCCATATTTACTGACGGCTCGGAACCTCCAGTAGGTTACACCGCTCGGAGAGGAAGAGCTTGTAGTCGGCGCGCTCGGCCGCGCCGAAAGCCTCCCCGCGGACAATGACGGCGGGGGTGGCTGGTGCTTCGGATATGGTTCCCTAGGGGGCACGGCATGGCAAAAACAGAGTCAATGAGCGAGATTAACCCATTGTGAGGCGGTTGTCGAGAGGGAGGCGCTTTCGGTTTTCGTCGCGTTACCGAAGTGGAGAGGGATCAAAAAAACCTTGCCAGAGCAGCAGGTCGCATGATATACAAATTGCTTCTTAGTCGGGGCGTAGCGCAGCCTGGTAGCGCACCTGCTTCGGGAGCAGGGGGTCGGAGGTTCAAATCCTCTCGCCCCGACCATAAAAAGATCAAGGGGTTACGGTGAATGCCGTAGCCCCTTTCTTCTTTTTGATCCATTCAAACCTCCCGCCTAGCGTCGTTAAAAGGGTTGTCACGCGCGGGTCGAAATGCTACAAGATTTTATTTGGCGTCATTTCGCACGGTTCTGTCTGAACTCCATGGTTAACGGTGATCTTCACGATTTTCTTGCCGAGTTGGAACGGCTCGGTGACCTTCATCGGGTGGCGGCTGAAGTCGACCCGGTGCTTGAGGTGGCCGCCATCACCGACCGGGTGAGCAAGCTGCCGAACGGGGGGAAGGGGCTTCTTTTCGAGCGCGTGAAGGGCTCCCGCTTCCCTCTGGTCACCAACGTCTTCGGCTCGGCCGGACGGGTGGCAGCCGCCCTTGGCGCGGCAACCCTGGACGACTTGACGGCGCGGATGGACGGGCTCCTCGCCGCCGTGCCCCCCGCGAAAACGGCATCCCCCCTGGAGGCGATGGCCTCCCTGGCCGAGATGCGGCGCTTTGCCCCCCTGATCGTGGAGAAGGCGTCCTGCCAGGAGGTGGTGGAGGCGCCGGACCTCCTGCGCTACCCGTTTCCGCACTCCTGGCCCGGCGACGGTGGCCGCTTCATCACCCTTCCCCTTGTTGTTACCCGTGACCCGGAGACGAACACTCCCAACTGCGGTATGTACCGCGTGCGGGTGGTGGATGGAGCCAGCGCCGGCATCCGGTGGTATGCGGGGAAGGGGGGCGAGCTCCACTGTAGGCGCCATCAGGAGCGCGGGGAGCGGATGCCCGTGGCCGTGGCCATCGGCGGCGATCCGGCGGCACTCCTGGCGGCGATCCTTCCGCTTCCCGAGGGGTTCGACGAAATGCTCTTTGCCGGTTTTCTCCGGGGCGCCCCTGGAGCTGGCGCGCTGCCGGACCAGCGACCTGCTGGTCCCAGCCGGGGCGGAACTGGTCCTGGAAGGCTATGTGGAGCCCGGCGAGACGGTCATGGACGGCGCCTTCGGCAACCATACCGGCTTTTACGCCCCGGCGGCGCCGGTGCCCCTCATGCGGCTCACCTGCATAACGCGCCGTACCGATTGCATCTGCCCGGCCACGGTGGTGGGCCGCCCCCCCATGGAGGATTGCTATCTGGCCAAGGCGGCGGAGCGGCTCCTGCTGCCGGTACTCAGGATGCGCTGGCCCGAGATCGTCGACATCAACTATCCGCTGGAATGGATATTCAACGGCGGCGCTGTTCTTTCGCTGCGGGAATGCTCTTCCTCCCGGGTCCGCCAGATCGTCACGGAACTTTGGAGCTCGGGGCTTGCCGGACCCGGCAGGCTCCTGGTGGCGGTGGACGAGGGGACGCGGGTCGATGACCCTGCCGAGGTGGCTTGGCGGGTCATGAACGCGGTGGACTGGCGGACCGATCTGATCATTGCCGAGCGTGACGCCCCAGCCGCCTGGCCCGGCCTCGGTTCGCGGCTTGCCATCGACGCCACCCGATCCGCTGCCCGCCGCTACGGAGCAGAAGAACTCGTGCCGGACCGGGAGACGGCCCGGCGTGTGGACTCGCGTTGGAGGGAATACGGATTCTGATGATGTTCCGGCTTGGCTGGGGAATACTCGTATGCCTCTTTCTCGCCTTGGCAGCGGGATGCTATCACTTGCGGCTCGAGCCGGCTACGTTGCCGGTTCAGCGGGCCGTTACGGCCCGCGCGGCTGCCGATGTCTTTGATCGGGTGCGGGATGTTCTCGTCCAGGACGGATACGCGGTGGAGCGGGCCGAGAGGCGGGACAACGGCGAGGGGGGCGTCATCACCTGCGGATACCGTCACTTCTCGACCCGGGCCGGGGGAATTTCCCAGCCGGTCGGGGGGCGCCTCTACTATCACCGGTTGATGATCACCGTGAACGGCGGCGAAGAGGGGGCCGAGATCCTCATGGAATCCACCGGCCTGGAAATCCGTTCCAGCTACGTCTATGAGGAGGGGGGCGCGGTCCGTTCGTTTGCCAAGCGCTACCCCTACGAGCAGTATCCCGGCATGTTCGACCTGAAGGCGGTGGATCGCGAACTGGCGCGGGTGAGAGGGATGCTGGAGGCTGCTCTGCGGCAGGGGGAACGATGATGGTGAGCGAGGAAGGGCTGGAGAAGGGTATGTTTGCCAAGATCAGAGTATTTCTGGAGATGATCAAGTTTTCCCACACGGTGTTCGCCCTGCCGTTCGCCTTTACCGGCGCGGTGCTGGCGGCCGGCGGCATGCCGTCGGCGCACCAGGTGTTCTGGATTCTGATGGCGATGGTGGGGGCGCGGACCGCCGCCATGGGCATGAACCGCCTGATCGACGCCGAGATCGACGCCCGGAACCCCCGTACCGCGAGCCGCGCCATCCCGGCAGGGCTCATCGGCACGGGCACGGTGATCCTTTTCATCGTGCTCTCCATTCTGCTCATGCTCTACGCTGCCTGGCAGCTCAACCCGCTCTGCCTCTATCTTTCGCCCGTGTCCCTTTTCTTTCTGTGGCTCTATTCGTACTGCAAGCGGTTCACCTCCCTGGCCCACGTGGTGCTCGGCATCTGCCTGGCAGCCGCGCCGCTGGGTGCCTGGATCGCCATCAGGGGCACGGTGGAGGTGCCGGCGATCCTGCTGGGGCTCGCGGTCCTCTTCTGGGTGGCCGGGTTCGATATCCTCTATGCCCTCCAGGATCTGGACTTTGACCGCGCCAGCGGGCTCCATTCAATCCCGGTCCGGCTCGGGGTAAACGGTTCTCTCTGGGCAGCCCGGGTCTTTCATCTGGTCATGCTGGGGCTCCTGGCCGGGCTCTACCTGAGCGCGGGGCTCGGCCCCTGGTTCCTGGCCGGCCTGGCCGCCACCATCACCATGCTCGGCTATGAGCACTGGCTCCTGCGCCACGGCGACCTGACCAAGCTCGATGCAGCCTTTTTCACCATGAACGGCTACATCAGCATCACGCTGTTCGTAGCAACCCTGGCCGATGTGCTGGCGGGACGGGGGGGCGCATGAGCGGGCGGCACGTGGTCTTGGCCATCACCGGCGCATCCGGCGCAGTGTACGGGCTTCGCCTGGGGCGTGAGCTCCTGGCTGCCGGTTGCCGGCTCACCCTCCTGATCAGCCGGCCGGGCTTTACCGTCATTCGGGAAGAGTGCGGCCTCGATTGGGGGGATTGGCCCCATGAGACCCTGGCCGCCCTGGAGGAGTACTTCCGGCCCCCCCCGGGGATGCTCGCCTACCATGCGGAGGACGATCTCATGGCTCCGGTGGCGAGCGGTTCCCGTGCGCCCGACGCCATGGTCGTTTGCCCCTGCTCCATGGGGAGCCTGGCCCGGATCGCGGCGGGCCTTTCGAGTACCCTCCCGGAGCGGTGTGCCGACGTGACCCTCAAGGAGGGGAGACCCCTGGTGCTGGTGCCGCGGGAGACCCCCTTGTCGGCCATCCACCTGGAAAATATGCTGAAACTGGCGCGGCTCGGGGTGCGGATCGTGCCGGCCATGCCCGGTTTCTACCACGGACCGCGCACCCTGGACGACCTGGTCGGTTTCGTGGTGGGCAAGGTGCTGGACGCACTTCAGATTCCCCATGAGCTGTTCACCCGCTGGGGTGACGCATCCCGGGTGGAGGAGTGATGGGATGAGCATTTCATTGGCGACACTTAGCGACAGGGTCCATGGCGGCGAACGGATCAGCGACGAGGAGGCACTGTTCCTCTTCGAGAGCCGCGACCCCCTGGCCGTGGGAGAACTGGCCGCGGCCGTGAACCGCCGCCGCAACGGCGACCGGGTCTTCTTCAACGTGAACCGGCACATCAACCACACGAACATCTGCGTCAACCGCTGCTCCTTCTGTGCCTTCTACCGCGCCGCCGACGAGCCCGGGGCATACCTCTACGACCTGGAGGAGATCCGCAACCGCGCGGCCGAGGCCCATGCCCAGGGAGCCACCGAGATTCACATCGTGGGCGGCCTCCACCCCGATCTTCCCTTCGACTTCTATCTCGCCATGCTCCGGACCGTTAAGGAGGTCTCTCCGGACCTCCACGTGAAGGCCTTTACCGCGGTGGAGATCGAGTACCTGTCGCGGCTCGCCGGCCTTTCGACGGCCGAAACCCTGGCCGTGCTGAAGGAGGCGGGACTCGGCTCGCTCCCCGGCGGCGGGGCGGAAATCTTCGCCCCGGCCGTGCGCAACCGGCTCTGTCCCGAGAAGATCTCCGGCGACAAGTGGCTGGCCATTATGGAGGAGGTCCACCGGGCCGGGCTCAAATCCAATGCCACCATGCTCTACGGCCACATCGAGAGCTACGCGGACCGCGTGGACCACATGCGCCGCCTGCGTGAGCTCCAGGACCGCACCGGCGGTTTCCAGGTCTTCATTCCCCTGGCTTTCCAGAAGGAGAACAACCCCTTGGGGCACCTGAAACGCCCCGGTCCCGGAGGGGTCGATGCCCTGCTCACCCTGGCCGTGGCCCGCATCTACCTGGACAATTTCGCCAATATCAAGGCCTACTGGGTCATGCTCGGGGTAAAGATCGCCCAGACCTCCCTGGCCTTCGGGGTGAACGATCTGGACGGCACGGTGGTGGAGGAGAAGATCGGCCATGATGCCGGCGCCGCTTCCCCCCAGACCATGGGGCGCGACGAAATCGTCTCCCTGATCCGCACGGCCGGCCGGGTGCCGGTGGAGCGGGATACACTGTACAATGAACTGCGGGTGTACTGATGCCGATACGTGCCATGGAAAAAGCCGCCGCCGGGGAACTCCTCACGCGGGCCGAAGCGCTCAGCCTCCTGACGGAGGGGGATCTCCTCGCCCTGGGCCGGCTCGCCGATGCTGTCCGCCGGAGGATGCATCCGGAGAATCTGGTTACCTTCGTGGTGGACCGCAACGTCAACTACACCAACGTCTGCGAGTCCAAGTGCAAGTTTTGCGCGTTCTACCGTGACGAGGGAGCTCCCGACGCCTATCTGCTGGCCGAGGAGGCCATCTTCGCCAAGATCGCCGAGCTGGTGGACCACGGCGGGACCCAGCTCCTCATGCAGGGGGGGCTCCATCCCCAGTTGGGGATCGACTGGTTCGAGGACCTTTTCCGGGGGATCAAGGCCCGCTTTCCGCAGGTACAGAACCATTCACTCTCGCCGGCGGAGATCACCCAGATCGCCACGGTTTCGAAGCTCACCATCCCGGAGACGGTGCGCCGGCTTCGGGAGGCGGGGCTCGACTCCATTCCCGGCGGCGGCGCCGAGATCCTGGTGGACAGCGTGCGGCAGGAAATCTCGCCCCGCAAGATCGGCTGGGAGGGCTGGGCCGCGGTCATGAGAGAGGCGGCCCGCCAGGGGATGGCCACAACGGCCACCATGATGTTCGGCAGCCGCGAGACCCCCGAGGACATCGTGGAGCACCTCTTCCGCGTCCGGGAGCTCCAGGCCGCCGGAGGGTCCTTCACCGCCTTCATCCCCTGGACCTACCAGCCGGGCAACACCGAGCTCGGCGGCACGGGGGCCACCGGCGTGGAGTACCTGAGGGTCCTGGCCCTGTCGCGGATCGTCCTCGACAATATTCCCAGCATCCAGGCCAGTTGGGTGACCCAGGGCGCAGCCATGGCCCAGGTGTCGCTCTTCTTCGGCGCCAACGACCTGGGCGGGACCATGCTGGAGGAGAACGTGGTGGCCGCGGCCGGCTGCACCTTCCGCATGAGCCGCGAGGAGATGGTGGAGCTCATCCGTGAGGCCGGGTTCCGGGCTGCCCAGAGGACGACGCTCTATTCGATAATCCGCGAGTATTGACTTGAATAAGCAGTTGAAACACAGAGCAACAGAGCAAAATCTGGAAGAGCCTCCGTTCAAGTTCAACTTCGCCTCTTGATGGCATAAGGCAGAATGTTACCGACGCGCTGAATTCTCTGCTACCCTGCGTTATTGCCGCAGTTTAATCCCATGACTGGAGTTTTCCTTGCCTCTGCAACCCGCTTCACCCGAGATCATCACCACCGTTGACGGAGTGCGCCGTCTTGCCGACCGCCTCGGGCGCGAGCCCATCGTGGCCTGCGACCTGGAAGCCGATTCCATGCACCACTATCAGGAGAAGGTCTGCCTGATCCAGTTCGCGGTGCCCGGCTACGCCGCCATCGTCGACCCCCTGGCCGCACCGGACATTTCCCCGTTGGCTCCACTGTTTGCGAACGCCGCCATCCGCAAGGTCTTCCACGGGGCCGACTACGACATCCGCTCCCTCCACCGGGATTTCGGCATGAAGGTGAACAACCTTTTTGACACCATGATTGCCTGTCAGTTGCTGGGCGAGCGGGAGTTCGGCCTGGCCGCCCAGTTGCGCAAGCGATTCGGCGTGGAGTTGGACAAGCAGTACCAGCGGGCCGACTGGAGCAGGCGCCCCCTCACGCCAGGGATGATTGAGTATGCCGTGAAGGACACGACGCTCCTGATCGAGCTGTACCGGCAACTGGCGACCGATCTGGAGGCAAAGGGGCGACGCGGCTGGGTGGAGGAAGAGTGCGAGCTGCTGTCGCGGGTGAGGGTGACGGAGCGGGGCGACGAGCCGTTCTTTCTCCGGTTCAAGGGGGCATCCCGGATGGATGGCCGGACCCTGGCGGTTCTGGAAGAACTCCTGGCATTCCGTGACGGACGGGCCCGCCAGGTGGATGTGCCGCCGTTCAAGGTGCTGGGGACCGATACCGTGCGCGAGTTGGCCGAGCGGCGGCCCCGCCTTCCGGAAGAGCTGCAGGGAATTACCGGACTTACGGACAAGGTCGTGGCCCGCCACGGCGAGGGGATTCTACGTGCCATTGAGCGGGGGTGCGCGGTGCCGGAGCAGCAGTTGCCGGCGTATCCGCGGGAGGAGCGCCGCAAGATGGAGCGGGGGGAAGAAGAGCGGCTGAAACGGCTCAAGGAGTGGCGGACCGAACAGGCGGGCCGGCTCGGCATTGAGCGGGGTACATCGCCAACAACGCCCTGCTGGAAATGGTGGCCATCCAGGCCCCCCGCACCATGGGGGGCCTGGATGGCCTGACCCCCATGCGCTGCTGGCAGCGGAGCGAGTTCGGTGAACAGATTCTGTCTGCCGTGGCCCCGAGGCGCTGACGCTACCTACTTTTTCCCCTCCTCTCCGGCATCGTCGTCGAAAAGGGAGTCAAAATCGCTCCCTGGAAAAGTATCAAGCCCCGCCTCCGGCCCCTTGGGGACGGCGGGCGGGGTCTCCGTCTTTGCCTCTCCCTCGTCCCAACTGAAGCTTTCCAGGTCAAAGTCACCGGATGCGGCCGGCTCCGCTGCGGGTGCGGACGTGTCTCCGAATCCGCCGAAGCTGTCGGTCGGCACGTCCCAGGGGCTCTCCATTTCCTGGACCGGCGCGGCCCCGGCGGTGGTTGCCGTGATTTCGCTGCTGTCGCCGGTCTCCAGGAGCGCGGCGAAATCTGCGGTGCCGGCAGTGGCGTCAATGGGTGAGGGAGCAGGGGCGGCGGGTGCCGCTGGGGAGGCGCCAAAGGAAACGTTGCCCAGGTCAAGCTCGTCGGCTGCCGGTTCCGTCGGTGATGACGAGAGCCCCAGGTCAAGGTCGGAGAAGATGTCGTCGCCCGGCTTGAAGGACTCCGGTGTGGCCGGAATCTCCCAGGTGAAGCTTTCTTCGGCGTTCGCAGCACGTGCTGCCGACGGCGCTGCAACAGCGGCGATTGGTGCCGCTGCGGTCAGTCCCGCCAGGGGGAGCACCACGGCCCGGATGCCGTGTGCCTGCTTGAAGGCGGAGAGGTCGTGGCTACACTTCTTGCACGTGTCGAGGAATTCGAAGCTGTTGTAGCCGCACTTGGGACATTTCATCGTGGGAACTCCTTGTGCGGCCGGCTTCGATGCTGGCCGCTATGGTATCGGTTGCGCCGGGGCGGGCCAAGGATGGGGCTGGCCGCCCAGGTCTCCGTATAGGTATTGCAGTATCGCCACCAGGGCGATGCCGGCGGTTTCGGTTCTGAGAATCCGACGGCCGAGGGTGACGGGAACGAATCCCGCTTCCCGGGCCTCGGCTGCCTCGGCCGCCGTGAGTCCTCCCTCGGGGCCCACCACCACGGCGATGCGTCTCGGCGCCGGCGTTGCGGCCAGGACTCCGGCGAGGGTCGTGGTCCGTTCGTCCTCCCAGAGCAGAAGCTTCAGGTCGTGGTCCGTTCCCCGAACCGCCTCGGCCAGCCCCCGCGCCAGTTGTACCCGGGGTACCGCCGGACATCCGGCCTGGCGGGCTGCCTCTCCGGTCACCCGTTGCCAGCGCCGCAACCGTTCCTGCTCCCGCTCCGGCGAAATGCGGGGCACCGAGCGCTCGGCCAGGAAGGGGACCACTTCGGATACGCCGAGTTCAGTGGATTTCTGCAAGATGAGTTCCATCTTGTCGCCTTTGGGCAGACCCTGGCAGAGGGTGAGCCAGAGGCCGTCTTCATCCCCCCTGACCTGCCGCCGCTCGCTGATGATCACCGTCAGGCTGTCCCGCTCCACGGCCGTGATGACTCCCGTGCATTCGATCCCTTTCCCGTCCGCGAGAATGACCTCGGTGTCAATTTTCAGACGAAGCGACCGGGCCATGTGACGAAAAAGGTCTCCCCGCACAACCACGTTTTTACCCGACAGATCCAGGTCCGTGTCGATAAACCGGCGCATGCTCATCCCCTGTTCCGGTATACGAGACAACTCCATTCCCCTTCCCGGGAGGTTGCCACCAGGGCGAGGCCGCTCCGGTCGAACCCCTCGACGACAAAGGTTTCCCGCTCCGTGAGGATGCCCGAAAGGATCAGGTGCCCGCCGGCAGCGACCTTTGCGGCCAGGTCCCCGGCCATGCGGACCAGGTCTTCGGCCAGGATATTGGCGAGCACCACGTCGAAGCGTCCCGGAATCAGGGCCAGGGGGGTGGTGACCAGCTCCACCTCCACGCCGTTGAGGGCGCAGTTCTCCCCGGCCACGATCACGGCGTCCGGGTCGATGTCGGTGCCGATCACCTGTCGCGCCCCCAGTCGGACGGCCGCGATGGCCAGGATGCCCGACCCGGTTCCCACGTCGAGCACCCTGTCGGGGCATCCGAGCGTTTCCAGGGCCTCCAGGCAGAGTCGCGTGGTGGGATGTGTGCCGGTGCCGAAGGCCATGCCGGGGTCCAGTTCGATAACCCGGTCTCCCGGTTCGGGGGTGAACGGCTCCCAGGTGGGCTTGATGACCAGGTGACGGCCGATGCGGGTGGTGACGAAATGTTGGCGCCAGCCGGTGGACCAGTCCTCGTCGCGGATGAGGGTGACGGTGGGGATGGGGATGGGGGCGCCGCCGAAGGCGGTCGCGTTGTCGCCGAGGAACCGCTCGATCCGGGCGAGCTGCCCGGCCATGTCCGTTGCCGGGTCGAAGTAGGCCCGCACGGTGGCGGTGTCCGGCTCCTCGATGCCGTCCAGGGTGAAGGTGTCAAGTGCCCGGTTGTCGATGCTGACACCGTTGCCGGAGAGTTCCACGAGAAAATCGGCCAGCAGGTCCACCAGTCCGGCCGGGACCTGGCAGCAAACTTCGGCCCATTGTTTATCCATGCCTATACCTCGGTATGTTTGTGTCTGCCAGGGGCGGCAAGGTGTGCTAAGGTAGCAGAACTAAAAGATTATGACAATAAAAACCTTGACAAACCGTCCGGCCCGGGTTTTAATTCTCATTAAAATAGATTCGGTGGTTCCCATGGACTTGGAGCGGATAAAGAAGGAACTGATCGCCTTTGTCGACGCCCGACGCGACGATTTCATCCACGTGTCCGAGGAGTTGTTCCACAATCCCGAAACCGGGCTCAACGAGGTGCGAAGCGCGGCCCTGCTGACCGATCGTCTCGAAGCCGAGGGGTTCCGGGTAGCCCGCGGGGTGGCGGGGCTGCCCACGGCGTTCCGGGCCGATTCCGGCGAAAAGGGGCCGGCCATCGGCATCATCGCCGAGATGGATGCCCTGCCCGGGCTCGGCCACGCCTGCGGCCACAACGTGATCGCGGCGGCAGCCCTGGGCGCCGCCATTGCCCTGCGCCGCGTGCTTCCCGCCGACGCGGCGCGCCTCGTGGTCCTGGGCACGCCAGCGGAGGAGATCGGGGTCGGCAAGGTTGAGATGATCCGGCACGGGATCTTCGACGATGTGGAGTTCGCCATGATGGTGCACCCCTCGTCCCGGCGATACGTCATCAAGCACTACCTGGGGCTTGCCAAGATCCGGTTCGTCTTCCTGGGCAAACCGGCCCACGCCGCCGCCTATCCCGAAGAGGGGATCAATGCCCTGGACGGCGTGATCCAGCTCTTCAACGCGGTCAATGCGCTGCGCCAGCAGCTCCGACAGGACGTGCGGGTCCACGGCATCATCACCGACGGGGGCGTCGCGCCGAACATCATCCCCGAGAGGCATCGGCGTTTTTCTACGTGCGGGCCGACGACATGGCGGAACTGGAGCGGGTCCAGGAGCGGGTCATCGCCTGTGCCCGGGGTGCCGCCACCGCCACCGGCTGCGGGCTGGAGATCGAGGAAGACCCGCGGGTCATGGCTCCCCTGAAGGTGAATTACCGTTTTTCGGACCTCTATGCCGAACAATTGGCATATCTGGGGCTGGAGCTCTCCGAGAGCAGGCCCGACCGGAACAAGGGGTCGTCGGATATCGGCAACGTCTCCCAGATCATGCCGACCATCCATCCCCACGTCCCCATCGGGGAGGGGATCAATATCCACAGTGACGCCTTTGCCCGGGCCACGGTCTCGGCCCGGGGAAAAGCCGCCGTCGTGGAAGGGGCCACCGCCCTGGCCCTGACCGCTGCCGAACTGATCGCTCGCCCGGAGCTGCGGGAAGAGATCCTTCGGGAGTTTCGCGGCTGAGACCCCTGCAATCCCCTCATCCGCTCGCGCCTGGGGGAAAAAGGAAAAAGCCTCAGGGAGCGGTCATTTTTTTGCCTTGCGGGAAAAAGATGGTATACCTTAATGAAAAATCGTTCGAGTCGGTGCCGGGACTGATATGAAGAGGAGCATCAAGCACATTTATCTGCTGTCTGATGCCACGGGTGAAACCGTGGAGCGGGTCGTGCGCGCCGCCCTTTCCCAGTTCCGGGACGTGGAGGCGCGCTTCCACCGGGTGACGCGGATCAGGAGCCGCGAGGATGTGATCTGGGCGCTGGGGGAGGTGCTGCGCGAGCCGGGAATGGTGGTCTACACCCTGGTCGACACGGAACTGGCCCAACTGCTGCGGGACGAGGCCGAAGCCCACGGGCTCGATGCGATCGACCTGATCAGCCCGCTCCTGTTCAAGCTGTCTGACTTTTTCGGCGAAGCGCCCCAGAAGGAGCCGGGGCTCCTCCACCAGATCAACTCCGAATACCACAAACGGGTGGATGCCGTCGACTTCACCGTAAAGCACGACGACGGCCAGGACCCGCGGGGGCTGGCAAAGGCGGATTTCATCCTGGTGGGGGTGTCGCGCTCGTCCAAGACGCCCCTCTCCATGTACCTGGCCCACAAGGGGTACAAGGTGGCCAACGTTCCCATCGTGAAGGGGATCGATCCGCCGCCTGAGCTCTACAAGGTGGACCAGAAACGGGTGGTGGGCCTGATCATCGATGCCGAACGGCTCGTGCAGATCCGCACCGCCCGCCTGAGGAACCTGGGGCAGATGCCCAGGGGGAGCTATGCCGATTACGAACGGATCGAAGAGGAACTGGAATTCTGCCGCAGGCTCTACCGACGCAATCCCCAGTGGCTCGTCATTGACGTGACCAAGAAGTCGGTGGAGGAGTCCGCGGCCGAGATCATACAAAAGCTCGGTGGTTAAAGAACCCGCCCCGATGGGCGGAGACGGAGTCAAGAAAGGAGCGCTCAATGAAGGTTCTCGTGGTCGAAGATGAGAAGAAGGTGTCCAGCTTCATCAAGCGGGGGCTTGAGGAGGAGAAGTATGAGGTCGATGCCGCGTTCAACGGCGAGGAGGGGCTCAAGATGGCCCTGGACAAGGGCTACGACCTGATCGTTCTCGACGTGATGCTTCCCAAGAAGGATGGCCTCAGCGTGGTACGCGAACTGCGGGAGCGCAAGAACAGCACACCGGTTCTGATGCTGACGGCCAAGGACTCGGTGGAGGATATCGTGGCCGGCCTCGATTCGGGATCCGACGACTACCTGACCAAGCCCTTCGCCTTTGCTGAGCTTCTGGCGCGGGTCCGGGCCCTGGTGCGCCGCAGCGAGCAGGATCGCGGGGCGGAGATCCGCTTTGCCGACCTGCGGCTCGACCCGGTGACCCACAAGGTCTGGCGCAAGGACAAGGAGATCGATCTCACCGCCAAGGAGTATTCGCTGCTCGAGTACTTCATGCGGAATCCCAATCAGGTCCTTACCCGCACCATGATCGCCGAGCACGTGTGGGACTACACCTTTGACAGCTTCACCAATATCATTGATGTCTACGTCAACTACCTGCGCAAGAAGATCGACCGGGAGTCCGACAAGAAGCTCATCCACACCGTCCGCGGTGTGGGCTACATCCTGAAGGAGGAGGATTGATCGTTGTTTTTCAGGTCAATCCGCTTTTCGCTCACCCTCTGGTATGCGGTGACGCTCGCGGTCATTCTGGTCCTGTTCAGCTCCTTCATCTACCTGGTTCTGAGCAATCAGCTCAACAAGGAGATCGACCGTGAACTGCTGACCGTGGCCGAGGCCGTGGCAAGCCCCACTCTGGAGCCTTTCCGCCATGCCGCGCCGTCGGTCTTCGACCAGGTGCTCGAAGACTTCATCGGCACGCGCCTGACGGGCAAGCACGTGCAGGTGCTCGACGGCTCCGGCGCGGTTGCCGCCTCGTCCAAGAGCATGGAGGAGCTCCGCATCCCGTTGGGCAAGACCGCGTTGCGGCGCGTCCAGGCCGGCAAGGTTTCCTATGAGACCAGGGTCAACCTGGATGTCTATCCGGTCCGCACCATCGTGTACCCCATCATGACCGACAGCCGGCTCGACCAGATCGTTCTGGTCGGCACATCCATGCGGGGACCGGCTGAGACCCTTGAAAAGGTCCAGCTGGTCTTTGCCGTCTCCATCCCCCTGGCTCTTATTCTCTGGAGCCTGGGCGGATGGTTCCTGGCGGGCAGGGCGCTGAAACCGGTTGACCTGATCACCCGCAGCGCCCGCAAGATTACGGCGGAAAACCTGGGACTGCGCCTGGAGGTCATCAATCCCCAGGACGAGATCGGCCGGCTCGCCACCACGTTCAACGATACCCTGGAACGCCTGGAAAACGCCTTCAACCGGATCAGGCAATTCACCGGCGACGTTTCCCACGAGCTGCGGACTCCTCTCACCATTCTGCGCGGCGAGGCCGAGGTGGGGCTCAAGTGGGCCAAGGAGCCGGAGGAGTTTCGCGAGCTTCTACGCAGCAACCTGGAAGAGATCAACCGGATGTCCAAGATCATCGAGACGCTCCTGGAGCTCTCCCGGGTCGAGGGGGGAGTCAAGCTGGAACTCGCCGACCTGGACCTGAGCGACCTCCTTGCCGAACTGGTTCAGCAGTCGCGTCTCATCGCACCGGACAAGAATCTCCGCATCGCCTTCGTGGGGCAGGAGCCGGTTACCATCCTCGGCGACTGGCTTCGGCTGCGCCAGGTTTTCATGAATCTGCTGGACAATGCCGTCAAGTACACCCCTGCCGAAGGAGAGATCTCCGTGGTGGTCGATACGACCGGCGACAGTGCCCGCGTAGCGATCATCGACAGCGGCCCGGGCATTCCCCCCGAAGATCTGTCGCACATCTTCGAGCGGTTCTACCGGGTCGACAAGGCCCGCAACCGGGCCGACGGCGGTTGCGGCCTGGGCCTCTCCCTGGTCAAGACGTTCGTGGAGGCTCACGGAGGACGCATCGAGGTGGTGAGCGAAGCGGGCACGGGGAGCGTCTTCACGGTCCTGCTGCCACGGATCGTCACCGGATGACCCCCATGGACCCGATCCTCGTTGTTGCCGCAACCCGGCAGGAACTGACGCTGGCGATCCGAAGCCTCGGCGCCCGGGAGCACGGGGGCGCCGGTCGCCGTCCCACCTGGCTCGGCAAGGTGGGGGCACTGCCTGTGATCCTGGCCGTGACCGGCATCGGCAAAGTCAATACCGCGGCTGCCCTTGCCGCGTTGTTCGAGAACTTCATCCCCCGCCTGGTGATCAACACCGGCTGCGCCGGCGCCTACACCGCGGGCGGCCTCCGGGTCGGCGATCTGGCCGTCGCCTCAGCCGAAATCTCCGGTGACGAGGGAGTTCTCACCCCCCGGGGGTGGGAAGGCCTCGATCTCATCGGCATCCCTGCCGTTGAACGCAACGGGGTGCGCTACTTCAACGAGTTCCCGCTTTCTCTCCATCCCGCCGAGCAGGCGGTCCAACTGGCCACGGCCCTCGGCATCCCGATCCGCCGGGGAAAGTTCGTCACCGTCTCGACCTGCAGCGGCACTACGGCCCGCGGCGACGAACTGGCCAGCCGCTTCGACGCCATCTGTGAAAACATGGAAGGGGCCGCCATGGCCCAGGTCGCCCTGGACTACGGCGTCGACTGCCTGGAGGTCCGGGGGATCAGTAACATGGTGGAAGACCGGGACCTCTCCCGCTGGAACCTGCCCCTGGCCGTGGAAAAGGCCCAGCGCTTCGTTCTCAAATATCTCGAAACCTGCGGGGAGGAACAGTGATGGACGCGCTCTCGCTCGGCTTTTCGCCCTGTCCCAATGATACCTTCATCTTCTACGGCCTGATCCACGCACGCGTGCCCACCAGCGGGCTTGCCTTCCGGGAGCGGCTCGAAGACGTGGAGACCCTGAACGGTCTCGCCCTGGCGGGAGCTCTGGATATCTGCAAGGTTTCCTACCACGCCCTCGGGTATCTGCGCGACCGTTACTGCCTGCTCCGCTCGGGAGGGGCGCTGGGGCGCGGTTGCGGCCCCCTGGTGGTGACGCGGGGGGCGTCGACCCTTGCCGACCTGAGGGGGAAGCCCGTGGCCGTGCCGGGGCGCTTCACCACGGCTGCGCTGTTGCTGCGCCTTGCGGACCCCGCCATCGACACCCTCGTGTTCATGCCGTTCCACGAGATCATGGGGGCCGTGGCGCGGGGCGAGGTGGCGGCGGGGGTCATCATCCACGAATCGCGCTTCACCTACCGTGACCATGGCCTCACCAAGCTTATGGATCTGGGGGAGTGGTGGGAGAGGGAAACCGGCTGTCCCATCCCCCTGGGAGGGATCGTTGCCCGGCGCGACCTGGGCGTGGAGACCATCATCGCCGTGGAGCAGGCGCTGCGGTCGAGCGTGGCGTTTGCCCAGGCGAACCCCGGCGAGGCGAAGGCTTACATTCGCGCCCATTCCCAGGAGATGAGCGACGAAGTCTGCACTGCCCACATCGACCTCTACGTGAATGATTTTTCCCTTCAGCTCGGTCCCGAAGGGGAGGCTGCCGTGATTGAGCTCCTGTCCCGGGCCGAGGCCGCGGGAGTGATTCCCCGGTCGGACGCGCCGCTGTTCGTCCCCTTTTAACCGGCTGAATTTAAACGGTATTGCGCGGAGTTAGCCTTCTTTTGGCTTGACCTGTCCCCCGCGGCCGTGCTATAGGAGTGCCTCGCCCAGAAGGAGGTGCCTATGGTATCTGCACTCCGGAAAGGGCGCCTGGCCATCCTGATCATTCTCTGTCAGGCGTTCTTCCAGATCCAGACACTGTCCTTGCAAGCAGAGGAAATCGCAGCACAGGAAACATCGGACACAGAGGCCGCGGTCGAGGCCACGGCCGACGAGGGGGTCAGGGGGACCGCCTCGTACTACGCCACGCGCTATCACGGAAGAAGAACGACATCGGGGAAGCGGTACGATCCGAAGAAGCTCACCGCCGCACACCCCACCCTCCCTCTCGGTACCAGGGTCAAGGTGGTGAACCTGGCCAACGACCGGGAGGTGACGGTCACCATAACCGATCGCTGCCGGAAGAGGGTGAACCATTTCATCGACCTCTCCCGGGAAGCGGCCAGGAGGCTCGGATTTCTCGGCAAGGGGGTGACGCAGGTACGTATCATCACCCTTGACGAAACCGCATCCTGAAACAACACATTTTGGGCGAAACAGGGAATAGGGCCGGCAGCGATGTCGGCCCTATTCTTTTGCGGGGAGGCGGGCCGGTTTACGGTTGCGCCGAAGCGCCAGGAAAGCGGGAAGAGCCACCAGGCCGAAGAAGGCCGTGGCGCCGATGCCGAAGTTGGTGGCCCAGCCGATGGACGACATGGCGCCGTAGTCGGTGAAGGCCAGGGAGCCGAACCCGGCCACGGTGGTGAGGGCGGAAAGGAGTACCGCCCGGCCCGCCTGGACATAGCGGTCGCCTGCTTCGCTGCCATCTCCCTCGCGCAGCCGGTGGTAGACGTGGAGCCCATAGTCGCTTCCCATGCCAAGGATGGTGACCAGGACCATGGCGTTCATGAAGTTGATCTTCATGCCGGTGGCGGCCATGAGGCCGAGCATGGAGACCACCCCCGCAAAGACCGGCAGGAGCGATGCGGCGATGCCTGCCAGGGATTCGAAGTGGACCACCAGGAGGAAAAGGATCAGGATTCCGCCAATGGCGAACCCCTCCATGAAGCTTCCCCGAACCGATTCTGCCAGTTGGCGGCTGATGAGGTCGGGCCCCGTGGTCCGCGCCTGGGGGGCCAGGGCCGCCAGTTCGCCCAGGAAACGCTCCTGGGGAAAGGCATCGCCCCGATAGTGCAGGGTGATGAGGAGATGCCAGCGGCCGTTCCGTTCCACCAGGAACCGGTCCACCATCCCGCCGAGGGGAGAGTTCCTGAGGAGCGCCACGGCCTCGGCCATTGGTACCGGCCCTGCTGTGGCGAGCCGGCCGAGTCCGGATAGGGCTTCGGGGAACATGGCCGCGTCGAAGTCTGCCCGTTCAAGCGCCAGCCCCAATTCTCCACGCGCCTCCCGCACTGCCGGCCGTTGCCGGAGCCGCTCCAGCACCCGCTGCTGTTCCCCTGTGCCGTTCATCACGCTGCCGAGCCAGGTGACGGCCACCAGTTCCCGGCGTTGCCGGTACTCCTCGGCCAGAGCCGCAACCTCTCTACCCCGTCGCATCACGTCGCCAAGATCGTCCCCCTCCACCGCCACCAGCATCTGGCTGGGGGAAATGCTCAGGTGGCGTTCGATCCGCTCCTGGGTCAGGAACGCTTCCGAGTGCCGCGGCTGCAGATTTTTCAGATCCCCTTCGAAAGAGATGGAAAAGGCCGCCAGGGCAAGGCCGGCAACGGCGGCCAGGGAGATGAACGCGATGGTCCGGGGCCGGCGCTGGGTCAGGCGCCAGAGACGGGTGAGCCCCAGGCTCGGGAGGGGTGGGTGAAGTGCGTCGGGGGCGCGCTGCTCGGCAAAGATGAGAAGCGGCGGCAGGAAAAAGAAGGTGGCATAGAGCGAGTAGAGGACCCCCAGTCCCACCAGGAGTCCCAGCTCTGAGAGCGCCCGCACATCGGAAATCACCAGGGCAAGGAAGGGAAATGCCGTGGTGGTGGCGGCGGTGAAGACGCCGTGGCCGGTGTCGACCACGGCGAGCCGCAGGGACTCTTCGGCGTCGCGGCCCGCACTCCGCTCCGTGCGGTAGCGGTCGTAGAGGTGAATGGAGTAGTCGGTGCCGAGGCCGATGATGAGAGCCGTGAAAGCGAAGGATATGATATGGACCGACGGCAGGATGAGCCCCGCCGTGCCCAGGGCCATGACCGTGCCGAAGGCGATGATGACAGGGATGAGAAGGGTCGGCAGCATCCGCCGGTAGGTCATGAAGAAGAGCCCGAGAACCACTGCCAGGGATGAGGCGATGCAGGCGAGGATATTCCGCTTCATGACCGCTTCATCAATGACAGCCGAGAGGTGCGCCCCGGCGCAGGAAACCGAAACGCCCGGCCCCACGGCTGCCCGTGCCTCGTTGATGCCCGCCACGAGCTTGCGGGCGAATGCCATGTCCTGCACCGGCCGGGCCGGCTCAGCGATCATGACGAGGAGTTGTCCGTCCCGGGAGAGGAAGTAGGGGGACTCGGGGTCCAGGTCCAGGGCCTGGCTTGCCTCCTGGAGGCGCGGCAAGATCAATTCGCGGAGGGCCAGGGGGTCGGCGGCCACCAGGTCCCGGCTCCCAACCCCACCACCGGCGGCCAGTTCTGCCGTGGCCCGCCGCAGGGCCCTATCCATTTCGTACGCCTCCAGGCGGGCCGCGAACTCGTCCACCTTGCCGGGGGCGAGAAAGAGCTGGGGCAGTGTTACGGCCCGACCGACAAAAGCCGCGAAATCGGGCAGGTCGGCAGGTTCCACCACCCGGTAGGAAACCGAGCGAAGAGCTGGCTCGCCGTCCACCCGCAGGGCCCGGAGCCGTGTGGCCAGGGCTTCGGCCTCGGCGGGAAGCCGCTCCCGCTCCCCTTCCAGGAGGAGGTAGGCCTCACCGGCGCTGCCGGTCCATTCCAGGGTGTCCAGGAAGAGGCGAAGTGCTCCCCGGTCAGTGGGGAAGAGCTTGAAGATGTCCGATTCGAAGCGGAGGCCCGCGATGGAGGCGATGGCCAGGCAGAGGGCCAGGAGCGAGCCGGCCAGGGTCGTCCGGGGGTGATGCCAGGTGACCCGGAAAATCCATGCCAGGTGCCGGCCGATGGCAGCCTGGACAAGGGCGACGAGACGCCGCACCTAGAGCCCCTTCAGGCCTGCCAGCGGCATGACCGTCATCCCCTCCAGGCAGGGGTGAGCGCCGACTCGTCAAGGGGAGCGTTCACCTCCGGCTCGTCGAAGGCTATCTTCACCCGCACGCCGTGGCTGTCGCTGAACTCGACCTGGGCGGGAAACGGCACCCCCCCCAGGGAGCGGTAGTTCCGGTAGATCACCTCTCCACGCGCCGAACGCTTGCGCTCCAGAAGTCCATCGGGGCCATAGGTGGCGAGGGTGACGCCGCCGTCGTCCGTCTGCTCTTCGGTTCGCCCGGCCGCTTCGGGACGGTAGAGGGGGGAACCTTCCACCACCCACTGCATCATGCGCCACCCCTGGAGCCCCCCCTTGGCCGGCAGGTCGGCGAAGGTTCCCACATAGGCCTGTCCCTTGGAGGGGAGCAGGATGGTGATCCGCTCGCCAGCGGCGAAAAATTCCAGGGCAGTGGTGCCGAAGGGGGTAAGCATGACCATGTGGAAGCGGTCGGGGCGGTGATAGAGGAGATAGCCGTTGCCGCCGGTGCTCCCGTCGGGCGTTTTGACCGAGAGGGAGACCGTGGCGGCCAGGGTTTCCACCCTGGCCCCCGGTTCGAGAGGCACCTGGGGCTGCGGCACCGTGGCGCAGCCGGCCGCAAGGGCGACGGCAAGGATGAGGAACAGGGCGAGTCGTCTCATGGCGGCAGCACCCTCACTCTATCCTGAAGTCGCGGTCGGTGAGCCCCACGTTCCGGCGGACATTGCGGAAGGAGATGACGGTCCGGTCCCGGTTCTGCTCTTCGATGACCACCCGCCTCAGTTTCCCGTCGGTGGCGAGGATGACCTGAAGGTTCTTCACTCCCCGTCCCTGGGAGGGGGCTATGGAAATAGTGACGGCGTCGCCGTTCCGCTCCGCCTGGACGGCGACCCCGTCGGGGACCGATGTGACCGGCTTTTCCATGAGGGCGAACCAGCGGGCGAGCCCTTCGTCGGGAGGAAGCACGATCTTCTGCCGGACTCCGTCGGCGGGGAGCAGGGTGGAGATGACGTTGTCCCGCAGCAACACGCGGCTGGCGTGGGGGGGATTGAGTTCCATCATGAAGCTGTCGGGCTTGCGGAAACGGACCATCCCGTTCGTCACCAGCTTCTTTTTCATAAGGGCGATCTGCTTTTCCTGCGTGATCTCGGCGGTGAAGTCGTTGACCCCGGCAAAGGCCGAGCGGAGGAATTCGAGTCCTTCCCGCGGAGAGATCCGTGCCGCGTGGCCGGGTGCAGGGACGGCCAGCGCCAGGAGTACGAACGCGAACAGAATGCGTGCGAGTCGGCTTGCTATCATCGAGGGGTTCCTACCTTGAGGGTTATTGTGGCGGAGGCGGCCGGGCGCCCGTCGGCCGTCACCTCGCCCGCAACCAGGTGGAGGGGACCGAAGGACTTCACGACCGTCACGGAGACGGTCAGGGAATTTCCCGCTTCCACCGTGCCGTGAAAGTCGGCGTGGTCAACGGCTGCGAGGATGCCGCCGCCGTTTGCGTCGTCCGCCGCGGCGATGCCGCCCAACTGGGCCATGGCCTCCAGCAGGAGCAGGGGGGAGCATCCCCGCGTACCGGCGGTCGTCCGCATGAGGGCCGTGGCTGATTGGCCGGGCTCCCTGGCGATTATACGGTCGAGGACGAGAAAAGGATAGCGGTGAGGCAGGAAGTCCCACGGAGCGGGGCTATGCACGCATACCCCCGGTGACGTCGATGGCGTGGTACGGGCCCTCGGGCGAAGCCGCCAGATGGAGCCCCCGGGCATCTTCGGGGAGGACCAGCAGGAGGGCGGCCAGGGCAAGGCCCCCCATGGCCAGGGAGCGTCCGATAAGATTGCCCGGTTCCATGGCCGGCACGGCAGGAAGCGGGGTGGTGAGGGCTGTATTGTCGGCTGCGGCCCCCGAGAACGACACCAGGGCCGGTGTAGCGGGTGGCATGAGCCGGTCGACCGCCTCCCGTTCCCGGCCGGCGGGCAGCATGCCCACGGTCCGCAGTCCCGTGATCCTGCCCCGCAGCCTGGCGGCGCGCCGCTCCGCATGGTCCCGCCGCTCGAGGACCAGGATGCCGCACCCCTCGCCAAAGGAGCGGGCATAGGTCCGCAACTGGCCCGCGGCCCGGAAACCGGCCATCATCAGCGGGGTCAACTCATCCACTCCGCCGGCCAGCATCACATCGGCCCGCCCCTCCTCCAGGAAGCGGCAGGCCATCTGGATGGCGGCCTCTGCGGAGCAGAAACGCTGCACCTGGGTCACGTTGGGTCCCTTGAGGCCGTGCTCGATGGAGGCGTTGCTGGCGGCGGCATTGGCAACGGTGTTGGGGAAGAGCATGGGCACGAGCCCCTCCACTCCCCTGGAGAAGTAGCCGCTCAGAAACTCCACGGAATTGGCGATGCCGCCGAAGCCGCAGCCCAGGGCAATGCCGATGCGTGTGGGGTCGCCCCCCTTCGGGTCGATGCCGGCATCGGCCAGGGCCATGCCTGCGGCCACGGTGGCCAGGAGGCTGCACCGGTCGAACTTGCGGGCCTTGAGGGGGGGCATGAAGTCTGCGGCCCTGAAGGCGTCCGCCTTGCCCCAGAGATATCCTCCCGTGCCGAGGACTTCGACGGGGACGGGGGTGAGGCGGCATTGGCGCTGTGCCATCGTCTCCCATAGCGGTTCGATTCCCACCCCGGCAGCGGAGATGGCGGCAAGGCCGGTGACGGCTATGTCCATTGACGGGATGCTCATCGTCCGATCACCACCGAGGTAACGTTGCCGCCAAAGGCAAAGGAATTGGACAGGGCAACGGTTGCCGAGCTCTGCCGGGGGCCGTCGTGGCAGTAGTCCAGGTCGCACTCCGGATCGCTCCCCCGGAAGTTGAGGGTCCGGGGGATAATCCCCGCCCCCAGGGCCGTTACGGTGGCGACGATTTCGATGGAGCCGGCGGCGCCCAGGCAGTGGCCGGTCATCCCCTTGGTGGAGACCAGGGGGACGCGCTCCACGTCAGTGCCGAACACGAGTTTCATGGCCTTGCTTTCCACCGCGTCGTTGAGGGGGGTGCCGGTGCCGTGGGCGTTAACCCAGCCGATTTCGCCAGCAGCAACCCCCGCATTGTCGAGGGCGGCCCGCATTACCCGAGCCGCTTCCGACCCGGAGGCTCCGGTGCGGTCATGTGATGGGCCTCACCGGCCAGGGCATAGCCCAGAACGCGGCCGTAGATGCGGGCGCCCCTGCTGCGTGCCGTCTCCTCCCGTTCCAGGACCACGAAGGCCGCCCCTTCGCCGAGGGATATTCCCTGGCGGCCCAGGCTGAAGGGGGAACAGGGCTCGGGATCGACGACCCGCAGAGAGTTGAAGCCGGCATAGGTGAGGATGGAGAGAGTGTCGCTCCCGCCGCAGAGGCATGCGTCGAGCTGTCCCGTGGCGATGAGGTCGGCACCCCAGCCGATGGCCGTGGCCGACGAGGAGCAGGCGGTGGTGATGCTTCCCTGGTAGCCCCAGAGGCCGAAACGCTCCGCCAGGGCAGTGGTGGTTCGGTCCGGCAGGATGCAGCGCAGGTCACCCGGCCGTCCCCTGCCGCCCGCAAGCCGGTCCCGGAGCCACGCCTCGCCGTGGATCATCCCCGATGCACCGGCTCCCACGCAGACCCCCACGGTAAAGGGATCGTAGTGTTTCCCGGCGCCGCTCATGCCAAGGGCCTCCGCCGCTGCAACGGCGGCGAACTGGTCGGTGCGGGAAAGCCGCCGGGCGTCGGCCCGGTCAAAGTAGTCCAGGGGGGAATAGTCGCGCACCTGGGCTCCGATGTGAGAAGGGAAGGGCGAGACGTCGAAAAGATCCACCGGACCGATACCGCTGCGTCCGTGCAGGAGGGCGTCGGTGAAGGAGGCCAGGTCTTTGCCGGCCGCGCAGAAGATGCCGAGGCCGGTTATGGCGATGCTGGTTTTGTCCATCGTAATTCGTTCAAACGGCTCGACGGGCCGGGCAAGGCCCGTTTAGTGGATAACTGCCAGATGGTGATATTGTAGCCGGACGGTCCGGCGAAGGCAAAGAAAAGTTGCCGGTCTCCGCCGGTGTGGCACGGCCTGTCAGAGGATTCCGCCGTCGACCACCAGGCACTGGCCGGTTATGTAGGATGCCCGGTCCGAGGCCAGGAAGGCCACGGCCTCGGCCACTTCCTCCGGGCGCCCAGTGCGGCCGAGGATGCTGCCTTCCACGATCCGGTCGACCATCTCCCGCTTCATGCCGGCAATCATTTCCGTTTCGATGAGCCCCGGCGCCACGGCATTCACTCTGATGCCGAGGGGACCCACTTCCCGGGCCAGGGATTTGGTGAAGCTGACCGCGGCTCCCTTGGTTGCGGCATAGTTGGTCTGCCCGGCAGTGCCGGCAAAGGCCGACACGGAGGAGAGGTTGATGATGGCGCCCCTCCGTCTGGCGAGCATTTTCCGCACCCCCCACTTGCAGCAGTGGAAGAGGGGGGAGAGGTTGGCCCGCATGACCGCATCCCAGTCGTCCTCGGCCATCATGGCCAGGTAGCCGTCCCGGATGATCCCCGCGTTGTTCACGAGGACGTGGAGGGTGCCGCTCTCCCTGCTCGCCGCGTCGATGGCGGCCATGGCCCCCTCTGCCGTGCTCACGTCCGCCCGTATCGTGGCAATGGAGCCGGGCAGCCCCGCTGCCTCGGCTTCCAGGGTGCGGGCCGCCTCTTCGTCGGCGCGGTAGGCGGCGGTCACCTGTGCCCCTTGCCGGGCGAAGTGGAGGGAAATGGCCCGGCCGATCCCCCGGGTGCCGCCGGTGACGACCACGATGCTATCCTTGAATTCCATGGGATTGTCTCTCCTGTCAGTGGGGGCGATGCCCCGCGTGATGGCTGTCAACGACCCCTGGGAGCGTCTGCTCCGCCGCCGTTCGCCATGAAGCGCCTGATTCGTTCGTCGGTGGCCGGATGGGTGGAGAAGTAGTCGCTGAGCGAGCGCTCTTTCTTCCGGTCCTCTCCTTCCCCGGCCCTGCGCTGGTGATCCCGTTCGAGCCGGGCCAGGACATCTGCGTACCGGGAAAGCGGTATCCTTTTGCCGCGGAGATATTCGACCGCCGCGTCGTCGGCCTCCACCTCGAACCCGCGGGAGAACCGGGCGTCGACCAGAGCCGTGGGGAGCCCTGCCGACAGGGATGTCACCGAGGTGATGTCGCCGGTGATGGTTGCCAGCAGAAGCCCGGTGGCGGAATTCTGGAGGATATGGCGCAGGGCGTGGCGGTTGCGCACGTGCCCCATCTCGTGGGCCAGGACCGCAACGATTTCGTCGTCGTTTTTTGCCAGCGTCACCAGGCCGTCGGTCACCACGATGATCCCCGACGGCAGCGCCAGGGCATTGGCGCCGAGCCGGTCGCTCCGCCGGAATTCGATCCGGTATCCTCCCGCGTAGGACAGCTCGCGGGTCATCCGGGCGAAGAGGCGGGTCAGCTCCCGACGGCGCGCGTCCGGAAGCTGAGAGGGGGTGAACACCATCCGGTCCAGGAGTGCAAGCCCTTCCCGCCCCAGGGATTCTTCGGTGGACGGCGGGATGGCGAAGGCCGCCTTTCGTGCCAGGGCGGGAATGCCATACGTCACGAAAGCCGCGATGACCGCGACGGTCAGGACGAGGGCCGCGAGGGCGCGGGGCAGGCTTTTCTCCCACCGGTGGAGCGCTGCCGAGCTTCGTCCCCTTTCCTGGCGGCGGAGAAGGCCGTCCGCGAACCGTTCGTCGGAGAGCTCGCAGAGGGCGCCGTCGGGGAAGCGGATGGAACGGCGGACCGTTGCCAGCCGGGGTGAAACCGTCACCTCGTGGATGGAGCAGGTCCGCTCCACTCCCTCTCCCCGCACCCGCAGGTTCTTGCTCTCCACAACCAGCGTTACCGCGGTTTGGGCTGAACTGATCCCGTCGTAGAACAGACCGCGTGCTTCACTCATAGGGCCACGTCGATACCGAAGATGTCGCCGATCTCCTCGCCGGTGGCCGCCACCTCCTCGGCCGGTGCCGCGGCAAACTCCTGCAGATCTCCGGTTGCAAGGACGGTCAGGCTCTCCATCCGGTAGCGGAGGACCCTCACCGTGGCCCACGGGATCATGAGCCCCATGGTCAGGAAGATGGCCACGGCATTGGAGAGATAGAGCCATGCCATGTGACGGGCCCGGAGCGAGCAGGTGAAACGGGCGTCTGCCACCTGCGTGCCGTTCCAGGTGAGGTTCGTCTCGTTGGTGCTGACATAGATGGCGAAATAGAGGTAGGTCAGGGGAATGAGGAACGCCGGCAGCACGATTGCCAGTCGCCAGGGGCCCCCCGTGCCCGCAGACAGGAACGCCCCCCCGGCCAGGAACAGAAGCGGGACCGCCACTGTCACGATCGCGACAAAGCCGGCCACGGCCTTGAGGTAGAGGAGGTAAAAATCCCTGGTCGTGGTGGTGAAGGAAAATGAGGTCGTACCGTAGCCGGAGTTTTCCACGAGGAACCGTTTCCGCCGGTAGGCCGCGTAGGGATAGAGGAGCCCCAGGGTCAGCGGCACCAGCAGGGAGAGGAGACCGTAGACCAGGTAGGCCTGGCGGTAGTCGGCCCGGAAGGTGAAGCGCAGGTTGCGGTAACTCGTGTTGCGGAGGTTGAAGAGGCGCGAGCGGACCACGAGCCACGGCACGGCCGCGAAGAACAGGCGCCGACGGCGAAGGAGAGGGTGGGGCTGTAATTGGTCCCCAGGGTATAGAGCAGAAAGGCCAGCACCCCGATGAGCCAGCCCCGGAACAGGGCCCGGGGATTGGCCAGGTAGTCGAAGGGCGCGCCGTGGAGCATGGTGTTGCCATAGAGGTAGCGGCGCTTGCGGACCTTGGCCCAGGCCGAATAGACCCCCAGGGTGAGGATCTTGAGAAGGGTGTTGACGATCCAGATGCCGAAGTATTCCCTGGCCGTGCCGGTGAAGCTGAAGCGAAGGGTCCGGGGGCGCGCAGTCGACGGGGCCGCCGGGGCGGCAACGGCTGCTTCCGGACCCAGCGGAGACGCGATCGCCGGAACCGGGTCGGTTCCGGCAGCAGTGCCTCGGGCGAACATGAACGTATCCCTGCACCGGGGACAGGTGACCCGGGCGCCGCCGGGGATGGTCCCGGCCGGCATCTCCCTGCTGAACCCGCACGCGGGGCAGCTTACGGTCTCACGGTCCACAGCCGCTCCTTGGCTACTCGATGATGACGCACTCGCCCGCCATCTCCACCCGGTCTCCCGGGCGAAGTTTGCGGCCGCGGCGCAGTTCCGTCTCGCCGTTCACCCGCACGGCACCCTCTGCGATGAGGATCTTGGCTTCGCCGCCGCTGGCAACCAGGTTCGCCGCCTTGAGAAAACTGTCGAGCTTGATGTGGTCGGTGTCGATCTTCATGGGCTCTCCGCGGGGCCTCATACCCCGTTCATACGGTTGTCTTTGTAGCATTTTTCTGGTAAGAATAGCGAGATTTTTTACCCAGGGAGAACGACACCATGCTTACCGCATCCGATTTTAAGCGCGGCCTCGTCATCAAACTCGACAACGCCCCGTGCCTCATCCTCGACGTCCACTTCCAATCCCCGTCCGCCCGGGGTGCCAGCACCATGGTCAAGACCCGCCACCGCAACCTCCTGACCGGCCAGGTGCTCGACAAGACCTTCCGCTCCGGCGACAAGGTGGAAGAGGCCGAATTCGAGCGCCACAAGGGGCAATTTCTCTACACCGACGGCGACCATGGCGTCTTTATGGACCTGGAGACCTACGAGCAGTTCGAGATGGGCGCCGAGTCCTTCCAGGTGATCCAGCCCTACCTTCTCGACGGCACCGAGGTGGTCCTCGGCCTCTTCCAGGAGCGGCTCGTCAGCGTTGATCCGCCCCAGGTGGTGGAGTTGACCATCACCGACACCCCGCCGGTCATCAAGAATGCCACCGCCACCGCCCAGACCAAGGAGGCCACTCTCGAAACAGGCCTCACTCTCCAGGTCCCTCCCTATCTTGAGGTTGGCGAGAAGATCAAGGTCGACACCCGTGACTGCCGGTTCATCTCCCGCGCCTGAGCCCCGGTGTCCGGCTGAACACCCCTGCCGGTTCCGGGCACGCGCGAAAAAAGGGTTGACACAATTCCCGCTTCGGTTTATAACCTAAAGCTCTTTTCGCCCAGATAGCTCAGCTGGTAGAGCAGAGGACTGAAAATCCTCGTGTCGGCGGTTCGATTCCGTCTCTGGGCACCATTCAACATCAAAAGGCTTCGCGGGTTTTCCGCGAAGCCTTTTTTCGTTGCCGGGCATAACGCTGTCAGTTGCTGACCGGCCTGGGGGTATCGTCCGAGTTGGGAGGCAGGACCGGGTGCATGATCTTCGGTTGCGCACCGGTGAGGGTGTCGAGGAAGGTGACGATCTTCTCGGCTTCCGTATCGGTGATGGTGGTGCCGAGCTGGGCGCTTCCCATGATCTTGACGGCGTCTTTCAGCTTCCAGACCTTGCCCGAATGGAAGTAGGGCATGGTGATGGCCACGTTGCGCAGGCTCGGCGAGCGGAATACGTATTTGTCCGCGGCCGTGCTGGTCACCTTGAAACGGCCGGTGTCGTCCACGGGCCGCACCTCCGGCCCCGGGTCTTCACGGACACCGAAGGGGAAGTAGCCGGTTCCGCCCATGTTGACGCCGCTGTGGCAGGCTGCGCACCCCTTGTCCAGGAAGAGGGCGAGTCCCTGTTCCGCCGTGGTGCTGATGGCCTTGCGGTTGCCCTTCAGGTACTTGTCGAAGGGGGCGTCGGGGGTGATGAGGGTTGCTTCGAAGACCTCGATGGCCTTGGCCACGTTGTCGAAGGTGACCGGATCGCCCTGCCCCGGGAAGGCCTTGCGGAACAGGGGCGGGTAGCCGGGAATGCTCTTGAGGGTGGCGACCAGGTTTTCGGGTTTGTTGTTCATCTCCACCGATGCCTGGACCGGCCCCTTGGCCTGGGCAGCCAGGTCCTCGGCCCGGCCGTCCCAGAACTGGGCGATGTTGTAGACGGCATTGAGCACGGTGGGGGAGTTGCGTGGTCCCTTCTGCCAGCCGTGGCCGATGGAGGTTTCCAGGAGGTCGGTGCCGCCCAGGCCCACGTTGTGGCAGGTGTTGCAACTGATGATGTGCGATGCCGAAAGCCGCGGATCGAAGAACAGCATCCGCCCCAGTTCGACCCTGGCCGGACTGGCCGGATTGTCCTTCATGACCGGCGGTTTGGCAGGGATCGGCTTGAAGAGCCCCTGCGCACGTTTCATGACATCCTCTTTCCCCCAGGCGACGCCCGCCACCAGGGTGAGGGCCATTCCCCATGCGAGATTCCGGGTTTTCATTCGAGTTCCTCCTGAACGTGAAATGAATTGACAGGGTTAAGTATAGAGCAGCACGGCGGTTGCGCAAGACGACCGGACTGCTGCTCCCTGCCTGTCAAAAGTCATAGAAAACCGTCAGTCCTGCGGCGAAATCGGGGCTGGCGTCGGACAGCCCCGCCGCCACATAGCCTTCAAGGGCCATGGAACCAACGGCGTAGACCCCCTTGAGACGCCCCTCGAATGGCGCGTCGGAATCCTCTGCCGGGGCCGTTGCGCCACGACCGAGGATCGCAGCATACAGAGATGGCGTGAACTGCCTGCCGAGACCGGCCTCGTAGCTGAGGTAATCCTTGGTGGCGTAGAGATCGGAGGAGCCCTGGACGATCCAGACCGCCTCGCCGAAGGGGCGCCAGTCTCCGAGCCACTTGTCCAGCGCGAGGCCTCCGCCCGCGTCGAATTTACCGGTACCGAGCCCTTTGTTCTCGTCGGCGGTGGGGAACTTCAGGTAGATGAGTGGGCGTACCCGGGGCACCACCGTTCCCTCGGGAATGATGATGTAGCCGGCCGTGAGGGTGATGTCGCCGAGGCCGCTGGCCGAGCCCGCTGATCCGCCTGCCGTTGAGCCGGAGCTGCCGCCGGCCCCCGCCTGGAACCGGGTGCCCGTTGCCGTGGCGGCGCCGCGGGCATACCCCTGCCGGTAGGGCATGACCGTTCCGTAGGCATTGTCGCCATTGGTCTGGTACACCCAGGGGATAATCAGTTCCAGGTCCAGCCGTTCGGTGGGGTAGAGGTCCACGATGAGGGGCACGGCGATGAAATCGGTGCTGGTGCCGCTGCCGTAGTCGCCTGTCGCGAAGTCGACCCCCAGCCCCACGGCGCCCCGTCGTCCCTCGACGGGAGCGTCCCGCCGTTCGGCGGCCAGGGCTGCCGGACGGCTGATGCAAAGCAGGGCGCACGCGACAAAAAGCGAAAGAATGAGCCTTCCGCGCCACAACATAGCCGCTGTTGTTCCATTCATCCGCTTCATCTCCCGTGTCGCCCCCCTCCACGTCTCACCGGAGAGGTCGGGCGGGTCGTGTTGCCACGGCCGCTTCCGGACCAGAAGGGGCGCCCCGCATCGCTCCGGATGACGGTTTCCCCGCCGGTTGAACTGTTGCCGACCTTCTGGGTCAGGAGGTAGATGGTGCCGTCCTTGCCGATGGCCTTGGCGCCACGGGCTGTAAGCCGATCGCCCGGTTTCAGGGGGAAGCCGTTTTCATTCCAGTACCAGCGCGGACCGAGCGCCAGGACAACGGTGTCTTCCCCCTCCTTGATCGTTACGAGCATATGCGTGCCGTTGCCGCCCGGCTCGACGGAGGCGATGGTGCCCGTCACCGTGACGACCGTGTTGAGGTCGTAGCCTTCATCAAGGTCGAGGCCGCTCTTCTCCCATCCCCAGCCGAATCCGAATCCCCAGCCTGCCGTGGCGTTTCCCGCATGGAAAAGGGCCAGGAGGACAAGAATCGTGAGTATGAGGGTCGAGCGGCCTCTGTTCATGGTGGTTCCTTGCCTGTTGATGAGTCGACTACTGGGCGGTCCTGCCGGTATAGGATGAGCCGTAGCCCATGCCGTCCTGGGGCGGGGTGACGTTGCCGGTGCCGTCGCCGGGGCCGAGGCGCCTCATGGCTCCCGTCCCGACGCCCTGGCGAGCGGTGCCGGTTCCGCTGCCGTCACGGAGCTGCTGGCGGGACGAGGTTGCGGCGGACGCCGCCGTTGCCGTGCTGCTGAGACAGCTTCCGTCGCGGAGCTGGAGCCGGTCTCCGGTCCCCTGGCCGGCCATGGGGCCCTTACCGCCCCGGGCCATGGCCTCGCCGCCGAGGGCAAGGGCTCCTGCTGCCACCATCACTGCCACTGCAAGTACTTTTCCGGTCATTTCTTCTTCCTCCCTGTGTGGTTAGTGGTGTCGATGCGGGATCGACAATCGCTGCCGATCTCTGTTCCACGCACCATGCCAGGGATTGGTGTCTGTTGCAGTGTGTTGAAATGGTTGATGTTTTTGCGTAGTGCCCCTGGTGTTTCCGGGTTGCTTTAGTGCAGAATGTGCACGTGTTCACGACTAATTTGCACCGTCCCGATCATCCCCCACCAACCCGTACTCCCGAAGGCGGTACTGGAGGGTGCGCCGGGAGATGCCGAGCTTTTCGGCGGCCAGTCGCCGATTGTTGCCGCAGCTTTTGAGGGCGGCCAGGATTGCCTCCCGCTCCACCCCCTTGAGAACTCCTTCCCCCTCCTGTCCGGCGGGAAGGGGTGCCCTGAAGGTGTCCGGGAGGTCGTCGAGGGTCAGGGCGTGTCGGGCGAGGATCACTCCCCGTTCGATGGCGTTCTGGAGTTCGCGGATGTTGCCGGGCCAGGGGTAGCGCTTGAGGGCCGCCATGGCATCGGGCTCGATGCCCCGGATTTTTTTGCCGGTCATGCCCGAAAAACGACGGATGAACCAGTTCACCAGGTGCGGCAGGGCGTCGCGGCGCTCCCGCAATGGGGGGAGCGCGACGGGGAATACGTTCAGGCGATAGAAGAGGTCTTCCCTGAAGCGCCGTTCGCGGATTTCAACGGCCAGATCCCGGTTGGTGGCAGCCACTACCCGCACGTCCGCCCGGATTTCCCGGTTTCCTCCCACCCGCTCGAAGGCCCGCTCCTGGAGGACCCGCAGGAGCTTCGCCTGAAGGGGGAGAGGGAGTTCCCCGATTTCGTCCAGAAAGAGAGTTCCCCCCTGGGCCAGTTCGAATTTTCCCCGCCGGGCCTGGACCGCGCCGGTGAAGGCCCCCCGCTCGTGGCCGAACAGCTCGCTTTCGAGCAGGGGTTCGGGGATTGCCGCACAGTTCACCGCCACGAAGCCGGCCCCGTGTCGGGGTGACAGGAGATGCACGGCCCGGGCGATGAGCTCCTTGCCGGTGCCGCTTTCCCCGCTTATCAGCACGGTGGTGCCGGTGGGGGCGACCTCTCCCACGAGTCGCCGTACCGGGACCATGGCCTCGCCGGCGAAGATGAGATCCTCCGGCGGGAGTCCCGCCGTTTCGGTTTCCTTGAGGGCCAGGTATTCCCGCTCGCGGCTCTTCCCGGACAGGACCCGCCCCACGAGAACCCGCAGGTGTCCGGGTCCTTCAGGGGCTTGGTGAGGAAATCCGCTGCCCCCTCTTTCACCGCGGCCACTGCTTCCTCGATGGTGCCGAAGGCCGTCAGGATGACGAACGCCGGGGGATAGGGGTCCTCGCGGCTCGCCCGGAGGAGTTCCAGCCCTCCGATGCCGGGCATCCGCAGGTCGGAGAGGACCAGATCGAAGGATTCGCGGCGCAGCAGGGCCAAGGCCTCTTCCCCGCCAGCGGCCTCCCGGATGTCGTATCCCTCCCCCTTGAGGACTGTCCTGAGAAATCCCCGGAAGGTGCTGTCATCTTCGGCTATGAGTACGCGTGTCGTCATGGGTGCGGTCTGCCTCTCATCGGTGAAGGGGGAGTGTTACCCGGAAAACGCTGCCGCCGCCGGGATTGTCCGCTACGCTGATGCTCCCCCCGTGTGCTTCGGCTATCTTGCGGCAGACGGCCAGCCCCAGGCCGCTGCCCCGGGCCTTTGTGGTGAAGAACGGGGTGAAGATCCGCTCCCGGTCATGGGGGGCAATGCCGTGGCCGTGGTCTGCCACGCTGATCTCCACCGTTTTCCCTTCGCGCCGGGAGACAACGGCCAGCTTTCCCCCGTCCGGCATGGCCTGAATGCCGTTCTTTGCCAGATTGAGAATGAGTTGCTCCAACCGCGCTTCGTTCCCTCTGGTGGCCAATCCTTCGGCAAGGGATGCCGCAATGGTGACGCCGGCGGCCCGCGCTTCGGGGCCCACCAGTGCCAGCACATGGTCAATCACCGCGTTTACCTGGAGCGGCCCTTCTGGCCCGGGCTCCGGCCGGGCGTAGGCAAGAAGGTCGCTGACGAGCGATTCGAGCCGGATCGCCTCGGTGACGATCAGTGCGGAGAACTCCCGGTTTCCATCGTCGTTGCTCCGCTCCATGAGCAGTTGGGCGTAGCCCTTGATCCCGGACAGGGGGTTACGCACCTCGTGGGCGAGCACCGCCCCCATTTCCCCCAGTTGCGCAAGCCGTTCCCGGCGGATCATTTCCAGCCGGTGCTCCTGGGCCTGGCGGGCGTGGCGATAGAGGAGCACCCCCATCGTCCAGGCTGCCGTCAGCAGCGAAAACAGCACCACCATGCCGACCCTGGCCCGATGGATCACCGCATCGGCCCGCCAGGGGTGAAGTGCCAGGCGCAGGGCCAGGGTCCGGCCGGGGAGGTGGAGGGGAGAGTGATATTCGTACACCTCTTCGCCCGTGCCGAGCCTGATGCGGTTTTCCGCCAGGCCCCGTCCGCCGAGAACCGTCTCGTACCGTTGATCCGTCACCCGCGATCCGATCAGGTCGGCATTGGAGTGAAAGACGATGGTGCCGTTGCGGTCGATGACCGAGACATAGGCGATGTCCCGGGCGCGAAAGGCGGCCAGCGAAGTCAGGGACGAGTCGCGGGCCGCAATCGATTCCAGCGCCGACGTGAGCGAAAGGGCGAGCCCCCGGAGGTTCCCTTCGGCAATGGGGCGGGCGCTCCGGTAGTTTCCCACGGCGAACCAGCCGAGAAGCAGTGACAGGATGACTCCGGCCGCAAGGGCGATGAGGGAAACGATAGTGCCGCGCATACGTTTGTCGTTGTTGAGTTTGCTAAATCCGTTTATTTGCATGTACTATAGCATTGCCGGCTGTCCGTGCAAATGCATATTCATGCCTCGCCCCGAACGGTCCGTGGGGGGCCGGAAGGGGCAGCGCAGTCATTATGCGTGGACTGGTGTGTAGTTTTCAATGAAAATATGCCAATCATGTCAAGCGCAGTATATGCCCATGCCGTTGACGGCCGCCTGGAATGTTTTCTCCAATCCGCTCGGCCTCGCCGCTATCACCCCGCTGGCCGGAGACCCCTTTTCCGCTTTCCCCGCCTTTTGTTCCGGGCTATCATCCCTTTCCCAGGAGGTGCCCCATGAAAAAGGGAAAACCGGCGAAGAAGTACTCCCAGGCAGCCCGGGTCCATGACCTCATCCGCCTCATCGAGCGCGGCACGGCGTGACCATTGCCGAAATGGCCGAGGAAACCGGCGTGGACCGCCGCACCATCACCGTGACCTGGCCGCCATCCACGAGGCGGGATATCCCCTGATCTCCGACTGGGAAGAGGGGCGCAAGGTCTACCGCTTCATCACCCGATTCCGGGACGTTCCCCCCATTACCTTTACCCTTCAGGAACTGGTGGCACTCTCGTTTTTCCGCACCCAGCTTCATTTTCTTGACGGTACCCCCTTCCGGGAGGACCTGGATGCGGTCTTCCGCAAGGTGAGCTCGGTCCTTCCCCCACGCTACGCAGCCCATATGGAGCGGATTGCCGAGGTGTCCGTGCCGCTTCTGCAGGGACGGCGCGACTATTCGCGGGTGGGGGATGGGCTGCGCAGCCTGCGCGATGCCCTCATCTACCAGTACCGGGTGCGGCTCGCCTACCAGGCCAAGGGGCAGGGGCGGTCCGCCCTGTACGAGGTGGACCCCTATACTCTGGTCTTCTACAAGGGAGGGCTCTACCTGGTCGGTTACGCCCACAACCGGCGGGCGCTGCGCACGTTTGCCGCCGAGCGGATCACCTCCGTTGAGGTGACTCGCGAGCGGTTCGAGATCCCCGATGACTACCGGCCGGCCGAACGGCTGCGGGATGCCTTCGGGATCGTTGAGGAGGAACCCCTGCCCGTGGCGATCCGCTTTTCGCCCGAACTTGCCCACACGGTCCGCAGCCGGATCTGGCACCCTACCCAGGAGGTCCGCATGGAGCCCGACGGCGCCTGCGTCCTCTCCTTCACCGCCGGCGGCCGCATGGAGATCATCGCCTGGATCCTCTCCTACGGTGCCCATGCCGAGGTCCTCTCTCCTCCCGACTTGCGGGCCGAGGTGGCCCGCACTGCCGCCGCCGTGGCCGCCCGCTACGCTTCCTCCGACGGCTGACGGGCATCGATGACGGAAGACGGTAAAGTTTGCGCAACGGATGCCGATACGTATGAGTAGTGTCACTTGTCCCGTTTTTGCGCAGACCGGGCGGGCTATTCCCCTCTCAGCGGAGCTCTGCATGGATTTCACAAAAATCTCCGCACTCCACCACCGCCTTCCTTCACCGGTGCGGCAGTTCATCGTGCTTCTTTTGATCATGTTTCTGATCGAAATGCTGCTCATGGCGGTTCTGCCCCATGTCACCGGGCGCGAAGTCGAGTTCGTGGAGGCATTCATCGACAGTCTGGGGCTCGTCACGTTCGGCGCGCCGTTCCTGTGGGCCTTCATCGTGCGCCCCCTGCGCCGCACGGCCGTTGCGGCCGTCTTCCGGGAGGAGGTGCTCCTCCGCCAGATGGTGGACGGGGTGATAACCTTCGGGGAAGACGGGATGATCCGCTCCCTCAATCCGGCCGCCGAGCGGATGTTCGGCTACCGGGACGCCGAGGCCGCCGGCATGGCCATCGACTGCCTGCTGTCGGCCGACGGGGGCTATTTCCGGTTCGCGGCGCAGGCATCCGGCGGCCAGGGCACGCGCCAACTCGCCTATGAACTGGAAGGGATCCGCCGGGACGGCAACCGCTTCGTTGCCGACCTCTCTGTCAGCCGGATCGTTTTTGAAGGTCGCCGGGCCGTGATCGGCATTGTCCGCGACATCACCGCCCGCAAGCGGGACGAGCAGAATCTCCTCGTCTTCAAACGGGCCATCGAGTCGAGCGTGAACGGTATCACCATCACCGACGCGGTCAATGGCGAGAACCTGATTATTTACGTGAACCCCGCCTTCGAGCGGATGACCGGCTATGCCGGGCACGAGGTCCTTGGGAAGAACCCGCGCTTTCTCAGGGGGAACGACCGGGACCAGGTGGAGCTCAGGAAGCTGGCCATGGCCCTGGAGGAGCGCAGGGAAGGCTACTTTGTCCTGCGCAACTACCGCAAGGACGGCAGCCAGTTCATGAACGAGCTCTACGTGGCGCCGGTGCGCGACCGTGATGGCGCGGTCACCAACTACATCGGCATCATGAACGATATCAGCGACCAGCGGCGCTACGAGGAACAACTGGTCTACCAGGCCAACCACGACCCCCTGACCGGCCTTCCCAACCGCAATCTCCTGCAGGACCGCCTGGGGCAGGCGCTCGCCCTGGAATCCTCCCGCCGTCGCAATCCCATCGGCGTCATGTTCCTGGATCTCGACAACTTCAAGAAGATCAACGATACCCTGGGGCACACGGTGGGGGACATGCTGCTCAAGGCCGTGGCCAACCGTCTGCGCAACTGCGTGCGCGGCGGGGACACGGTTTCGCGGCTGGGAGGGGACGAATACATCCTCATCCTTCCCAACGTGAAGGAAATGCATGATGTGACCACGGTGGCCAAGAAGCTGATCGGCCTCTTTTCCACGCCGTTCCTGCTCATGGGGCACGAGCTCTACATCACGGCCAGCATCGGCATCGCCCTCTTCCCCTCCGACGGCGACACGGTGGACGCGCTGCTCAAGAATGCCGATGCCGCCATGTATCATGCCAAGGAGCAGGGGAAAAACAACTACCAGTTCTATTCAGAGGAGATGAACACGCGGGTCTTCGAGCGGATGGCCCTGGAGACGAGCCTTCATCGGGCGATCCGGCAACAGGAGTTTCTGCTCTACTACCAGCCCCGGGTCGATCTGCGGACCGGAAGGATCAGCGGCGTGGAGGCACTGGTGCGGTGGAACCACCCGGAGATGGGGCTCGTGTCGCCGGCCAGGTTCATCCCCCTGGCCGAGGAAACGGGGCTCATCGTGCCCATCGGCGAGTGGGTCCTGCGCACCGCCTGCGCCCAGAACAAGGCGTGGCAGGAGGCGGGGCTCCCGCCACTGAGGATGGCGGTGAACCTTTCGGCCCGGCAGTTCCGCCAGGAAAATCTCATCCAGATGGTCGCCGACGTCCTGGCCGAAACGGGCCTCGATCCCCGCTGGCTGGAGCTGGAGCTGACCGAAAGCCTCCTCATGGAGCGGGCCGAGCAGTCCGTGTCGATCCTCCGTTCCCTGGCAGACATGGGGATCGACATCGCCGTGGACGATTTCGGCACCGGCTATTCGTCCCTGGGATATCTCAAGCGGTTCCCGATTACGAACCTGAAGATCGATCAATCGTTCATCCGCGACATAGCGAGCGATCCGGACGACGCTATCCTGGTGCGGACCATCATCACCATGGCCCACGGCCTCGGCATGAAGACCGTCGGCGAAGGGGTCGAGTCCCTTGAGCAGGTTGATTTCCTTTGCCGGCACGGCTGCGAGGAAGTGCAGGGATACTATTTCAGCAGGCCGCTTACCGCTGAGGGATGCGAGGAACTGCTACGGGAGGAGAGGTGCCTGGACCTCCGGGCGCTCCGGGATGGCGTGCCGGGGCAGATGAGTGAGGAGCGCATTCGCACTCTGGAGCCATCCGCGACTGACTGCCGCATTACAGCGTAAAATAGAATACTGCCCCGTTACCCTCTTCCCCCTGGGCCCAGATTGTGCCGCCATGGCGGGAGACGATCCGGTGGACCGTTGCGAGGCCGATGCCGTGTCCCGGGAATTCGCTCCGGCCGTGGAGGCGCTGGAAGGGAAGAAAGAGCTTGTCGGCCTGTTGTGACGAGAACCCCGCTCCGTTGTCCCGGACGAAAAACACGGTTTTCCCCTCCACCTCTTCCTTGCCGAATTCGATCACGGCCCGTTCCCGTTTGCCCGTGTATTTCCAGGCATTGCCCAGCAGATTCTCCATCACGACCCTCATGAGCCCCGGGTCGGCGGTCACGTCGGCGTTCTCGGCAATGGTGAACTCTGCTATGCGCTCCTGGTCCTTCATCCTGAGTTCCAGGGCGATCTCCTCGGCCAGCGTGCTCAGACTGACCGGCACCCGTTCCAACTCCACGCGCGCCACGCGGGAGAAGTCGAGCAGGGTGCCGATGAGACCGTTCATGCGCCCCGTCTCCTCCCCGATGTGACGCACGTAGCTGCGGCATTCGTCGTCGAGTTTGTCCGCGCAGACTTCGAGCAGAACGTCGCTGAATCCCCGGATCACGGTCAGGTGGGATCTCAGGTCGTGCGAGACGCTGTAGTTGAACGCCTCCAGGTCGCCGTTGGCCACTTCCAGGTCCATGGCCCGGGAGGCGAGGCTTTCGTTGAGCCGTTCGATCTGCCGGGCCGCACTCCGCTGCTCCGTCACGTCGGTCATGACCGACAGGGATCGCACGATTTTTCCCTCATCGTCCCGTTCAGACTCAGACGAAAGAAGGACGTCGATGACCTTCCCGCTGCTGGTCAGCAGGTGGAGCGGGATATCCCTGGTACATCCGGACCGGAGAAATTCCGGCACGACCGTGCCGAGCACGTACGCCCGTGATTCGTCGGTCATGAAGTCGGCGGAAAGCCTGCCCAGCACCTCGTCGCGCCGGTAGCCGAGGGTTTCCAGCCAGAAATCGCTCACATTGACGATTTTCCCTTCCCGGTCAATGGAGTGGAGCATGACCGGGGTCTTGTGGTAGAGGCTGCGGTAGCGCTTCTCGCTTTCTTTCAGGTCTCGGAACAGCAGATCGTAGGGGCGCTCCAGCCCCGTTTCCACCATGGCGCGGTAGATGAGCACGAAGCCGCCGAGCGTCAGGAGGTGCCCCGTCATGCCGATGAGGGTGGAGATGCCGGTGTTGAGGGCAAAAACGAAGCCGCTTGTCGCAAGGAAGACCAGGGAGAGCGAAAGCATCCGGAACACCCGGGAGTCGAAGTGCCGGCGCTTGGTCAGCAAGCCTGTCAGGGCAGCGAGGATGAAGATGCCGGCCAGGAACTCGGCTCCCTTTTTGACCGGGGTGAGCCCCACATCGTCCGAGAAGCAGGTGGGGAAGATGTCCCAGTGCAGGATCGACAGCAGGATGAAGGACGTCACGGCCGCGTAGGCGGTAACGGCCGCGGCGGGACTGAGCCGCTTTCTGACGAACAGCGGTGCAAGCGCCAGCGACGTTCCCTGGAGCAGCCGCGAGCCGATCCAGAGCTGGGTGGGGAGGTTCATGCCCGCGCCGGGGAAGATCCCCATTCTCGGGTAACTCAGGGCGTGGAACAGGGTAATGATCGCCACGAACAGGTGAGAGACGCCGATGAGCAGGATGCAGTGGTTATCGATCTGCCGCCGGGCGTGCCAGGCAACCATGAAGATGCCGCATCCCGCGACCACGGTGACGATTTCGGTAAGCGTATGAAATAGAAGATAGTTGACGCGGCTCGTCAGGACGAGCGCGGCGAGAAGCAGCATCACCAGGGCGAAGCGGGCGCTTCGCGATACGAGGTCGGAGCTGGTCATGTGTGGGGATGATCAGTTGTTGTTTTGACCCTGCTGATGGAGTTCGGGTCACAGGTACCATATCATTTCAAGCCGGCTTCGCAAGGAGCAGAATGCCCATTGTGGCCGGTGTTCCGGCCATGGCCGTCAGGCGCCGAACCATCCCGCCACGCCGCATGGGGCCGTGACGGGTTGTGCCGGGGCCGCCGGTTGGCGGCGGGCACAGGCACGGGGTGTTGCGGGTTCACACACAGATTGTTTGTATCACTGTCCTTCGTTTAGAGCAAGAGCGTACCTGTGATTGACAAACAGCGGCCCTTACACTATACAATCGTATTTTTGGGGAGGGCTTGTGGAACAGATCGACGATTCCAGGCTGCGCGGCATCATTCACGACCGGATCAAGGAACGGGGCGGGCGTATCACCGTTGCCGACTTCATGGCCGCGTGCCTGTATGAGCCGGGCCTTGGCTACTACACGTCCCCGGGCCGCAAGGTGGGCGCCGAGGGGGATTTCTACACCAGCATCAACGTCCATCGGGTCTTCGGCCGGCTCATCGGCCGGGAGGTCTGCCGGATGTGGGAGGTCATGGGATGCCCGGCGCCCTTCACCCTGGTGGAGGCCGGCGCCGGCCACGGCCGTCTGGCGGCGGATGTGCTGGACGCCGTCCGGGAGCTGAACCCGGAACTCTACGCCTGCCTCACTCTGCGGCTCGTGGAGGCGGAGCCGTCCCTGGCCGCAGCCCAGCGGCAGGTGCTGGCCGAGCACCTCGCCGGGTAGGGTGGAACGATCCGGCCGAGCTGATGGGGGGTACCCTCAGGTTCACCGGCTGCCTCTACTCCAACGAACTCATCGATTCCTTCCCGACCCACGTGGTGGAGATGACCCCTGCCGGATTGCGGGAGGTCTTCGTCACCGCCGCCGGCGACGGCTTCGCCGAACAGCTCGACCTTCCTTCGACGCCCGACTTGGCGGACTATTTCCGGCGGATCGACGTCAATCTCCAGCCGGGGCAACGGGCCGAGATCAACCTCAACGCATGCCGGTGGCTGGAGGGGGTCGCCCGTTGCCTGGAGCGGGGCTTCGTGCTGACCGTGGATTACGGTTTCCTCTCGCCCGAGCTTTACGGCCCCATGCGCCAGAACGGAACCCTTCTCTGCTACTTCCGCCACACGATCCAGGAAGACCCGTACCAGTGGGTCGGCCATCAGGACATCACGAGCCACGTGGATTTCACAACGCTCATCCTGCGCGGTGAGGAACTGGGGCTGCGCAAGGTCTGGTTCGGCGAACAGTACCGTTTTCTCATGGCAACGGGTCTCATGGAGGAGCTCATGACCCTGGAGGCGGCTGCCGCCACCGAAGAGGAGCGGATTAAAATTCGGCTGGTGCTGAAGAAGCTCGTCCTGCCCGAGGGGGGAATGGGCGATACCTTTAAGATCCTCGTGCAGGCCAAGGGGGTCGAGAATCCCCGCCTGCTCTGCATGCGCGACTGGAGCAAGCTCCTTTGACAGCCCCTGTTCGGGTGATAGACTGTTTCCTGCGGCGGCCCGTGCCGTTGAGTTTCCGGAGAGCCATCCCATGCTGACCGGCATCGACGCCATCGTGTTCGATTTGGACGGCACTCTCTACCAGAGCGAGTCGTTGGGAGTGCAGATCGCAGCCTGCGCCGACCGCTATCTGGCGGACCTGCTCCGTGTGAGTCCGGAAGAGGCGGGTGAGATTGTCCGGCGGGTCAGGCGCGAACTGACCGCCCGCTTCGGCAGGGAGGCCTCCCTGAGCGATGCCTGCCGGGAACTCGGCGGCGACCTCAGGGAGCTCCATCGCCGCTTTGCCGCCGAGGTGGCACCGGAACCCCACCTGCGGCGCGACAGTCGGGTGGTGCAATTCCTGCGCACCCTCGGCGCCAGCCGGGAGCTGTACCTCTACACCAACAACAACCGTGCCCTTTCCGGCCGAATCATGGATGCCATCGGCGTGACGGGGCTCTTCCGCCGTGTCGTCACCATTGAGGACAACTGGCGTCCGAAGCCTGACCTCCAGGCGTTGGACGCTCTGTTTGCCGACATCGGCCGGAAACCCTCCGAGTGCCTTTTCGTGGGAGACCGCTACGATATCGATCTGCGGCTTCCGGCGGAACTCGGCTGCTCGGTCTATCTCTCCCGCACCGTCGATGAACTGCTCGGCTTGACACTGCCACTCAGCGAGGGACCCCAATGAACGATCACGGCAAGGAAATGCTCGATGCCATCATGAGAGCCATGGAGATCGAGAAGGAGACCTTCGACTTCTATACACGGGCCGAGCACAAGACGTTCAATCCCGAGGGGAAGCGGATCTTCCGCTGGCTTGCCCGCACGGAGGAGCAGCACTACCTCACGCTCTCCGAACTGTATCAGTCCCTCCACAAAGAAGGGCGCTGGGTCTTCTACGGCGGTTCCACCGTCTCCCTCGAACCGGCCGGCCCGGACGAGAGGCAGGTGGCCTTCGACACCGACGATCGCCAGGCCCTGGAGATCGCCATGGCGATCGAGAAGAAGGGGATCGCCCACTTCGAAGAGCTCATGGAGAAGACCACCGACCCCCAGGGCAAGAGCATGCTGCGCACCCTGCGTGACGAGGAGGCGGAGCACCTGCGGATCATCATGGAAAAGCACAATGCCTTAAAACCGGCGGCCGGGGACCGGGAAACGTCATGCACGGTGACGTTCCGGATCGAAAAGGATACCCTCGGCGAGGTACGGGTTCCGGCGGCCGCCTACTACGGCGCCCAGACGGCCCGGCCGTGGAGAATTTTCCCATCTCCGGCCTGATGCCCCATCCGGCCCTCGTCCGGGCGACGGTACTGGTCAAAAAGTGCGCAGCCCAGGCCAACATGGCCACGGCGAGGCTCGACGTCCGGTGTGGGAACGCTATCGTCCGGGCGGCCGACGAGTGCCTGGCCGGCGCCTTTGATGCACACTTCGTGGTGGACCCGTTTCAAGCCGGCGCCGGCACTTCCCACAACATGAACGTGAACGAGGTGCTCGCCAACCGGGCCAATGAGCTGCTGGGGGAGGAACGGGGCGGATATGCCCCTGTCCATCCCAACGACCACGTGAACATGGCCCAGTCCACCAACGACGTCTTCCCCACGGCCATGCGCTTGGCGGCCCTTCGGCTGGCGGAGGATCTCAGGCCGGCCCTGGCCGGGCTCGTGGCCGCGCTTCGGAAAAAGTCCGCCGAATTCGACGACATCCTCAAAAGCGGCCGGACCCACCTGCAGGACGCGGTACCGATCCGCCTCGGTCAGGAGTTCGAGGCGTGGGCCCTGGCACTGGAGAAGAACCTGGCCGCCGTCGAGGGAGCAGTGCCGGGGCTCGCGGAACTGGGTATCGGCGGCACCGCGGCGGGTACCGGCATGAACGCCGAGCCCGCCTACATCGATCTGGTGGTGGCCGAGCTCGCCCGGGAAACCGGTTTTCCCCTCGTGCGCGGCGCGAACCTGGTGGAGCGGATGCAGAACATGGACCCCTTCGTGGCCCTCTCCTCCGCCCTCAAGGGGCTTGCCGTCAACCTGGCCCGCATCGCCAACGACCTGCGGCTCCTTTCCTCGGGCCCCCGGACCGGGCTGGCCGAGATTGCGCTGCCGGCGCTCCAGCCGGGCTCTTCCATCATGCCGGGGAAGGTCAACCCGGTCATGGCCGAGGTGACCGACATGGTCGCCTTTCAGGTCATGGGCGCGGACACGACGATCATGCTCGCCGCCCAGGCCGGGCAGTTGGAGCTCAATGTCATGATGCCGGTGATCGCGTTCAATCTCCTGTTCAGCCTGGAGATACTGAAGAATACGGTGCCCAGGCTGGCCGACGCCTGCATCGCCGGCATCACCGCAGACCGGGAGCGCTGTCTCGGCTACCTGGAACAGTCGGTGGGGCTTGCCACGGTGCTCGCGCCCTATATCGGCTATGCCGCGGCGGCTGAGGTTGCCAAGGAATCGACTGCCGCGGGCCGGAGCATCCGGCAGATCGTGGAAGACCGGCAGCTTCTGTCGGCCGGGCGGCTGGCGGAGATCCTCGATCCATTCCCGCTCACCAGCCCCGGCGTGCCGGGAGCCGCCCATCAAGCAGAGAACACAACCCAAGGAGGAGACAACAATGCTGGAAGACGTTAAGAAGGTTCTCGACCTGGTCCGCCCCGCGCTCCAGGCGGACGGCGGCGACGTGGAACTGGTTGAGGTTACCGATGACGGCGTGGTGAAGGTCAAGCTGGTCGGTGCCTGTGGCCACTGCCCCATGTCCACCATGACCCTCAAGATGGGGATCGAGCGGACCCTGAAGGAGAAGGTGCCGGGAGTGAAGGAAGTGGTGTCCGTCCAGTAGCGGACCTGCGGCGGATCGCTGGTAAAGGAGGATGGCATGGGTTACAAGGTCAAAACGTTTGGCATGGAGCTCCGTTCCCTCAAGGCCATGCAGGAGCTTTCCGCCCTGGATGCCATGGTCAACGCATTCGTAGCCGGAAACGGCGTGAAGCGGATCGTTTCCGTCTCCGACTCGCCGACCACCGATGACCAGGGCGAGACCATCGGCCTCGTCAGGGTGGTCGCCTACGAGGATTGAGAGGACGGCGGACGAAGCCGCCGGTGACTGCTGTCAAGGGGCGCGGGGAAACTCCGCGCCCCTTTGTTGCGTCATCCCGTCTTTCCTTGCTCCCCCGGCATGCCTGCGTTACCCTTGATGCAGGAGCAAGGAACATGTCCATCGTTCGCCGCAAAATGATTTTGGGCACCCCGCGCGCCCCCCGTTTTCTGAGGGTTTTCAGGAGGAATGCCGAGGCGGCCCATTCCCGGGGAAACAGGGTGAAGCTGTTCACGTCGGGGGCCGATTTCTTCCCGGCCATGCTCGGGGCCCTTGCCGAGGCGCGCCACCACATCCACGCCGAGTTCTACATCGTGCGCGACGACGCCACGGGCGCGGCCTTTGCCGAAGCGCTGCTGGCCGCTGCGGCACGCGGGGTGGAAGTCTCCCTTATTTACGACTACATCGGCTGTTTTGACACTCCTTCCGCCTACTTCCGCCGGCTGGAACGGGGCGGGGTTCGCTGTCTCGCCTTCAATCCCCCTCCCTTCAGGCGGGGGATCGCCTGGTTCGACAAGCGGGACCACCGCAAGATGGCCGTGATCGACGGGGAAACCGCATTCACGGGCGGAGTCAATATCGGCGACGAGTATTCGGGGTTCGGCTTCCCCTGCGAACGGTGGAGGGATGTGGGCATCCGGATCGACGGGCCGGCGGTCATGGATCTGTCGCAGCTCTTCCGGGAGTTCTGGCGTGACGAGAGGGGGAGCGCCTCTCCGGCCTGGCATCAGGAGCGCCCGCCCGTGGCCGCGGCCGGTGATGCCGACGTGATGGTCATCAGCGACGGCCCCTACCATGCCCGTTCCTTTATCCGTAACGCCTTCCGCATCGCCATGGCCGGCGCGGGCGAGTCGATCCGGATCATGAATCCTTACTTCGTGCCGGGCCCGGGTGGTCCGGTCGCTGCTGCGGGCCGTCCGGCGGGGCGTCAGGGTCCAGATCATCCTCCCGGCCAAGAGCGACGTCCCCATCGTGCGCCTCGTGAGCCGCAGCTATTACTCTCCGCTCCTGCGGGAAGGGATCGAGATATTCGAACGTCAGGGTCCGGTCCTTCACGCCAAGGTCATGCTCATCGACGACGCCTGGGGGGTGGTGGGGTCGGCGAATCTCGACCAGCGCAGCTTTCACCGCAACTACGAGGTGAACGCCATCGTTGCCAGCCACGAGTTCGGCAGCCAGGTAGCGGAAATGTTCGCCGAGGACCTTGCCGGATCGCGCCGGGTGGTCCTTGAGGAGCACGAGCAGCGCGGCTGGCATGTGCGCGTGCTGGAGCGTCTCTGCGGATCGGTGAGCTGGTTTCTGTAGCGTCTTCACCCTTGTCCCTCGTCCATTCCTGATGTACGATGGCCCAGGGCTCCCATGCCCCTGAAACGCCCTGTCCGGCGAGGTATTCCCATGACTAGAAAAGCCGTTGTCCTTTACAGTGGCGGCCTCGATTCCACTACCTGTCTCGCCATTGCGCGGGCCGAGGGATTCGAGCCCCATGCCATGAGTTTTTCCTATGGCCAGCGCCACAGCGTGGAGCTGGAGCTGGCCAAGAGGAATGCGCGGCCCGCAGGGGCCGTGGAACACATGGTGGTGGAGTTCGACCTGCGCAAGGTCGGCGGCAGCGCCCTGACCGCCGATATTGCCGTGCCCAAGGAGGGGGTGGGGGACGATATCCCGGTAACCTACGTGCCGGCCCGCAATACCATTTTTCTTTCCTTCGCCCTGGGGTGGGCCGAGGTGCTCGGCGCCTTCGACATATTCATCGGTGTCAATGCCCTGGATTATTCGGGCTACCCCGATTGCCGCCCCGACTACATCTCCGCATTTGAAACCATGGCCAATCTGGCGACTCGGGCCGGGGTGGAAGGGACGGACCGCTTCCGTATCCATGCCCCCCTCATGAGTCTCACCAAGGCGGAGATCATCCGGAAGGGGCTCGCTCTGGGGGTCGACTACGGGCTCACCCACTCATGCTACGATCCCTCCCCCGCGGGAGTTGCCTGCGGGCTCTGCGATTCCTGCCGCCTGCGGCTCAAGGGATTTGCCGAGGCAGGGGTGGCGGACCCGGTGAACTACGCAACCGTGGACCAGGGAACCGGGGCCGGGAAGGAAACTGCATGAGGACGAAGAAAACCGAAGATCCCCGATCCCTGATGCCCGACGCCCCTGCCCCGTCCGGCCCGATGCCTGATATGCAGACCAGCCGTGACACCCGCAAGATCCCCATCAGCAAGGTGGGGGTGAAGGACATCTCCTATCCCATCGTGGTGATGGACAAGAACCGGAAGTTCCAGCAGACCGTGGCCCGGGTGAACATGTACGTGGATCTCCCCCACCACTTCAAGGGAACCCACATGAGCCGCTTCATCGAGATTCTCAACGTCTACCGCGAGGACATCGGCCTGGACAAGATGGAGCCGATCCTCCAGGAGATGAAGAAAAAGCTCGGCGCATCCTCGGCCCATCTGGAGATCGAGTTCCCCTACTTTATCGAGAAGCGGGCCCCGGTGTCCGGAGCCAGGAGCCTCATGGAATATACCTGCACCTTCACAGGAACCTTGGGCGAAACGTTCGATTTCGTGCTCGGGGTCCAGGTGCCGGTCACTTCCCTGTGCCCGTGCAGCAGGGAGCTCTCGCGTTACGGCGCCCATAACCAGCGCAGCCATATTACGGTCCGGGTCCGGTATGCGGGCTTCGTCTGGATCGAAGACCTGGTGGACCTGATCGAGGGGTGCGGCTCCAGCCCGGTGTGGTCGCTCCTCAAGCGGGCCGACGAGAAATTCGTGACAGAACGGGCCTACGAGAACCCGAAATTCGTGGAGGATATCGTCCGTGAGGCGACCCTGGTCCTGGCCGCCCACGAGGCCATAACCTGGTTCTCGGTGGAGGCGGAGAATTTCGAGTCGATCCACAAGCATTCCGCCTATGCCGCCATTGAGCGGGATAAGCGAAAGGCATGAGCGTAGTTCATGTGCTCACGCACGTTCCTTGTTAACACTCGCCAAAGCATCTGTCGACGCCTCCCTGTGGATAACTGTGTGGAAAACCCTGGAAGTTGTGGATAACGCTAGCCGTTGTTCGCTGCAAACTCCCTGTTCATGAGCCTTCAGCCATGTCAAAAGCTCTGATGGTATTCGCCAAAAGGCCCATGGCCGGCCGGGTGAAGACACGGCTGACGCCGCCCCTCTCTCCCGGGGACGCCGCTGAGCTCTACCGGCGGATGCTTCTGGATATCCTTGCCACGTGTGCCCGAATGGCCGGCGTGGCTCTCCTGCTCTTCTACGAGCCGGGAGAGGGGAATGGACATTTCTTTGCAGAGACAGCTCCGGGGTGGGCATGTCGTGCCCAGGAGGGGGATGATCTGGGGGCGCGGCTCGATTCGGCCTTCCAGGTCGCTTTCGATGAGGGGTATGGTGAAGTTGCCGTGATCGGCACCGACTCCCCCGATCTGCCCGAGGAGTACGTGCGGCTGGCGTTCGAGCTGCTGGGTCGCCCCACGGTGGATGCGGTCTATGGTCCCTCGGAGGACGGCGGCTACTACCTGCTGGCCTTGAAGCGGTACCTGCCGGAGCTTTTCCGCCACATCCCCTGGTCCACGGGGAAGGTGCTGGAGCAGTCGCTGGCGCGGGCCGAGGCGGCAGGCGTGCGGGTCGAGCTTCTTCCTGTCTGGTATGATGTGGATACCGCCGCCGACCTGCGGCGTCCCGGGCTGGCCGGGGCCGGCGCAACGGCACCGCTTACGGCGGAATTCGTTTCCGGCCTTATTTCAGCACATCCACCAGATACCCAACCCCCTGCAGGTGAGAGATAACCTCCTGAATGTGCTCGAACCCCCGGGTCTCCAGCTCGATGAGGACCTCGGTCTTGCCGATGGGGAGCGATTTCGAGCGCCGGTCATGGGTGATGATGGAGATGTTGGCTTTCGCCTCGGCGATTTCCGTGGCAAGGCGCGCCAGGCGCCGGGGAGATCGTCCAGTTCCACCTTCAGTTTCAGGTAGCGCCCGGCAGCCACCAGACCCCGTTCCACCACCACCGAGATGGTCTTCACGTCGATATTTCCGCCCGACAGGACGCAGACCGTTTTCCCCGAGAGCTCCGCCACGCGCCGGTTGAGAAGCGCGGCCAGCGGGACGGCCCCGGCCCCCTCGACCAGGAGTTTCGTTCGCTCCAGCAGCGCCACGATGGCGAGGGCGATCTCCTCCTCTTCCACCAGGACCACCTCGTCCACCAAGTCCCTGATGATGGGAAAGGTGTTCACCCCGGGCTTCTTGACCGCAATGCCGTCGGCCAGGGTGACCGTCACGGGCACTTGGGCGATCTTCCCCTTTTGCAGCGAATAGTGGGCCGATGGGGCCGCTGCCGTTTCCACGCCGATGATCCGCACCTGGGGATGGGTCTCCCTGATGGCCGTGGCGATGCCCGCGATGAGGCCACCGCCGCCGATGGGGACGAGGATGTTGGCCACATCGGGAAGCTCCTGGAGAATCTCCAGGCCGATGGTGCCTTGACCGGCCATCACGAGCGGATCGTCGAAGGGGTGGACGAAAAGGGCGCCCCGTTCCTCCTGGGCCTGGACCGCCGCAGCGTACGCCTCGTCGAAGTTGCGGCCGGTGAGCACCACTTCGGCGCCGTAGTCCCGGGTGGCAAAGACCTTCTGCGGCGGCGTGCTTTCCGGCATGAACACCGTGGACGGCACTCCCAGCAGGTCGGCCGAGAACGCGACTCCCTGGGCATGGTTGCCGGCAGAAGCGGTAATGACGCCTTTTGCCAGGGCATCCCGCGCTGCGCCGTCATGAAGTTCAGGGCGCCTCGGATCTTGAAGGCACCGGTGCGCTGGAGGTTCTCGCACTTGAAGTAGATCGGGACTCCCAGTTTCTCGCTGAAGTGATGGGAGTGGATGAGCTCGGTGCGGCGGACCCGCTTCCTGAGCCGGTCGTCGGCTTCCTGGATCAGTGTGTAGGGGAGCATTGGGATTGCGCCTCCGGCCTGCTAGTGTGAATGCCCGTGATGATGTTCGTGGGGGCCGTGGGTGCAGTGCACATGGGAGTGGCTATGGTCGTCATGGCTCTGGCCGTGGCGCGGCCGGTGCCGGAGGTCCTTGATGACCGGCCCGTCCACGCAGCGGGTGCACTCGGCCTGGAGGGTCGTGTGGGTGATGTGGTACCGCTCGAGGAGCAGTTGTTCGATCTGCCGTAGAACCTCGGCCTGCCGTTCCTTGTACTCGGGCTTCACGTCCACGTGGGCGGACAGCGCCAGAATATGGGAGCAGATGGTCCAGATGTTCATCTGGTGAACGGCATTGACCCCTTCCACGCCGGCCATCTCGTCGGCCACCTGCCGTGTGCTCATCCCCCGGGGGACTCCCTCCAGCAGGATGTGCGACGCCTCCCGCAGCACCCGCCACGAGCCCGCGAAGATGACGCAGCCGATGCCGATGGAGATGAGGGCATCCAAGACGTACCAACCGGTGAAGTAAATGATGAGGCCGCCGACGATGACCCCCACCGAAGCCGCCGCGTCACCCACTACGTGAAGGAAAGCGCTACGGACGTTCAGGTCGTCGTGGGAGTGCCCATGGAGGGCCGTGGCCGAAATGAGGTTCATCACCAGGCCCAGGGTGGCGATGAGCAGCATCGGAAGGCTTTTTACCTCTTCCGGGTGAAGCAGCCGTCCCGCTGCCTCGTAAAAGATGCCCAGCGCCATGAGAAAGACCGTGGCGCCGTTGATGAACGAGGCAAAAACTTCCGCCCGGTGCCAGCCGAAGGTCCGGGTATCGCTGGCGGGGTATGAGGCGAGCTTGATGGCGGCCAGCGACAGCACCAGGGCGAAGAGGTCGAGAAACACATGGGCCGCGTCCGACAGGAGCGCGAGCGAGTTGGTCCAGATGCCGCCGGCCACTTCCGCCACGAGGGTCAGGGTCGTCAGGGCGATGGCATATTTCAGCCGTCCGGCAATGCTTCTGTCCAGATGAGAGTCTGCGTGCATCAGAGGTCTCCCGGGGCGGCACCACTTTTGTGGGGGTCGCTTGTCGGCGAAGTGTATCAAAGCGCCGACAGGCCGGTCAATGGTAAAGAACCCGTCTACGCTTGCAATTCCCCAAGGTTGCTGGTATCTTGTCGCGATAGTTTTTTGGAGGACGTTAATATGCAAACAGCCCACCATCGTCTCCTGATTCTCGGCTCCGGCCCGGCCGGCTACACCGCCGCCGTCTACGCGGCCCGCGCCAACCTGAGTCCAGCCCTCATCACCGGGCTCCAGCAGGGCGGCCAGCTCATGACCACCACCGAGGTGGACAACTGGCCCGGCGACCCGGACGGAATCCTCGGCCCGGATCTCATGGACCGGATGCGGCGCCATGCCGAGCGCTTCAACACCGCCATGATCTATGATCATATCCATACCGCCAATCTGCGGGAGCGCCCGTTCCGGCTCGAAGGGGATTCCGGTATCTACACCTGCGATGCGCTCATCATTGCCACCGGTGCGTCGGCACGTTATCTCGGGCTTCCTTCCGAAGAGGCGTTCAAGGGCAAAGGCGTATCCGCCTGCGCCACCTGCGACGGTTTTTTCTACCGCGGAAAGGCGGTGGCGGTCATTGGCGGCGGCAACACGGCCGTTGAAGAGGCCCTCTACCTCTCAAACATCGCCAGCCACGTCACGCTCGTCCATCGGCGCGACAAGCTGAGGGCCGAGAAAATTCTGGCCGACAAGCTGATCGAAAAGACCCGCGGCGGCAACGTCACCATCGAGTGGAACCACGTCCTGGATGACGTCCTCGGCGACCAGGCTGGGGTGACCGGCGTCCGCATCCGCCATGCGGACGGATCGACCAAGGAGATCGATGTCCACGGATGTTTCATCGCCATCGGGCATACTCCCAACACTCACCTTTTCGAGGGACAGTTGGAGATGGACGAGGGGTATATCCGTACCCAGTGCGGGGCCGAGGGGAACTTCACCGCCACGAGCATTCCCGGCGTCTTCGCCGCCGGCGACGTCCAGGACCGGCATTACCGCCAAGCGGTCACCTCCGCCGGAACCGGCTGCATGGCCGCCCTTGACGCCGAGCGCTACCTGGATATGCTCAAGCCCTGACCGCCATGCTCGCCAAAGCCCTCTCCAGCGCCCTGCTCGGGATCGACGCCGTCATCGTCGACGTGGAGGTGGACATCTCGCCGGGGCTTCCCCAGTTCGCCACCGTCGGCCTCCCCGACGGGGCGGTCAAGGAAAGCAAGGACCGGGTCAAGTCGGCCCTCAAGAACGCCGGGTACGATTTCCCGCCCCGGAAGATAACCGTCAACCTGGCGCCTGCTGACCTGAAAAAGGAGGGTGCCGCCTTCGATCTGCCCATCTCCGTCGGGATCCTCGCCGCCACCGGTGCCGTGAAAGATGAGCGGCTGAAGAAGTATCTCCTGCTGGGAGAGCTCTCCCTGGACGGAATCATCAAGCCCGTGCGCGGTTGTCTTTCGGTGGCCGTGGCAGCGCGCACCGCAGGGCTGGCGGGCATCATCGTCCCCCGGGAGAACGCGCCGGAGGGCGCGGTGGTGGCGGGCATCGACGTCATCGGTGTGTCGGAGCTGGCCGAGGTGGTCGAGTTTCTGAATGGCGAGCGGCGTATCGACCCCCATCGGGTCGATGTGGCGGAGCTCTTCGAGCGCAACGCCGGGACCGGCGACGATTTCGCCGAGGTGAAGGGGCAGGAGCACGCCAAGCGCGCCCTGGAAGTGGCTGCAGCCGGGTCGCACAACCTCCTCATGATCGGACCGCCGGGCTCCGGCAAAACCATGCTCGCCCGCCGGATCCCCACCATTCTCCCCAGGATGTCCTTCGAAGAGGCCATCGAGACAACCAAGGTGTACAGCATAACCGGACTGCTGGACCGGGAGCATGCTCTCATCGCCCAAAGGCCGTTTCGCAGCCCCCACCACACCGTTTCCGACATCGGGTTGATCGGCGGAGGCAATACGCCCCGCCCCGGCGAGGTCTCCCTTTCCCATTACGGCGTGTTATTTCTGGATGAGCTTCCTAACTTACAATATTGCTAGTATTCCTTCCTCTTTTCTCACAATTCCCCTAACACACCAGAACAACTAAACAATCCTGATTTTGAGCTGCAACTTTTCTGGTTGCTTTTCAACATTTCCCACATTTCCTGTGCAAATATTGGAAAATCACGCGACCGTGATAATCCTTAGAGAAAACGGCATGTTAACCATGGTTGCAGCATTTGTGGCAACTTTAAATGAAATATGTTGGATTTAAACATTTAAAGTTGCTTTTCAACTTATAGGGTGGTAAAGTAACATTTAACGCTGGTCGAATATTGTTGTTCTCTGTTTTGGGCATTTCAGATGGAGGGAATGTCATGGGTGATGAAACCGTCTTGCATGTGGTCGGCGGAGACGCCGGGAAACTGGAAATCCACCATGTCCTGCCAAAGGACGAGGCTGAACTCTTCGCCCGGATAGTCGAGGCGTACATGAGCCGGCAACTTGGTGCCCTTCGCCACAGTCCCAAGACGGTCATGCGGGACATGGCGGCGGTGAAGGATTTCGTGATGCACTCCCTCAAAGCTCCTTGGCGCTGGACGGAAGAGGATTTCGACAAATGGTGCGAGCACCTTGTCCGTGACAGGAACATCGTCGGCAGTTCTGAACGGACCTATCAGGGGGCCGTCAGGCGGTTCCTGGACTACCTGACGAAAAACGTGCGGTTCAGGAACGAGATCCAGCGGTTCTACAAAATCACCCCTGTCCAGATATGCAACGAGGACAACTGCATCCCCCACGCCTGCGAGCGCGAGCTGTCGCGTGAGCGACCCGCGATCACACACGGGGAAATCGACCATATTCTGGAAGTCTTCGACAAGGAGATAATCAGCGCCGGGAAGTTCGGCAGCAAGGACTTCTACCCGCTGATGCGCGACAAGGCGATGTTCTTCACCACCTACACCGGAGGACTGAGGGCTTCCGAATGCCTCGGCCTCGATATCACGTCCTTTTCACCGAACCCCAAGATCCCGGATCTGGGGGATTACGGCTTCATGTCCGTATGGGGCAAGGGAAGCAAGGGAAGCGGGAAAAGGCACCGTTATGTTCCTGTGACAAACCTTGACTTCCCCTCGTTGATGGATTGGTACCTGACGAAGGTTCGCCCCCGGTTCCTGCTTAACGCCGATCCCAACGAGGTGGCGTTGTTCCTCTCGGAGCGGGGCAAGCGGATGGCCCTTTCGACCTTCGAGGCGAGGTTCAAGCACGCGATGGAACTGTCTGGGCTTGAAGGCAGGGGGTTTTCACCGCATTGCCTGCGCCATTCCTCGGTATCGCATGAGTCGCTGAGGATGAGCCTGGAGGCCAACCGCAGGAAGCACGGCCATGTCTATGCGGCCACAACGCAGGGATATACCCACATCCCCGACGAAATCGTCAGCGAAGAGATGCGGGCCATCATCGAAAAACAGATAAGCCAGATAAAGGGAGAGGGGGAATAGGCATGGGCAAGGACGGTATGAACCTGAAGCTCACGAAGAGGCTTGTATGGAGGCTGCCGGTCCTGATGGCCGAGCACCGGATACGCACGGCGACCGAGCTCAAGAGACGGCTCGAAGCGCTGGGATACGAGATCACCAGCGTCCATGTGGCGAGGCTCGTCCATGACCGGCCGCAACGGATCAGCAGCGATCTTCTGGACGCCATCGTGACTATTTTCGACTGTACGGCAAACGAGATCCTGGCCGTCGAAATGGTGAACCCCGACGAGGAAGGCGGGGAGTCGATGGACCAGAAGGCCGCAGAATCGGTCCCGCGCGTAGGCAAGGCCGACAGGAAGCGCGAGGGCAAGCCGAAGCCGAAGGCCACCCGGGCAAACCTGCCGGAGGGAGTGAGTCTGGAAAACATCACTGGACCGAAACTGCGCGCGATCCCCAACCCGTACAAGAAGGACAGGTAGGGCATGTCCCGCCACGGCCGGAAAATAGCGCAAGCCTGCGGGTGCTGCCACAGGCCGATGAAGAGGGCGCAGGCGGTCCACGACGGAATCTCCTACTGTCCTGCCTGCTACAAGCGGGAATTCCGCCCGGTGCCCTGCGAATCGTGCGGGGAGACCACGAGGACCCCCGGCGGCAGGACGCCGGCTCTCTGCAAGAAATGCCGGTCAAAAGGCCGGCCCTGCGCCCGGTGCGGGAAGGACACGCCACATGCGGCATTAATCCTTGAGGATGGTCGGGTGGCCTGCGCTTCGTGCGCCAAACATTTCAAGGAACCGAAAGCTTGCCCGGTCTGCGGCCAGTTGAGCATTTACCTTGCGCGGGACTTCAAGGCCGGTTTCACTGAGCCGGTCTGTCAGATCTGCCGGCGCAAGGGGCACATCACTTGCCCGTGCTGCGGCAAGAACCGCCGGCCTGAAGGCGTCACCACAGACGGCCGGGTTGTCTGCAAGGACTGCCTCAAGACCGACGGCAAGCCCTGGATCTGCCCGAAGTGCGGGAAGGAGGGGAAGAGGCACAGCAAAACCCGCTGCGAGGACTGCTACTGGCGGGAGAGCGTCGATGAGCGGCTGAGCGATGCGATGGCCCTTGTCAACCGTGAATGGGTGTGGGAATCCTTCTCGAAGTTCATGATCAAGCTGGCGGACAGGATCGGGGCTAAAAAGGCGGCTCTCAGGCTTGAAAAATACTTCCTCTTCTTCGCGGTTCTCGACGCCTCGTTCGACTTTCCCGACGCCGTGACTCCCGACGCCTTACCAGGGTGTTTGGGGCGGAAGGGCTGCGTCGTCACGCGGTCCCCTACGGGTTTCTGACTGGTGCAGGCGTTCTGCCGGAAACATCCGAAGAGGCCCTTGAGGCGGCATCCGAGCGCCGGTCACAGGAGAGGATCATGGCAAGGGCGGAGGGCACCTGGTACCTGCCGCTCTTGGGAGATTTCCGGCTCTTCCTCCGTCTGGTCAGTGAACGGTATGAAAGGCGGGGATGGAGGGGGAAGAGAAGGCGGTTTGGGGAAAGAACCGTAACCAGCGCCCTGCGTTCCGCTGTGCGGTTCCTGTCGAGCATGGACAGCACCGTGGCATCGGTCCAGCAGATCGACCAGACGGCGCTCGACCATTTCATCATGCGGAACCCTGGCTATCGCAACGGCGTGCGTGCCTTCGTCCGTTACCTCAACAGGTACAAGAAGCTTTTCAGAAAGATCAAAGTGGAAACTGTGAACAGGGGAATCCCGCAAGGGCTGTTCCTCGACCACAAGCGCCACGCCGAACTGCTCGGGAAGTGGCTGAATCCCGACGAAGGATCGCTCAAGGAATCTCTGATCTGCGTCCTGATGCTGCTCTACGCGCAAAAGGTCAAGAACGTGGTACGGCTGAAGGTGTCGGATCTCCTGCATGGCCGGGACGGCGTTTACCGGGTCGCCTTCGGCAGGACGGAAATAGCTCTTGCCGGTCCCGTGTGCAAGCTGCTCGACCGCTGGCTGGTGGCAAGGCGGGCGTTGTCCGCAGTTGACGATGAACGGGAGAACGAATACCTCTTCCCCGGGCGCACGAGGGGGAGCCATCTGACCGAGGCAGCCGTGACCTACTACCTCAACAAGCATGGCGTCAACGCCGAAACGCTTTTCGCCACCGCCATCCACCAGGCGTACCTGAACGGCCTGAAGCACCCCAAGGCCCTCTCCCGGGCGTTCGGGATAACCGACTTCACCGCCATCAAGTACCTGGATCTGATCAACCCCCGGCTTCGGGACGAGGTGGAAAAGGTGGTGAGCAATGGCTGATTCGTGGTGGCTCTACATGATCGAGTGTGAAGGCGGCGGGATGTACGTCGGGATCGCGAAGGACGTGCAGGCCCGGTACCGGCAGCACGAGGAGGGCAAAGGAGCGCTCTACACGAAGCTCAGACGGCCGTTGCGGCTGCTTGCAGCGCGGGAGTATCCGTCGCATAAACTGGCAGCACAGGCGGAACGGGAGATGAAGAAGCTGCCTGCGTGGGAGAAGTGGCGCTGGGCGTATGCATTAGGCGGGGGAGCCTGCGCGGACAATTGAGCTGATATGCCTTGCGGCGCCGTCCATCTGTATGTTTATTAAATGTCCAGCCTCGGCGAGCCGTCGGGCAGGGCCGGCATTACTGGCCGGGATTGCCTCGGTCAAGATGACGCAGCGATCCTTCTCCACGAAGCCATGCTCTACGAGTTTTTCGAAGGTGTAGATCGCGTCGTTCATCTGCCGGATGAAAGCCTCTTTTCCGGTTCTGAACCGGACGATCTTGAAAGCGGTTCTCGGCTTTTTCTCAAGCAGGCAAAAAAGACCTACGGTCTCGGGCGGTTTTCCTTCGCATGGCAAAAACTCCACCTCTATGTCACGGAGGAAATCAGGGCGGTAACAGATCTCCGACCCCTGGAGGACTTCCTCAAGACGTTCGCTGAATTCATTCCTTCTTGGCCTCGGGCTGCTTACAAGCCGGCCAAAAAGATGGTTGAGCGCATCGTCGAGAGAAGTCCTGGAATGAGTCTCAAGCACTCCGCCTTTCCTCGCGATGATCCTGCCTCCAGAGGATTCCAGTTCCGACATTGTTGCCACAAACAAATCCGGCTCCCAGGCCTCATTCGCCGTCAAAGAACGGAACCATTCTATCCATTCGCCGAAAACCCAGGCGTCTTTCCCGATATTGCCCGAAAGAGCCCTGAAACAGCCGGGATCGACGGCTCCCGTATTATCGATGCCTATTAAGCGGAATCCAGCCTCGAAATACCTGCGGGCGACGATGCCTATGTTGCGGGTCTCCCCGCGTAGAGGATCGTCAATGTATTGAATGAGATGGAACTCGATGTTCATGGTATGGGACGGATTGTGCCGATATTCGCCGCCAGAATCGCTTTGAGGGTGTTTTTTCTCCGGGACAACGCCTTGGCGAGGCCCGACTGCAACTGCTCGTCCACAGCCCGAAATGGCCGTCCGAAACAACAGCACTCTTTGATGTAAATATCCTCAACTGCCGCCATGCGGTCCATCCATTCCTCCAGAAGCGAACCGGAGACGTGTCCGAAAAACGGATGAAAGCGGAGGATGAGGTCGTTGCTGTCAAGAAGAGCTATGCTGTCGCGAGGGCTTTCCTTGATGTTCAGGAGAGCGTGGCTGTGATCAAAAGCCTTGAACAGGCGAATATGGGGCGTTACGATGCTCGCCTTCAAGTTGCGTTTCCGGTCCCAGTTGCCGATCAGGATGTCGAAGGCCGTGAGAGCCGCCACCTCGTTGGGATATGTTCTGGCGATCCGTTCGCACTGTGACTCAAGGACGTTCGGCAAGGGAATTCCGGGAGTGGCCACCTCTAGGCTGGCGTAGGCCGGACCGTCGCCCGCCATGGTAAGGGCTCCGTCGGCGACCGGAATATGGAAGGTCTGGGCAAGCCGCAGAGCCACATGCTCGATGTAGACGCAATGTGGCGATTCCGGACCGTCGAACTTCAGGATTGCGTCGAGGGCGCAGTACGAGGCTTCGGTAACGCCCGATGGACGCCGCTTGAGGATCTGGCGGATCTTGTAGGGTGTTTCCTGCATGGGTGACCACCCCAGAAGTGGGTTATTTCTTCTGTTATCGGCAAGAAGGAGAGAATCGTGAAGAAAATTCTTGTTGTGCTTATGCTCGTGCTCCTGTCGGCCTCTGCCCCAGCGGAGCCGGTTCTGGCCGCCGGAACCGTCGAGGTCTGCTTCACTCCGGGCGAGGACTGCGCTGGCAAGATAGTCCGCGAGATCGATGCCGCTAGGAGCCAGATACTTGTCCAAGCCTATTCCTTCACCTCAAAGCCCATCGCCAAGGCCTTACTGGATGCGCACAAACGGGGCGTGAAAGTCGAGGCGGTGCTGGACAAAAGCCAGAGGAAGGAGCGATACACCTCCGCCACCTTCCTGAACAATGCGGGCATCCTGGTCTTCATCGACGACCGGCACGCCATCGCTCACAACAAGATAATGATCATCGACCGGCGGACAGTCTTCACCGGATCGTTCAACTTCACGAAGGCGGCTCAAGAGCGGAACGCAGAGAACCTGCTGATCATCAAAAGGGACAAGGCTTTGGTTGAGAAATATCTGGCGAACTACGCCGTCCACCGGGAACACTCGGAGCCATATGCGGTGAGATAGGCTTCAGGCGGACCAGTTTGGTGTCTTGGGAGGAAGGCGCTTCGTGCGCCTTTTCTTGTGCCGTAAAATTATCATATTTGACAAATATATTGCATATATGATAATTTTACGGTAAAATAATTATTAATTGGGTTGACAATGACAAGCCGAGCCAAAACAATCAGTGACCCGGAGTGGGAGGAAGAAGTTAAGGGGCTCTTGAAGGCGGAGCTCGCGAGGAAGAACATCGGTCATAAGGAGCTCGTGGCTCGCTTGGATGGGATCGGTGTCAAAGTTACGAAGGCAAGCATCGACTGCAAGTTGAGCAGGGGAACGTTCAGCGCGGTCTTCCTGATGCAATGTCTCCGGGCAATCGGGTGCAACAGGCTGGAAATCGGCCCGGAATAGCAGGGAGGTGGGTTGATGGTGGGAGCTGGTACGGCATTTGATAGGGCAAGAATGCTTGCCTGCAACGAGTCATGCGCGAAATGCGGAGAGTTCAAGCGATACCCGGACGGCGTGGCTTTGCACGAGGAGCCCTACTGCGAGGGTGTCTGGCTGTGCCGGGAGTGCTACCCTGAGCCTGAGGAAGGTAAGGACGATGAATAGAGAGTTGAGATGGTGAGTTGAGACATATTGAGTCGCATTGGCGTGTAGGATTGTTGCATCACTGCACATCCCAAATTAGGAAGCTGGTTTGATGCAGGACCTATGAGGAGTATTTAAAATGCCGCAATTACAATATAGTGACCCAAAATCCCTAGCAAGAAAGCCAACCGAAAGACATAAGGTGCTTGGTCAGGTTTTTACGCCAGACCACATTGCCTCGGAGATGGCCCGTAACTTAATGGTCACTCGCGACAGGGAACGACCAATCCGCATACTCGACCCTTGCGTAGGGCCATGCACGTTCCCTAAGAGTCTACTAGGGCACAACCTCATTGGGCCTGACGATATCATTGTCACGGTAGACCTCGACGAAAAAATGATCTCCCTGACGAGGGATTATCTCAAGAAAATGAAAACATCAAGTTTTTGTCGCAAAGGCGACTACCTTTCCCTCTCGTTCGAGAGCGCCTTCGACTATGCTATTCTGAACCCTCCTTATATTAGACAGGAGTGGATCGGGAAAAAGGACGAATATAGGGCCTTGTTCAAGGGGCTTTATGATGTAGAAATCCCTGGGACATCTAACTTGTATGTGTATTTTTTGGTGAAGGTCGTCAAAGATCTAAAGCCAGGTGGCCGTTTTTCATGCATCGTTTACGACTCTTGGCAGTTCACGAAGTTCGGACAATGGCTGATCAAATTCATAAATTCAGAGTGCAGCGAAGTGATATGCAAGCCTGTCGGAGGACAGCCATTCGAGGGGAGGCTTATCGATGCAACGATCATTTACGGCACGAAGAAGACGTGCCAAGCCACGTCATCAGTCCACTCTGAAAAACTAGAAGGAACAAGGAGTGGTTACGCAGCCGGCATACGAGGATTCAGCACCATTGGCGACCTGTTCCATTCGAAGAGAGGTTTGAGGCTTAAGCAATCCGACTTTTTTATGTGCGATTTCGCCGAGGGGAAGGCTATTGGGGCGACGCCGTTCGTCAAGAAGGTGTGCTCCATCGAGGGCTTTAAGGTCCCGTCAGATCATCCTGAGTCAGCGTTGCTGATAGGGAGGGGAGAGACGAACCAATCGATAATGTTGATCCTTAAAGATCGCATCAAAGCGGCACAGCAAGATCCGACGAAAAATATCTCCGTACTGACGTGGTATGAAGAGCGCCCGTTCAACTGGCACGTTCACGCAATCCCCCCACTGCTCCGATCATCTTTAACTACTACATGAGGAAGAGGCCTCGCCATATCCTTAATGATAGATGTTACTCTGACAATTTCTATGGCCTGACACCACGGAGGGGTTCCCCTCTGGCCTGGCTTGCCATCCTCAACTCCACCGCCGTCTGCGTTGAGACCCTTTCCCTTGCTCGCACCCAGGGTAGCGGCCTGTCGAAGATCCAGTTGTTCGAGTATCGGCAAGTGTCTGTCCCTGACCTGGCATCATTCAAGGAAGAGGATGTGGCTCTGCTGGAGGACTTAGGCCTGAAACTGATCTCTTCCGAAGAACAGAGTGCAGGCGCCCTGGCGGAAATCGACAACCTCATTTTCAGTGTCTTCGGTGATGAAAGGCTTGCCCCTGAAACCCTCCGAGAAGTCTTGCAGACTTTTCAATCTTAATTTTGATGTAATGGAGACCTGTGATGTCCTGGCTCACCTACTCTAAACACGAAATCAACTGTTTTCACCCCGCCTTTGAGATTCTCGCAAACCAAGCTCTTTCTGAGCTTGGTCTTGACGGGGGATACAAGTGGGAACATCACGTCCGTACCGACAGCAACCCGGGGATACCTGATTACGTACTCCTGAAACAGGGCACGAACCGTTGGGTCCTCGCCGTCGAAATCAAGAGGACAAGAGAGGCAGTCTGTTCGTCTAGGACCAAGATACAAGCCAAGAGTTACGCAGAGTCGAACTACTCTCATTACGACAGCAGCAGCCCGAAATATTTTGCCACCACCAACCTCGAACTCTCGGAATTGTTCGCCTTAAATGGGTCCTTGCCGCCGAATGATTGCAAGATTGAGAACGGCGACTTCACAGTTACCCCCGTCGAGAAGCACAAAGCCGCCTTCGTAAAAGACATGAAGGCGATCATCTCGACCGTGATTAACGAGAAGGTGCCCAAGTTCGAGAATGTCTGGCCTCGGGTCTTGCGGGAGTGGGAGGCCGCAGCCAACAGCCTTTCAGGTTCACACCTGGCCGTTCCGACAATTTCCCTTTCACCTACGGCTGTGAATGTGGTGGAAAATTACTTCTCACCGGAGATCGAGGCGGACGCCGCGAAGATGCTGTTTTTGAGGTGCCTGCTGCTTGAGTACCTGAAGGGGGTCCTCATCAAGTACGGACATTCCGGGGCGAGTAAGATCCCTCCTCTCACTGATGACGTACCAACATCTCTGGTGAAGGCTTTCGCTAAGCTGAGAGAGGTGGACTTTGAGAGCATCTTCAGTCAGTCCACCTTGCAGAGCTACAGAAGCATAACTGACAAGGGTACCCTTAATAAACTGAAAGAATACGTCGCCGTCTTGAATCAGCCTGGGGCAAAGGTCGCTGAATTCGCAAAGAAGGCAGGTAACGCCTGCGAGCTGGTAGATTCACTGTTCACTTGTGTCCATCCAATCGAGGCGCAGAACCGCAGGGGTAAAATTCAGACCGACCCCGAACTCGCCGCAGTATTGGCTCATCTCGCTATCGGTGAGGTCGTCGAAAACGTCGTGGACCCCTGCTGTGGGGAAGGCTCGCTGTTGTCGGCGGCATACGACCGACTTGTCGGGTTGGGGCTTAAGTTCGAGGAAGCTTTAAGGGTTAGCCAGGGGGTGGAGGTCGATTTCATCCCGGCTCAATTGGCCGCTTTGCGTTTAACCCTGAAGGAACCAAAATCGCTCAAACCGTCCACAATGGCTTTCATCAGCAGGGATGATATGTTCGCTCGGTGGCAGTTGCTGAGGGCAGCCAACGTCGTCCTCATGAACCCTCCGTTCAAGCGGTATGAGAACCAGGATGGGCATCCGATACCAGGTGAACTTCGCCAGTATTACGCAGAGGCTATTGAAAGAGTTGGCGGGGAACCTGCCAAGACGATAGGGGCACAGGCAAACATCTATAACTACTATGTCGAGTTCGTCACGAAGTGCGTGAAAAGCGGGACCCGGGTGGCGATCATCCTTGACAACAAGTGGTACAACAACAGTTATGGCCGGCCGTTAAAAGACCTTTTCCTCGGCAATTATAACATCAAGGGCATCTTCGAATACCCCCACAGTGCCTTCTTTAAAAAGTGGATTATCGCAACCTCTATCATTATCGCCGAACGTGTTGAGACCCCGGACCCCGAAAACATTGTGAAGTTTGTGAGGACCACCGAAGACCCCAGGTTGGTGGACTTGGAGGCCCTGTCACGGGCTTTCATCCAAGGGGATGGCGAGTGGCCAATGCACTGGAGATGCGTCGAGAAGAGGCAGAAGGAGTTGAAGGCAAAAGACGGGTGGAAGTCGAATTTCTCGGCGGCCATGGAGAATGACTTCCTTGCGGGAGACTGGCCTGCCTTGACGAAGCTATTCGCCTCCGTGAGGAGTGGCCGTCCCGACAGGGAAGGCGGTGGAACGATCGTCTACACCTTCCCCGTTGGGTTGACGGATTACGGCCCCCGGAGGGAGTTCAGCACCAAGGAAAAGAAAGGTAGGTACACCACGGACGAGGGTGCCCCCCTGACTGCGGAAGAAAATGCAGAATTACGGGCACTCGCGGCTGCGATCAACCCGGATTTCTTGGGGTATGCGGTTAGAAACTCCAAAAACCTCTCGGGCTACGAGATCTCGATTCAGGATGTCACGAAGTGCCCAATCATTGAGCCGCCTAGTCTCAGAGGGCGAGCGGAATACGTAGATTCTCCGAAGAAGGCGAAATGGCAGACCCACCATGACCAGGCCTTGAAAGAAATCTACTCCGAGCGTAGCCTACGTAAATACATCAGAAAGGTCATGCAGAAGGTGAACATGACCAAGCGGGTACTTCCCCGCAACAATCTCTGGTTCATCCTGAGAGAGCCGGCGGCTGGCGAGTTGATCCTGAACAGGAAACTGCGGGAGGGGCACCGTGTTCACATCAACCCCTTTGCCTTTGATGCTGCAGGACGTCAGGTCAGGATTTCCAGCAACTTCCTATCCCTTGCCACCTGTAAGGCCACAGATGACAATAGCGGTTTGGACAGGAAGAAAGCCACCTACTTGATCGCGGCTTTTCTCATGTCGAGCTTCGGGCAGCTCCAATTCGAGCGTGAAGGCCAGAATAGGGAAGGTTTGCTGGCTGTCGAGGAGCACCAAGTCGAAAGGATTCGCGTCTTTGATCCAAGATGGATAAGGCCCGAGAATCGCGATGTAATCATCGCTGCCTTCAAGTCTCTCCCTTACCCCATCAAGGCGGAACTGGCGTCTGCTGAGCTCACGGAGAGGAATCATCTGGACGATTTGTTCGCTGACGAAATTGTTTTTAGGAATAATTCTCTCGGAAAAGACTCTTTACTTAAAGAAGTCCATGACGAGCTGGAAGAATGGATCACATCGAGGCAACCATGAAAAATGACAAACTGACCGTCGTATCACTTTTTTGTGGGCTTGGAGGGCTAGACCTTGGCTTTCATTGGGAGGGTTTTGAGCTCCTTTGGGCTAACGATCTGGAGCCGCATGCGACCGAATCCTTTACCCTCAACTTCGGCTTTAAGCCTCGGTGCGGCGACCTGACACAGATCCCCATCGACGACATCCCGTATTCTGACATCATCATCGGCGGCCCGCCCTGTCAGTCGTTTTCTCTCGTTGGCAAACGGGAGCCCAAAGATGAAAGGGGCAAGCTCGTCTTTCGATTCTTTGAGATCATCGAGCGGAAACAGCCGCGAGCCTTTATCATGGAGAATGTTCCTGGCATCGCTTCCTCCATGATCAATGGCACCCGTTTGCCGGATCTCCTAAAAAAAGCTTATGAGAATCTGGGGTACCATGTCACCGTCATGGAGGTCATGGCGACGGATTACCTAGTACCGCAAAGAAGGAAAAGGGTCATCATGGTCGGAGCCAAAGACTTTAAACCGGTGAGGCCAAATAAGATCGAGTACGCCCATGAATGCTATGGCCTGGACTTTAATAGCTACGACCTAAGTGCGCTGGCTGCTATCGGTGACCTTGGCCCCTGTACCAAGAGGGGCGGTGTGGCCACATACAACGATAGCGAGCCTTCCGAGTTCGCCAAGATCATGAGGGCGGGCAACGGCAGTTCCTTCACCCTGCATGAAACACCCCGGATGTCGGCCACGGACGCCACTATCATCCAGTTCATCCCTCCGGGGGGTAACTTCCAGGACGTTCCCGATGCCGTGGCGACGGGCCGGATCATGAAGTTCAAACAGACCGGCGGGCGAACGACCACCTATGGTCGGTTGCATCCGGATAGGCCATCCTACACCATCAACACTTATTTCAGGCGTCCGAACGTCGGCTGCCACTTCCACTACGCCGAGCCCAGGCTGATCACGCCTCGTGAGGCGATGAGGTTCCAGTCCTTCCCTGACTACTTCAACACCGTGAAGGCGGCCCAAGACAAGAGGAATGCACTGATCGGCAACGCTGTGCCGCCGCTGATGGCCCGTGCCCTGGCCTGGGGGATCAAGAAGCAGATGCTAGAGGAGGGGGTTAACGGCGAAGAGATGCGCCTTGCGTCGGGGATAGCGCCATGATGATTGACTGTACGGCTTCGGCGGTGCCTGTATGCTCCCATAGTCGCAGGACCCTCCAGCCGTGCGAAGTCAGCGCCTCAGTGTCCTTTTGATCCCGCACTCTGTTGCGTTCAAACTTTTGCTGCCAAAAGTTGATGTTCGATTTTGGGACCTTGCCGTGTTGAGGACAATGATGCCAGAAACAACCGTCGATAAAAACGACCAGCTTCGCTTTGGTGAAGACTATATCCGGACGGCATTTGCGGTGTCCCGCCTGGACCCTGAAGTTTACCCGATACCGGTACCCCAGCCTGCGTAGCATTGATCGGATTGCCATTTCAGGTTGGGTTCCGCTCCCCTTGTTCGCTCTCATCACATTCACGGTGGCGACAGGAACGGACGACTGAAATATCGCTTCACCCATGATAAATCCTTCCTATTCGTTCATCGAGCCACCTTACTGATCACGGCACAAAGCTCAGGCCACTTCTGTTCAACCCATACAAGGTGGTATGTCTCGGCATAGCTCGGTGTCCTGCGGTTTTTGTTGCCAGGATAGCAGGCGACATTTTGAGCTGCCTCAGGACAATCCTTGATTCTCTGGGCAAAGCTCTGCGATTCAAGACCATTGGGATTCGGAAAGAGAGGGCATTCTAAGTGGTGTTGACGGCACCAATCTTCGAGGAATGCAAGGTCTGTAGGAGGAAGGATGTCACGAACACCCAAAGCCCACAAAGCAGCATAGCGGATGGAAGCGCTATTGGTCGGAGCATGGCTTGCCTGGGGGGTGAAATCTTTCACATTGCCCGGGGGGATGACATGAGCAGGGATTCTAAATTTTTCCATAACCGTGCCTTCGTAGGATTAAATGATAATAACTGATTTTACCATAAAAACCCCATTTCGCCCTAAATTCTAAAAGGTCACGACATAAAACGATGGCTCCTTTGCCCAGTGCAAAAAGTACACTTTCCGCACTGGTCTATTTCCCTCTCGCCACACCACCGCCAGGCACCATTTCCCGGTGCGAAAACCACTGCGAGAAACAACGTGCAAATACTTGACGGCATAGACGAGTTGTGAGACTCTGCGCGAAAGTGAGGTGTCCCTCATGGAAACGACAACGTCAAATAGGATCGGTTACGCCCGGGTCAGCACTGCCGGCCAAAATCTCGACTCCCAGATCGACGCCCTGACCGCCGCTGGCTGCTCGAAGATCTTCACCGACAAGGCCAGCGGTTCGAAGGAGTCCCGGCCCGAGTGGGACCGCCTCATGGAGTACCTGCGGCCCGGTGACACGCTCGTCGTCGCTGAACTGAGCCGGATGTCCCGTTCGCTGATGCACATGCTCAAGGTCGTCAAGGATCTTGGTGATAGAAGCATCAATTTGGTTTCACTCCGTGAGCACATCGACACCACGACAGCCACCGGCAGGGCATTCATCGGCATGATCGGCGTCGTAAACCAGCTTGAGCTAGATCTGAAGTCCGAGCGGGCGGCAGCAGGCCGGGCGGCGGCCAAGGCGAGAGGGAAGACCGGTGGAAGGCCACGAACGGATCAGGACAAGCTGGAGCAGGCCCGCATCCTTTACGAGAATTCTGACAAGAGCGCTGGCGAGGTTTGCAAACTGGTTGGGATTGGCCGGCGAACGTTCTTTGACTACCTGGCGAAGGTGAGAAATCAAAAAAAGGTGGCTTAGCAAGTGGACCCACAGCAGGTGCCCCAAGCGCCGCCAATTCATGATGACTACCGTAAGGAACTCTGGAACGCTCAAAAATCCAGCCATGAGCAATATGACAAGGCTCTTTTGACCTTTTCTGGGGGTGGTCTGGCTATTTCCCTTGCTCTCGTAAAAGACCTTTTCCCGGCTGATGTGATGGTAATTCCTTGGTTGTTGGTTTTATCGTGGGGGCTGTTTTGCACATCTATCGTTCTCACAGTCATGTCATTCCTGACCAGCCAGAAGTCAATAAGCGTCCAGTTGGATTATTTTGAAAAATTTGTCTCTGGCGATTTGTCCTATTGGAACAAGAAGAACCCTTTCACGGCCGCCACAATTTGGCTGAATAGGGTGTCTGGCGGTGCTTTTGTCTCGGCAGTAATTGCCGTTACCGTATTCTCTGCGGTTAACATGAATGAGGTCCTACAGATGACGGAAAAAACCGAGAGGCTTCAGGGTGGGGTTGTCGCCCCACCAATGCCACCACTACGTCAACTTCAAGAGGGGGCAAGTAATGGACAACAAGCACTTCCACGACAAAACAGTGAAGAAGGCAACGGTGGCACAAAGGATGAAAAGAAGTCGGTCGGCAAGCAGGAGGGGGGCATCAAATGAGTGAGAACAGGAACAGAGATCGCGGATACACGGTTCCTAATATGCCTCCACCCCAACCACCGGGTCCAAACGTCGGATACGTGCCCCCAGGGATGCCTGCACCCCAACAGCCATCACCTCCGTCCAATCCTGGTGCCGGACAAAAGGGGAAGTGAAAGTGCAAATCGAATGTCTCACGCAACGCAAGGATCAGGCGATGGCCTGAACAGGAGGAAGGGATGCCCTTATATTTGGGACACTTCTCTTTTGACGAAGTGAGTGAAGAGCCTCGCTTTGGTTATTTTACCTGCATGGTCGAAGCGAAGAATGCAAATGCCACCGAGGCAGCGTTCAGGAAGTTGATCACGGGCATGAGAAAAGCAGGTCAACTCTTTATCGGTCCCGTAGACATTTTTCTCGACGCCCTTGTTGAAGTGGGCGAGGTCCCGAAAGCTGGGGTGGTCACTTGTTATTCCTCATACTCCGAAGATGGACTTGGGCGTTTAAGCACCTACTTGCCGCACAATGATGCCGGGGGCTGCCATTCGTTTTATTACTACCCCGAGAGTAAGCCTGAAATACCTGACAGCATAAGAAAGATGGAGACGTATGCGGCCGAGCCTTTTCTGAGTTTTGATGTTTCCAGAGATGGAAAGAGTAAACGAGAACCGACTCGTCCGTCTGAGCCGCCAACGCCCCCTTCGACGCCAAATAGATTCAGGAAAAAGAGTTGGGGTGGATAATTAGGGAGATTTACGAGGCTGACCTTCTTCGCATCTGTTGGATACAGAAGCCAATTTGACTGTTTAAGACAAGGAAATGAGAACAGGGTTCTATTGTTGGGGGTGTTAAGGGAATATTAGCAATTCTCGGGCAATATTGGAAAATCACGGTCATAACTGTAATTCCCCAGTACGAATTCAAGAAGAATGTCCTCGAGGTCTTGCGGCAGCCTCTCGAGGATGGCAAGGTGACGATTTCGCGGGCGCTCATGTCGCTCACCTACCCGTCGCGCTTCATGCTCGTGGCAGCCATGAATCCCTGCTGATCCAGTATGCGGGAGTAGATGCCGAAGCATTCCTCCCTGCTGTTCCCGACGATGAGGCGGCGCTGGCGTCCGGGAAGGACGTACAGCCCCGAGTAGCCGTTATCCATCTTGCCGATAAGGCTCACGGGTCCTCCCATTGCCACGCGGTCTCTCTTCCTGCCGGGGACTTCCAGCACGGGGGCCTCCCGGTCGTAGAGGATCTGGGCGAAGGCCCTGACCTCTTGGGAGGGGCCGTATGCGGACAGCAGAACGACAAGCTTGTCGTCTTCCAAGATCAGGTTGCTGCAGAAGATGGTGGCCGAGGCACGCTGACCAATGAGTGAAATGGTGGGTTGCATGGCTTCCTCCTGTTCATGGGGTCGGATAGCGGTCAGGCCGCCATCTTGATGACCCATGCTTTGTAGGAGGAACTCCACTTGAAGCCTTTCGTCTTCAGGAACTCCTTGGAGGCAGAGTCCTGATACGACGGAGTGGCGTAGACCTCTTTGTTGGTTTCGTCCAGTTTGAACGGGATGCGGCGTGCGGCCAGGATGGCCGTGATGTCAGTCACCGGTGCCCCGTCGGTCTTCTTCGTTTTCGCTTCCAGGGCCTTGAGCGCGGCGGAAATCCGTTCGGCGGGAATATCCTCGAGTCTGTTCACTCCCAGATAGGCGAGGAATTTGTCCCGGTCGGCTCCCACCTCGCTGATTTTCGCCTCCAGTTCCATCACCTGATCCTGCGTGATGAACTTCGGCCCCGCGGGTTGCTGTTCCTGGGTATTACCGGCATGATTCTGCGCCGACTCTCCCGATTCCAGCCAGGCGCGGATGGAGCTTCCGTGTTCCTCCGTCAACTTCCCGTGGAAACCGTCGAAAATCTCTGTCCGGTCCTTGCTGGTGGTGGCGATGTGCCTTTCCTGGTCAACATCGAAGACCAGAGTAAATTCAAAGTCCATTCCCTCTCTTTGAATGGGCGCCATGCCGACCTTTTTCGGGACTTTCTTGCCTCTCTCGTCATCGACAAGGACGTATTCGGTTTTGCTGCGCATCGTGGCGATGACGTGCATCTGCGACTGCAGCATGGCATCGACGAGGGAGTTGTGCTTGGGGGTCGCTTCACGCCACCCGGCAAACTTGTTTCCCTTCGCCGATTCGGTCCTCGAGTCAACGAACTCCAGGATGCCACCGGTCCCTGCCCATGCATGGGAGAGTGAGTCGATGATGATGAGGTCGTAACCCAGTTTTTCCGCCTCCCTGATGCCGCTTATGTACTTCTCGACGGTGAAGGGGGGCTTGATGACGGCGACGTGGTAGTCGCCCAGGTGGGCGTAGAGAGAAGCGCTTTCGTTCTCCGTATCGAGTACCGCGATTTTTCCGGTGGGGCCGACGATCCCGAATGCCAGCTTGAGGGCCGACATGGTTTTGCCGGAGCCCGCCGGGCCGCAGATGCCGATACGTGCTTTCGCTCTCTTTCTGACTGCTTTCTGGAACATGATCTCGATCTCCTTTCTGTGGGTTGTACCCGGACAGAGGAGACGGACCACCCCGCAGGGGTCTGTGTCTCCCCTGTCGGGCTTGTGTTTGGTTTCGGTCGTTACGGATGGTCAGGGCTCAGAAGGGAATTTCGTCTCCTCCGGAAGGCGGCTGGTAGAAGCTGTCCGGTTCCGGGTCGCCTTCGCGTCCGGTTTCTTTCCTCGACAGCATCTGCATCTTCTCGCCGACGATCTCCGTGGTGTAACGGTCCTTGCCTTCCTTGTCCTGCCATTTCCTGGTCTGGAGCCGGCCCTCTATGTACACCGTCTTCCCCTTTGACAGGTATTCGCCGGCGATTTCAGCCAGACGTCCCCAGAGGGTGAGATTGTGCCACTCGGTCCGCTCCTCGTATTCTCCTGCCTTGTTCTTGAAGCGTTCCGACGTCGCCAGAGAAAAACTTGCGACCGCCGTTCCGGATGCCGTGTACCTGACTTCCGGATCCTTGCCCAGATTCCCTATCAAGAGAACCTTGTTCAAACTTGCCATGACTGCCTCCTTGCTGGTTTCCCGAACGAGAAGACGGTCACCGATCCCGCGCGGGGAGAGGTTTGGTCTCCCTGTCGGGACATGTTGAATTCCCGCCGCTTCCAAGGCTTGTCGCGGGTTTTGGGTACAAAAAAACCCGTTCCGGCACGATGTCCGAAACAGGTCTTTGCGGGGTTATGGTATGAAAAAAGGCACTGTCCGGTTCTGGACGCACCTCTATCGTCGCTGTTTAAAGTCGCCTTTGCCCAAGGTCGACTACCTGGTGCTCGTCGAGCACACTGACTTCACCGGGAAAGGGGCGAAAAGCGCGCCTTGTCTTTCCCTGCGTTGCATCCCTGCCGGGGTGTTCAGATCAGGGGCTATCCCTGAAATTTGTTCCGGGGTGCGTGACCCTCGCGGAATCTCTTCGATGGAAGAGTGTAAAAATACGAAAATCTTCTGCCACCTTCGTGATGAGGCGTTCAGCCTTCCGGCCGGTCTCCTACGCGAAGGGGTTTTTCACCGTGTCCGGCTGTTCCACCTCGACCTTGTCGGGCAATTCCACGCCCGTCATGGCCGCGACCACCGAATCAACTATCTCCTTCAGCTTGACCACCTTCTCCAGGCCTTCCTTGTCCCGGGTGATGTCGAGGCTGCCGTACAGCGACACCCGATCCAGACGGTTCTCGATGGTCAACCCGTTGATCTGGAGGCACTCCGATTCGTTCTGGAACGGAGAGATGCTGAGATCCTTTTTCCTGCTCACCTGTAATTCCTCCCGTGCCTCTTTCCGCCTCCCCTGTGCTCCTTCGGCTGAGGAAGCGGCATGATTTCCCGTTTCACGGCCGGCGACATGGAGGGGAAGAAATCGATCCCGGCCATCTGCTCGAGTTCGGCCACCGAGATGTAGCGCAGATCCGCCTCGGCGGCGTTGTTGACCAGATAGACCCCGGCGGCGTTGCGCTTCGGGCTGTACACGATCTTGTAGATGTGGGTCGGCACCAGGACCCGGCGCTTGAGGGCCTTGACGTTGTTGCCGACGAACAGGGGACCGGTGATGACGTACAGGTTTCCTTCCCGCTTCGCCAGCGTTCTGACCGCGCTCTCGATCCCGCTCCAGATTCCCCTGTTGTTGGTGCCGTCCTGGGGGACGATGTTGGCGAGGCTGAAGCTCTCGTGCTGCGCCTGATCGGTGGACATGTCGGCGTTGGGAGACGTGTGCCCTCTGTCGAAGCCGCTGCGCGCGTAGTCGGAAAGTTCCGCCCGGGCCGACTCCGGCAGCCGCTCTTCGGCGTGGAACGTGTCCTTGCGGATCATCCCCTTGGCGGCGTCGAGCCTGGACCTGGTGAGATGCTCGGCGGACCAGAGCGGGGTGCGCGTCAGGCCGGAATGGACCACGCCGAATTCCTCATAGCAGAGTTCCTGGGTCTTTGCCTGCATCTTGGCGTTGATGATGTCCGGCGCCTCGCCTCCGACGTAATGCTCCCCGCAGGAGGATTCCATCGCGAAGGACGGAGCGATGAAAAGCGCCAGGATGAGGGCGGTCACGAGCGTGATCGAAAACCTGCTCTTCATGGGTCCTCCTGTCGATTCTAATGTGTATCCGGATTTCATGATTTATGGTCGCTCAGAGCGGTACCTGTAACATGATCTGCCTGCAATCTGCGCATAAAATCTTCGGGGGCAATACCATTCCTGCGCAGGTGTAGAATCAAAGAGACTTCTCCTCGGCTGTATCCCTCGGCATGATAGATCGTGTGATCATTCGGGCAGTAGTATAGAGAGTCAAACCAGTCTGCGACAGCTAATCCATCTTGCCCAGGTATCTGTTCAGGGTTCTCTCTCAACATCGTGCTTAACAAGTTGATCACCTTTGGAACAGCTCCTTCACGCATGCGATCCCCTGCTGCTAATCTTCATGAATGCTTCCATTACAAGCGGCCTGATCAAAGCATTCCGTTCCTGTAGAGAGAGAAATTTATCCACCTTTGACACAATATCCAGACCCTGAAGGAATGTATTTTTTGCTTCCCGAAAGACCGGATCAGTCTGATACCAATGAGCTACATAACGCTCGAAGAAGTTGTGTCGCTGCGAGATCTTCATCATCCGTAAGCCCCTCATTGTCGTACTTTGATTGAAGACGACGAAACTCTTGATCGTCTTCCTCAGTCCAGGTCACTTTGCTAGCGGGATTATTCGCTGGCATCGTCCACCTCGTATTTTGCTTTGAGAGACGCCACAAACTGCTGCCACGCATACCCGATTATCCAACCGGCCGTCATCCACAGGAACAGATGGATGACCCATGTAACACGGACAGGATGGAGTGGTTCCGGTTGGACCCTGCTGACGACATCGAAGGTAACTGCGATTGATGTCACCACGATAGCGATTATAAAAAGGATGACTCGTTTCAAGAATCTCTGTTATGCCATGCTTCAATCATGAAATACGGATACCCAATAAAATGAAACGGCGCACATCATATCATCTTACGGTGGACAAGTGAAGATCTCCCCGACATTTCAGGCCGACGCCGGCAGCTCAATGCCCTCTTGTACCGAGATGGCCGAGCCGGTCACGCCGGCACCCTTTTTCTCCGTCACGGGCTTCTTTGCCGGTTGCGCCTCGTCGGCATCCTGGTCGTTTTTTGCCAGCGGATCGTCAAACCCGCGGGGCGGAATGTATCTGTCTCCCAGCAGCCTGCTTATTTGCGCATTGAGGAGATTGATGTCTCCCTTGATTTTGTCGGACTTCTCAATGATCTCCGCCACCACGGCGAAACTGAGTTTCCTGCTCCTTCCTGCCTGCAATCTCAGCTTGTGGAGCATGATGTCGTGGGAGTTGAGAAGACCGATGAAATCGAACTGGTCGTAGGTCCGTCGGCTGATGAACGCCAGGTCGCTACGTTCCGACTTCTTGTGCCGCTCTTCGCGCCATTCCTCGGGGGTAGGGCGGGGTTTCCTCTGTTCCTTTTCGCCGCTTTCGTGTTTCTCTTGCCCTTTGGTAGACTTGCTCATGATTTTCTCTCCTTGAGTGTGGTTAGGATTTCCCCAGTGCCCGCCGGGCTACACCTGTCCCGAAGCGCCCCGAGAGCTCCGCGAATACCGTATCGTCGAATCGTTTCATGTTGAGGACGAGCATTTCCACCGAGTTCACCTCGGTTGCCGCGTTGGCGTAGCTTTGATGGGCCTCCTGCAGCAGATGCAGGGTTTTCTCCTCGAGGGTCTGGAGATGCTGGAGCCCTTCGCCCAAAAGGGCGATCTGGCACGTCTCGGGCGAGGCCCCCGCCTTGCTCGTCTGCTGGCTCGACATGATGTTCTTGGCGCTTTCGCTGAGCTGCACCGCCCGGTTGAAGAGGTCGAGAAGCATGTAGTAACCGAAGGCCCTTGCGGTGACCTCGGAGAGCTTGCCGATGACCTCTCCCTCCGTGTTGGTGGCCGTGGCGTTCTTCAGGATCAGGCCGACCGAGAGGGGAGTGCTCTTCAGGAACGTTTCCTCGTCTGCGGAAAGTGGCTGCCTTGCCTTGAGCTTCCCGGCAATGGCCTGCATCTGACCGTTCACGTAGGTCAACAGGTTCTTGTTGGCGTCGGTGATGTCCGCGCATGCTCCGCCGCTGGCCCTCCGTTGGGCCGTACCGTCGATGAATGAGCTGAAACTCCCATTCTTGTCGCAGGGGGGGATGTACTGGGCACGGTACGTAGTCCCCGAGGTGGCCGGACTCTGGACCACGACGTCGCCGATGAAGCCCCTGATGAGCTGCACGTAATCGCTGCTCATCCCCCTCTTCGCAGCCAGGTTCTCCAAGACCGACCCGTCGCCGAAAACTGTCCTCACCTCATCGGGACAGCCAGCCGTGGCGCTGGCTGCCGAAGTCTGGATGGTGCCGGGAGCCATGGGCTTTGTTCCGCTGGCGGACTTGAGCTCGCTATCGAACAGCTTGCTCACGTCATGGGCCAGGTCTTTCGCCCCGCTGGAAACCAGGAAATCGGTCTGGGCCGACTTAATCTCCGCCTTCAGGCTGTCGGACATGATGGAGGAGAATGGGCTCGAAGCCGTCGCCACCAGGGCCTTGGCCGCCTTGCAGTCGTTGAGCTGGAGCGAGTTCAGCCGGTCGGTGATCGCCTCCAGCGTCTTGATGGTGTCCGCCACCTGGGGAGCCAGGGTCTTCAGGGCAATGTCGAAGGCAGCCGCAGGCGCCGCGGAAAGGATGTTCTGCAGCTTCTGGACGAGATAATCGGCGTTCATGAACGAGAATCCCCCCAGGAAGGCGTCGATGCCGCCGCATCCCGACTTGAGCTGCGGGAGCGATGCGGTGACCAGGTAGTCGTTGGAATTGGCCCAGCGAGCAGAGAATCCGCCGCCTGTGTAGTAGCCACGTTTCGCCCCCTCGTAGTAGCTGGGGGAAGTGCTGCTTTTCTGCTTTATCCAGTCGTCCACCCAGCCCGACCCTGGCGCCGGGCCGGGGAAGCCGGCGAGAGACACGGCCACCGCCGCCGCGATAAGCTTTGTTCCCTTGCGATGCAGCATGGGCACACCTCCTTTCTCATGTCGCGATTCCATCTATTTCTCCGTTGGCGCGGGAGGACGCTTCTTCACGTCGAAACCGCCTCCCCGCTGGAAATCGTAGAGGGAGAATTCCTCCGGGGTGATTTCCCCCTTGAGGAGCCTTACGGCCCGGTAAGTTCTGTCCTCTATCTCGTCGGCGGAGATCACGCCTGACGACACCGGGAAATAATCCTGGTTCCCTTTCTGGATTAGGACGAGAGTGGGGGTGATCTCCACATGGAATCTCGCGGCGAGTCCCGGGTTCTCCTGGGTGTTCACCCTCTTCACCACCCACCCGGTCGAGTTGGTGAACCACTCCAGGATCGGCGCCTGTTCGTCGCAGAAGCTGCAGTCCTGCCGGAAGAAATAGATGAGCGCGAAGTCGTTCCGGTTTTCGCGCAGCTTCCTACTCTTTTCCTCCCTGATCCGGGATATGCGGCCCAGATTGCCGGGGGTCGTGATCGGATAGTCCTTCTTGGTGGACAGTTCCGGGTATTTCTGCCAGACGTACTGGGAGACGTTGGTGAAGGCGAGGGCCTTCTTCCTGGCGATCTCCTGGACTTCGTAGTAGTCCCTGACGTTCTCCTCCGACGGGTTCCGCACCGCCTCCTTCTTCAGACCTTCGGCGAGCTTCTCGAAGTTGTCGGGATGCATGTCCCAGATCTGATCGTAGGTATAGTCCCTGAGCTTTGCGGGCCTGGAGCCGGCGTCCCGGTTCTTCTCCTTCTCCTCTGTGGCCTTGGGCGGTTCTTTCTCGTACCACCACCATCCCTTGCCCGCCTCCGAGTAGTAATCGGCGCTGGCGGTAGCGGCGAAGACGAGGAGCAGGCAGGCGACGATCAGGTTACGCATGTGGCGCCCTCCCTGATCTTCAGCTTGATGTCCGCGACCATCTGTCGCAGCGCCTGCGGCTTCTCGCTCTCCAGGGTCGACGGGAGAGCGCCGAAGGCCTCGGCCCGGAACGGTATCAGCAGGACTGAATACCCTTTGCCACCTTTGGTGACGACGGTTGTCTGCGTCATATAGTGGCCGCGGCCCATCAGGTCGGTGGCGATGGCGTTCTTGACCCTGCTCAGTTCCCATACGACGGTGTGGAGCAGGTTCCGCTTCATCTCCTCGTTCGCGTCCGCCAGTTTCACCAGCGGGTCGTGTCCTCCGATCCGGTGAATCACCCGCCACAGTGCGTCCTGGTTGGCGAAGACCAGGCCGTTCGGCATTGAGACGATATGCCAGCGGCTGCCGGTGGGCGTCTCCTCCAGTCGGTTTACCATCTCTCCGAGAAGCGACAGCACGGTGTCCGCGTCGAACCAGGAGGGGAGTTCCAGCGTCGTCGGCGTGAATTTCCCCTCCACCGGAGAGCCGAGCGGGTGGTCCGTCTTCGGCCGATCCGCATCGGCCGTCACCTGTTCGACCGGCATCAAGGGGACCCCGACATTTCCGAACGACGCCAACTCTTCCGCCCGCGCGTCATGGTCGCACCGCTTCAACTGCACGGTGAGTTCGTCCGGAGGGGTGATCGCGTGGTGATTGCCGATGGCGGCGTCCAGTTCCTGCCTGTTGGGAAGGGAGGCATACTCTGGTATGCCGCCGAGGACAATCTTGGAAATGACCGGGTGATCCGCGGTGGAGTAGTACTTTTTGTGGAAAGACGGAATCTTGCCGATGTCGTGACCGAGCGCGATAATCAGGCAGTCGGCCAGCATCGCCCCCTTGCCGGCGGTCGCGGCGAATTTACGGGCTACCGCCAGGCTGTGCCTGTAAAGGGGTATCGTGGCGAGCAGGGAATACGCCTCGGCCCCATACTGGGCATCCGTTTCCGTCACCTTTCCCCCACCGCCCGCGTGTCCCTTGCCGACCACGGAAGGACAGGTCCCTTCCGCGTCGAGCAGTTTGAGGATCTCAACGATCACCATCCTGCGGGCACCTTTCACGAGCCGCTGATTCTGGACCATCGTCCGGTAGAACGCTGCTATCTCCTCGATGGCGAAGGCAGGAGGCGGGGTGGCCACTTCGTCCGTGGCGGAAGGAGGCTTGCGCCAGAGTTTCGCCACTTCCGTGAACTCGATGACGTCGCCCGCCAGCGCGTTGTTCTCGTCCGAGGGGGTTTCCTCCTCTTCGGTCCAGAGGTGGCTGATCTCCTTGAGGGTGAGGGTCTCCATTTCGCCGTCCCCCTCTTCGCGGCGTTCCTTCGCCTCGGGGGCACTTTCGGGTCGAAGGCCGATGAACAGCCTGATCGAGAACAGGATCAGGCCGACTCCGATCAATCCGGCGATTAAGGCCAGGGTTTTCATTTCGAGCTCTCCCTTTTCGCCGACGGCACATTCAGCGGGGCGGCGGGAAAGTTGATCTTCACCGATGGATTTTTCACCATGAGGGTGGTCCCCTTGTATCTTCCCGAATAGGTAAGCATGTAGAACTCCTGCGGCTGCAGGCCGAGAATGTCCTGGACCTTGAGGATGTCCTGTTCCACTTCGCGGGTCGTGACCTGGTTCGAGCCGAAAATCCCGGTTAGCACGTTTCTCACCCCGAAATGCCGCACCACGTACTCGGAGGTCTCGGCGTCAGAGCAGCGCATGAAGATCTTGGTGTTGGTGTTGTCGAGGATCGACTTCCCGTACTCCTCTCCCACGGCGGCGTATATCTGGTTCACGGACTGGGCGAAGGCGTGAACCATCACATCGGCCGATCCCGCCTTGGCGAACAGTTCCTCCACCCCCTGGTAGATCAGACTCTGCGCCTCGTCGATGTAGATCGACAACGGAGGGGAGACCTTCTGCCTGTTGGAGAGATAGACCCTGCCGACGAACGACTGGATCATGGAGAGGAGGACCTTGCCGAGAGTGGCGGCTGCCTCGCGGGTGATCAGGGAGCCGGTGTGGACGACCAGGATGACCGGCTTTCCCTCCTCAAGCCGGTCGATGAAGCGGTTGCTGTCGGCCTGGCCGATGATTTTGCCGATGTTGCCGGAGGAAAGCTCCATGAGACAGGTGCGAAGCGACGAAGAAACCTTCGAGTAGTACTCCTGGGGCGAGTCAAGGATGTCCCTGAACATCCCCGCGATCAGGTCCGCCTCCGGCATCTCCAGCCTTTGCAGGTGGTTCATGGTGTATTCCAAGGAGCTGCGCCGGATGCTGGTGCGGATCGTGTCCATGTTCAGGACGAGCTTGTGCCTTCCTCCTTGGCGAGAATGATGTTGCCGGTGATAACGGCGGTCGTGATCTCCTTGGCGATGTTGCGGTAGAACGGCTCCCGTCCACCCTGGATGCCGGAGATGATGTGGCCGACCAGCTCGTCGACCATGAAATAGAAGGCCATCGGATCGACCACCGCCGAATACTCGGGAAAGATCGGCGTCACCAGCATCAGGTCCTTCAGCCGGCCGGACTCCCGGGCCACCTCGAATATCTTGGTGAATATCTGCTGGTCCCCCTTGGGGTCGAAGTAGACGACGCTGTTCCCCTTGCGAATATCGGACTCGATCAGGTTCTCGCAGAGCCGGGTCTTACCCACGCCGGTGGTTCCGAACACAAACATGTGCCGTCTCCGGAAGGAGTCCGGGATCGAGATGGGGACGATCCGGGTCGGCTGCTCCATCCGGACGCCGGTGCCGATGTCGGTGGACGGCTCGTCACCTCCCGCTTTTTTCAGCCACGAAAACATACAGGTGTTCTCCCAGTTCCTTTCCGACGCTGTTGATGGCGCTCTTGGGAAGACGGACCGGCGTCGCGAGCCTGCTGAACCCTCCGGCGACCCGTCTCTGACAAACGATGCCGTCCACTCCCGTGACTTTCTTCAGGAGCAGTTCCGGCAGTTGCGGTGACGTTCGACTCAGTTGGATGCGGACGCGCGCCGAGTGCCTGCCGGCCTGGACGGCGTGGACCCGTGTAACGTGAAAAGCCCGCATGTCGCCGACCCGGTAAAGCCCACGTTCATGCCCGGGCTGGTAGAGTAGCGGGCATTCCCCGCTCAGGATCAGGCGGCGGAAGGCTTCGTCGATCTCCAGCACCACGCGCAACGTCCCACCGTCCTCGATCCTTCCGACGGTGCCGTATATGACCTGGCCCCGCAGTTCCTGAAGGACCTCCGCCTCGCGCAGTGCCTGCCTCCTTTGCAGTTCCAGTTCGACATTGTGGAGAATGTGGCGCCGGAGTTTCCTCGTTATGGCATGCAGCGGAACCTCGACCGGCCTTCCGATGCGCGGATAGGCGACGATCTCCAGTCCGTTCTCCGCCCTGACCGAGATGGTGGTATCGAAGGCAGCGGACAGGGTTCTGGTCACGGCAAGCTCCACGGCATCGAGCACCTGGTCTTCCGGCAGCCCGTACTTCTGCAGAAGGTCAGCGGTCAACACGGCTGAACACCGTCTGCCAGGGTGCATCTTGCGCTACGACCTCGGCCGAGGCCACCTGTCTGATCGGCTGGGTCCCGGCGTGTTCCGACAGAATCCGGAACACCTTTGCCGCGTAGCGATCGCGCTTCGACGGGGTGCGGGAGTTGTAGCAGCCGACCGCCTGCCAGGTGTAGCCGTAGTCGGAGACGCACTGAGCGAGAATCCAGGCCCCCACCTTCACGTTCGTGCAGGGATCTCCGAGACCGCTCCAGGTCTTTCCGAGCCGTCCGGCCCAGGAGGAGTTGATCTGCATGAGCCCGAAATCGTAGGTGCCGTTCCGGTTCCAGTTCACGGCCCCCGGATCGAAGTTGCTCTCCACCTTGGCGATGCTCCAGAGAAGCTGCGGCGAGATGCCGTAAAGCTCTCCCGCCTCCTGGAAGCAGAAAGCATGGGCGCTTGCAGTGTTTGCCGCAAGGCAGAGCATCATCAGGATGAATACCGACAGTCGGATCATGTTCGTTTTCTCCTAACCCTATATCTAGCGGGGGGACAGCTCTCGTTGTCTTGACAAGACAATGCGACCCTGATATATAGTGCTCAATTGGACACTATGCGGAGGAGAAAACGGTGACCGACCTCACGGCACGGCAGCAGAAGGTACTGGACTTCATCGCCCGGTTCATCCAGACGAACGGCTACTCGCCGACTCTGCGGGACATTGCCGGCGGCATGAACATCAGCAGCACGTTCGGCGTGAACCGCCACCTCGACGCCCTTGAGAAGAAGGGCTTCATCAGGAGGTCCGGAGCGGCGCGAAGAAGAATAGTGCTTGCAGCGCAGGGGGCCACATCGGTCCCGCTACCGATCGTCGGCACCGTCCGCGCCGGCCTGCTCCACCCCGCCATCGAGGACATCCAGGGGTACTTCGCTGTCGATCAGGGACAGGTTAAGGGCGAAGGGTGCTTCCTTCTTAGGGTGAAAGGGGACTCGATGATCGGAGCTGGGATTTTCGACGGCGATCTCGCACTGGTCCGTCCGCAGCCCGTCGCGGAAAACAGGGACACGGTGGTCGTCATGGTCGAGGGAGAGGCCACGCTCAAGTGGTTCTACCGGGAGCGCGACCGCATTCGTCTCCAGCCGGCCAATCCCAACATGGAGCCGATCATGGTGGGCCCCGACAAGGACGTCTCGATCGTCGGCAAGGTCATCGGCATATACAGGCAGTTGGAGTAGGAATTGGAACGGATCAGGGAACAAATAAGGATCGCCACCATCTTCACGCCGGGACGCCAGATCAAGCCGGTCTGGTTCGACTGGCACAACCGGAAGCACTCGATCCTCCGGACGACGTACTACTGGAGGGAAAAGGTGGGCGATGCTCTTCTCCTGCACTTTTCAGTGACGGACGGAGAAGCGCTCTACGAGTTGGTCTACAACACGAGCGACCAGAGCTGGCTGCTGAACGGCATCGAGGTGAAGTGATGAGCCGCGTGATCATGCATCTTGACATGAACAGCTTTTTCGCCTCTGTCGAGCAGGCCGCCAATCCGGAACTGCAGGGCAAGCCCGTTGTCGTCACGGGTTCGCAGCAACGCACGGTAATCCTGACCGCCAGCTACGAGGCCCGCAAGTTCGGCGTCAAGACCGGCATGATGCTCCATGAGGCCCGGAGGCTGTGCCCGGACGTGATCATGGTGCCGGCCGACAACCGCAAGTACACCCACACCTCCGCCGAGATCATGAAGATGATGCTGGACTACACCCCTCTTGTGGAGGTGTTCAGCATCGACGAGGCGTTCATGGATCTGACCAACTCCCTGTCGATCTTCGGAAGCGCCGAGAATGTCGCCTACCTTCTCAAATCCCGGATCAGGCACCGCTTTGACATCACCTGCTCCATCGGCATCGCACCGAACAAGCTCCTGGCAAAGCTGGCCTCGGAGATGAAGAAGCCGGACGGCCTGACGACGATCACCCCCGGGGACGTAAGCCGGGTATTGGAAACCATGCCCATCAAGGAGCTCTGCGGCATCGGCAGGAAGATGGAGCGACACCTGAACCTCCTGGGGATCAATACCTGCGGCCAGTTGGGAAGATTCCCTGTGGACATCCTGAAGCGGAAGTTCGGCGTCGTGGGAGAGAGGCTCCACTTCATGGGGCTCGGTGTTGACGAGTCGCCGGTTGTCCCGGCGGAGGATGCCGACGAGGTGAAATCGGTCGGGCACTCCATGACGTTGAGAGAAGACATTACCACCAGGGCCGACATCCTTCGTTTCTTGCTGCAGCTGTCGGAGATGGTCGGGCGGAGGGCGAGGCGCTACAGGGTTGCCGGCAAGACGATTCACCTCACGATTCGCTATGTGGACTTCACCACCTTCGGAAAGCAGGAGACCCTCTCCCGTCCCGTGAACCAGAGTGAGGATATCTACCGGGGAGCCATCCAGATCCTGGACTCCATCGAACTGGAACAACCAGTCCGCCTGCTCGGGGTGCGGCTGACGAACCTCTCCTACCGGCAGGATCAACTGCCCTTGTTTGAGGATGAGCGAAGGAAGGCGTTCATGGTGCATGCCATGGATGTTGTGAACGACCGGTTTGGCGACTTCACAGTGACGTTCGGCAGCTTGCTGGCGGGGAAAGAAAAGAAAGGCTCATTCGTTATCTCCCCGGCCTGGCGGCCGGATGGGATCAGAAATGTCGCCGTGAAGTAAGAAGGCCGAGAGCCGTTTAGCTCAAGTGATCGAATATCGTAATTTCAAGGGGAACATATTCCCACCTGGCCCAAGGAAACTTATGCAGTAGAGGTGATATTCTCCAAACACCCGGTGTCCATTCGCCGTTAATTGCGCGCCCCACGACCAACATTATTGGCCGGTCAATATAGTTGTCCGGAAACCGGGCGATGTTCCGTAAGGCTCGTTTGTCGAGCAAGCTCAGGTATGACGAAGCGGTGGGATGGGAATGCCAATCACCCAAGTATGTATGCATCCCCCCACTCTCATCAAAGATTCTACTGATCTCTTCCCGGTGAAAACTGTAATCCGGTCTAAACGTCCATTTCCGATGCTTGGCATTGGCGCCTGGTCCGACCATGGCGGTGACCACGACATGTTCATCATCCGCTGAACGATACCCAATCAAAAGCCCCCCTGTCTCCAGAGAGGCTTTGCACTCCGCTTCATGCTTAATCCGGTCAAGCACTTCCCGCAATATCCAAACTTGCTTCATCGGTTGCACAGCCCACATTTGGGATGCTTTTGGAGATGGAAACTCTGCCATTCAGGAAAAGTTGAGAACCCGTCTTTCCGCAGAGAGAGAATGCCTACATCGTGGACAATAGGAGGGTATCCCCCCTGCGATCCTTCGCAGAGTGTTGATACGGCCATTCTCACACCGGCGAGAGCAATTTCTTCAACATCAAATCCAGCGGCCCTAAAGGTTACATCTCCGCATCCAACCGGCTGCAGGCCATCACCATGAGGATCGTGTGGTGGCTGCGCGATCTGTCCATCCTGAAGAGCATGCAGGTAACAGAGATAGCATCCCCTTCCACTGCCCGGCCTAACCCTCACCACATTACCGCCCCACCCGCCGGTACGCGACGAGACGCTAACGTAAGGAACATTCCTGGCAATAGCAAGATCGTTGGCCAGCAAGTTGATTCCTTGTTCCGCCGTGGCATCGTAAACGAGATCGACCCCTTCGAGCAGTTTGTCAAGGCAGTCCCATTGATCATGATCGTTAGTGGAAGCTCCGATCGTGAGCATGCAGTCTTCTTTACTTCCGTGGGGGTAATGACCAGTCCCGATTCTTGTGAAAGGGTAATTATTGGAAATGTACCGTGCCAGTTCCCGGACTTTTCCCGCGCCCACGGCGGTCAAACCGAGAGGCCAACGGCATGTCGTTCCAGCGCTAACACTGTCCCCATCCAACAACCTCAGCTCTCCGACTCCGGCGCGTGCAAATGCCAGGGCGCTCGGTGCGCCGACGCAGCCAAGCCCGATGACCGCTACAGTTTTGCCACGCAGTGGATGTAGTTCCGGGATCCTCTCGAACAGGTCTTTTTCTCCGGCATAATCTGGCCTTATGACCCACCAAGATGGCTCCGGCGCCGTTCCTTTTTTTCGTTTTGTCTTACGATCACAATGATAGGCCAGAAACAGCCACCCGTCCCGCTTCCCACCGCCCGGGGCTTCCTCTGGAAAGCAGAAGCCATAAAGTCCACTTCTACTTGCGGCTATTTCATGATTAATGTGGGTTCTGACCTTAGGATCTAACGATATCAGCATGCCCGCCAGTTCGAGCACCGTCCTGCCTGACGGTGGGGCCTCAAGTCTTATCCACGGATATTTACACTCCTCATAATTCTGCGCCTCGACCCACTTGTGAACAGGCTCTGGAAGACTAATTCCATCGATGGATTTCTTGTTGTCATCCTCGATTCCGGTCACCCATGCGGCATAGGACTCTGACGGGGCGATGCTTTTATATCCGTTTGGAAGGACGATTCTTATACGGCCAGACTTGATTCCCATCGGCAGTCGCCATGAGCTGTCCATCACCACCATCTGACTTGATACTGCGGGATAATACACCGTAACCGGTTCTGCTTGGCTATCCTCTATTTCCAGGCGCGATTCACCATAATCGCGGACAGCTGCTTGTTCCCAATGTGGCAGCATCTCTCGTATATGTTCCGCCGCCGTCGCGTTAGGTAGCCAATGTTGTGTACCTCGTTGCAATAGACAGATTTCGCCCGCGCATGGATTGTAATGACGTAGTTCCGTACCCAGACCAGGGACTTGAAGGATGGGTCTGAAGTAAGGATAGAGGTCCGGGTAGATGATAGAAGCTTCTCTCTCCCCACCCAGGACCTCCAGACGGATGGTTATCACAGCTTTACCTGCAGAAAACCACTCCTCATTTTTTCGTGGCTGCATGCCGGCGGCCTCAAGCGCATGGATTTCGCGCTCCAGTTCCCCGGGATACCTGTCCCACCAAGCCATTATCCTACCTGCCTTCCGCCGCCGGGATTAGGAGGATTTGGAGGACGATGCCCCGGGTTAGCCGGCGGTGTCGCTGGAGTTGCCGGGGTGGCGGGTTGACCGGGACCATTGGGGTTTGCCGGCGTTGCAGGTGTGGCGGGGTTACCATGATTTTCCGAGTTCTTCTTGTCTTGTGACATTTTGCTCTCCCTTTTTGTTGTTATTTCTGATCCCTGGGGGGACAAGGATCATGGCCATGGCTGTCTGAATTCGAGATTTTCCCGTCGCGGTTGTGAATGATGAGCTCTGTCCCCTGGTTCTGGCTCATCACTCGCCCACGGTCAATCGCGTCCTGCTTCGTGTCGGTGTGAATCGACACTCTATCTGCCCCGTTCCGCTTCACGTCCCAACCTCCTTCCGGGTTGGGTACCACATGATGCTCTTTTCTTTCCATGTGAGTCTCCTTTTAGGCTTTTTTCATCTATGTGGTATATACGACAACATCAAATCCGAGTCAACATAAATTTAACTATTAGCTATACAAATATTTAACAGTTTGTTATACTGCTGACATCCCGACGGAAAAGAGGGTGGTGCGAAAAAACTTCCGCAACTCATCAAAAATATGTTAGAAAAGCAAATTTAGCCTTGGACTATCGGGGGGAGAATGATGACGATTGGCAAAAGAATAGCCGAAAAAAGGAAAGCCAAGAAAGCAACACAAGCCGCCTTAGCGGATGCTGTGGGGGTGACAACCGCATTTATCAGTCAAATCGAGGGCGGAAGCCGAAAACCATCATATGGACTAATGCTTAAAATCGCTCACGAGTTGGAAGTTTCAATCGAGTCTCTTTTTAGTGAAGAACTGAAGGGGACAGAAGACCCGTTAGACAAATTGGTTTTCTCTATAGTTCCCTTCTTGGACGCAGAAAAGAAGAGGAAAGTCATAGATTATATATTTCTTATCTCTGGCACAAAATATTACAAAGACCTTCCTTTACTGACATCTCCGATTGAGTATGCACAATTTATCATTCAAAACCATAAGATAAAGGATATCCCTGTTGATGTCTTTCAGATTGCTGAAAAACTTGGAGTGAACGTTGTCAGAGCTGAACTCGAAGACAGCGAGGGTATTCTATACAAGAATCCAGAGACCCCTCTTATTATATTAAGTCCAGATTGTAACCACCCAGAGAGGGAAAAATTCACAGTAGCTATACTTCTTGGCCATCTGGTAATGCCTTGGCACTTAAGACATACTTTCAAAAGATATAAGCACAAGAGATCTCTCGATCATGAAGATCAATTAGAAATAGAAGCGAGGCAATTTGCGGGGGAATTAACGCTACCTGGCCAGATAGTCAAGAAGGATTTCAAAAAGATAACCCCCTCTATCGAGATCTTTGAGGAATTCGCTAAGGGAAAATATAATTGCTCCATGACCGCTCTGGCACATAAGTACTCAGAATATTACGGCTCAAAAGCCGTTTATATTACCTCAGACAAGGCAGCGTTTACTAGAGTCTATGAAAAAGGTTTCCCTTACAAGCTTGTAGATAGCGTTAAGGAGGGCTCCCTTGCTTATTCGTTCATAGTCGATCCACCTATTTCAAAAGAAATAAGGAGTGGAATAGTTGACGGGAGCATTTGGTTCAAAGAGACACCCACGGGGATCAAGGTAATTGAAGAGTCTATGCTTGATCCAAAATTTGGGGTAACAGTTACTTTGTTGCAAGTTGCACACGCCTAACCAGGTAGTCTTATTGAGGTATTGCCCCAAAAGACTGCCCCGGCGGTGTGGCCATCGCAGGAAATTTTAATATTGTTGACTCATGTTCAACAATTTGTTATGTTCAATACAAATGAACAAACAAAATATTGAACATAATCCGGCAACCGAGAACGAAGCCGCCATCCTGCGGCAGGCGATGGAAGCGTTGAAGACGCTCGCTCCCCTGGAATACGATGCGGAGCCGGTTCGCGACTTTCGTGACCAGGGATACGACTACATTGTTCGGGCAAGGGTTTTCGGGAAGGAATTCGTTTGGTGCGTCGAGGTCAAGAACCGGCTTACCAAAGCGGCGGAGCTCCAGGCTCTGATCAACAAGGATAAGACGCAGCACCCATTCCTGCTGGCGACAGGGTATGTCCCCCCCGAGGCCGCGGCAAGACTGCACGACGGCGGCATCCAGTTCATCGACACGGTCGGTAACGCCTTCGTCAATCAGCCGCCCCTGTTGATCTTCGTGAAAGGCAACCGACCGGAAAAGGAAGTAACCCCAGTTCCCGCAGCTCGTCTCTTCAAAGGAGTCGGACTGAAGATCGCCTACCTCCTTTTGTGCCGCCCGGAACTGGTCGACAGGCCGTATCGCGATCTCGCCGAGATGACGGATGTCGCCTTGGGGACGGTGAACGGCACCATGACCGAACTGGTCCAGAAAGGCTTCATTCTCGACATGGGAAAAAAGGGGAAGAAGCTCCTGGACAGGAAGACGCTCTTCGAGCGCTGGATCGCGGCGTATCCCGACTACCTCAAGCCGAAGTTGTTGCTGGGGCGCTTCCGGGGTGACGGCGACTGGTGGAAGGATATCCAGTTGGACCCCGCCCTCGCCCAGTGGGGGGGAGAGGTTGCCGCGGCGAAACTGACCGGATACTTGAAGCCGGGCACGGTCACGCTGTATGCGGACAAGAACCGTCTGGCCGATCTGGTGATCGCCAACAGGCTGAAAAAGGACCCGCAGGCAACGTGGAGATTCTCGAACGGTTCTGGCCGCCGGGAAACGGCTTCGGTGAAGGCGATGCCGTGCATCCGATCCTCATTTACGCAGACCTGGCCGAGATAGGCGAACAACGAACCATGGAAACCGCAAGGATGATCTATGAACAACATCTCGATCGATATTTCGGGGAGGATTGACGCCGGGAGGATATCGGTTCTCGGGAATATCAAGGCAGTCGCCGAGGAGCTCGACATACATTTCTTCGTTGTAGGCGCTTTCGCCCGCGACGTGATCTTCGAGCATATCCACCGGATTCCCGCTCCACGAGTGACGGAAGACATAGATATTGGTGTCGAGGTCGCAAGCTGGGAGGAATTCCAGCGGTTGACCGGCGCCTGATCGACCGCGGACTTCTCACGGCGACGAAATCACCACACCGCTTCATTGCAAGCTCATTTGCCGCCGTTGTCGATATCGTACCCTATGGAGGGATTAGCGGAGAAACGAAACGGATCAGCTGGCCACCTGACCATGACATGATCATGAGCATGCTCGGGTTTGAAGAAGCGTATCAATCGGCATTGAAGGTGCGCCTCAGCAGCGATCCACCCTTGGAGATCCTCGTTCCTTCGGTACCGGCTCTGGCGCTTCTGAAGATCATCTCCTGGGCCGACGCATACCCGAGACGGGAACGCGATGCCCATGATCTTCTCTTCATCCTGGAGAACTACGACGCGACCGGTGTGGAGGCAAAACTGTACGAGTCCCACGTACCCCTGCTCACCGAGGAAGAATTCGACTCCCGGCTCGCTTCCGTTCGGCTGCTCGGGCGGGACATCGCGCAGTTGGGCAGTCCGGAGACGCTAAAGACGGTAGAGGAGATTCTGATCCGCGAAACCGACGAAGAGCAGGGTTTCAGGATGCTCTCCAATATGGTCAAGGGTGCCTCGTTCCAAGGGACCAAGTTCGAAGCCGCTCTGCAATTTCTGAAAAAGCTTCTGCAGGGAATTCAAGAGGAAAAGCCAAGGGAGTGAGCGGCCGTGTGCGGAAGATTTACAATCATACTGCCGCCGGAGGTTCTGGCGGAAATCTTCGGCCTTTCCGAGCTTCCCCGGATCGAAGCACGCTACAACATCGCTCCGACGCAAGAGGTAGTCGTAATTCGACAGAATGCCGAAGGTGCGCGGCAACTGGTTACGATGAAATGGGGATTGATTCCTTCGTGGGCGAAAGACCCCCATATCGGCAACAAGATGATCAACGCCCGATGCGAGTCGGTTCACGAAAAACCGGCCTTTCGTCAGGCGATCCGTACCCGCCGGTGCATTATACCGGCCAGCGGATTCTATGACTGGACACAAACCGACAAGAAGATACCTTTCTACGTGAGCATGGCCGACGGATCGCCGATGGCTTTCGCTGGGATATGGGATTCATGGAAAGCACCGGACGGATCACGGCTGGAATCCTTCACGATTCTCACCACCAATGCCAACAGCTTGATAGCCCCCATCCATGACAGGATGCCGGTCATCCTGCATCCAGCAGAATTCGATCTCTGGCTCGACCGCGACATCACCGAGCCCGAGAAACTCACGCGCCTCTACCATCCGTACCCTTCGGACCTTCTGAGGGCCTGGCCGGTCTCGTCGCTCGTCAATTCCCCCCGCAACGAAACGCCTGCCTGCATTGAGCAGACTGTTTCATGAAGACAGCAACCTCTACCGATACTGCCGTTGAACGGCTTGCCGGCTCTGTGGAACGGGTGACCTTCCACAGCGAGGAATCGGGCTTCTGCGTCCTGCGCGCCAAGGTCAAGGGACAAAGAGATCTGGTTACCGTCGTTGGCTCCGCGGCATCCATCACCCCCGGCGAGTTCATCGAGTGTATTGGCGTCTGGCACAACGACAGGACCCACGGTCTGCAATTCAAGGCCAGACAGTTGAAGGTTGTTCCTCCCAGCACCGTCGAGGGGATCGAGAAGTATCTCGGTTCCGGCATGGTCAAAGGGATCGGACCACATTTTGCCAAGGTACTGGTGAAAGCCTTCGGGGAAAACGTCTTCACCGTCATCGAGAACGACCCGGAGAAAATGCTTTCTCTCCCGGGCATCGGCAAGAAACGTGTGGAGAAGATAACCTCTGCCTGGGCCGAACAGAAAGTTATCCGGGAGATCATGGTGTTTCTCCAGTCGCACGGAGTAGGCACAGCCCGGGCTGTCCGCATCTACAAGACTTACGGCGATGAAGCAATCATCAAGGTTACCGAAAATCCTTACCGTTTAGCCTTGGACATCCACGGCATCGGTTTCAAGACCGCGGACGTCATTGCCGGCCGGCTTGGGATTGCCCCGGACTCTCTGATTCGTGCGCAAGCCGGCGTCCGCCATGTCTTGCAGGAAATCTCCAACGACGGACACTGCGCCGCCCCGGTGGAGACGTTGGTGGCGGAGTCGGGCAAATTGCTGCAAATTCCAGAGGCGATTCTGGAAGAGGCCATCCGCGAAGAGATCACTGCGGAGAACTTGGTCAAGGAGGAAATCGAAGGGCGCGAATGTCTGTTTCTGGCCCCGTTGCATCGGGCAGAGGTCGGGGTGGCGGCAAGCATCAAGAGAATCCTGGAGGGACGGCCTCGCTGGGGTGCAATCGACGCGGACAAGGCCATCCCGTGGGTGGAGGGAAAGACAGGCCTAACTCTTTCGGCTTCTCAAGGAGAGGCGGTGAGACTCGCCTTGTCCAGCAAAGCGGTGGTCATTACTGGTGGCCCAGGTGTCGGTAAGACTACGTTGGTCAACAGCATCCTCCAGATCGTCCGGGCGAAACAGATTAACGTTACCCTCTGTGCCCCCACGGGGCGGGCTGCGAAACGACTTTCCGAATCCACTGGCCTTGAGGCCAAGACCATTCACAGGCTGCTCGAGTTCGATCCAAAGTCGTTTGGATTCAAGCGAGGGCGGGACAACCCCCTTGAAACCGATCTGTTGGTAGTGGACGAATCCTCGATGGTGGACATCGTCTTGATGAACCGACTGCTTGCGGCTGTTCCCGATAAGGCAGCACTGATGATAGTCGGCGATGTAGACCAACTCCCCTCTGTGGGCCCTGGAGCGGTGCTTTCCGACATCATCGATTCCGGCAAAGTCCCAACCGTTCGGCTGACGGAAATTTTCCGGCAGGCGGCGACCTCCCGGATCATAGTCAACGCCCATCGCATTAATAAAGGCGAGATGCCCCTGAAGGCAGAGGGTGCTGAGTTGTCTGATTTCTATTTCATCCCGGCAAACACTCCGGAAGAAATCCACGAGAAACTGCTGCAAGTGGTCACGGAGCGCATCCCCAAGCGGTTCGGCATGCATCCGGTTAAGGACATACAGGTCCTCACCCCGATGAACCGCGGGGGCATCGGTGCCCGGTCTCTGAATGCAGAATTGCAGATGAAGCTAAACGAGAAGGGCGAGCCGAAAATCACTCGCTTCGGGACGACTTTCGCCCCCGGCGACAAGGTGATCCAGACTGTCAACAACTACGACAAGGAAGTTTTCAACGGCGATATTGGACAGATCATGGGGATCGACCAGGAGGAAGGCGCTCTGCAGGTTGACTACGACGGCAGAACCATCGAGTATGATTTCGGTGAGTTGGATGAGGTGTCACTTGCCTATGCGACCAGTATTCACAAGAGCCAGGGTTCCGAATACCCGGCGGTTGTGATCCCCTTGGCTATGCAGCACTATACCCTTTTGGAGCGGAACCTGATCTACACGGCCGTGACACGAGGGAAGAAGCTTGTAATCATTATTGGCCAACCTAAAGCCTTGGCAATGGCTGTGAAGAATAGGAAGTCCACGAGAAGAATGACGAAGTTGGCAGTTCGGCTTGCTGAATGACCGCATGCAGGACCGGTTGAGGTCATCAGGGAGCAGCACATCGCCGAGGCGATCCAGTACCGGAGTCTGGACAGGAAGACGTTTGACCGACCTTTGATGACCTTATTCATATTACTAGAGCGAAAAAATCACCACTTTTGTCCCTCATCAATCTAGTTCTCCCCTCTTGATTTTTCTTATCCCAGTTCTTATCTTTTTTTCGTTCAGCACTTATGGGGTGCTGTACTAATTTCACAACCTCGCAACATCATTCGAGGAAAGGAGACCAAGAGCATGAACCTTAGACCGCTTCACGACCGCATCATTGTCAAGAGACTCGAAGAAGAGAACAAGACCGCTGGCGGCATCTTCATTCCGGAGACAGCCAAGGAGAAGCCGCAGAAGGGGGAAATCATCGCCGTTGGAAAGGGCAAGAAGGCCGAGGATGGGAAGGTTACCCCTATTGATGTCAATGTGGGAGACAAGGTTCTTTTCGGCAAATATGCAGGCACCGAAATAAAGATCGAAGGCCAGGAATATCTCATCATGCGTGAAGACGACATCCTGGGTGTCATGGAGTAACGGCATCACTTGCACGTTGATGGCGATTCCTTATAGCGTTCGTGCCGGGAATTGTCCGCAAAACCATCGATAACAAATGGAGGATACGGAATCATGGCAGCAAAGCTCATCAAATTCGATCAGGAAGGAAGGAAAGCAATTCTCAAAGGTGTGAACACCCTTGCCGACGCAGTGAAAGTGACCTTGGGCCCGAAAGGACGCAACGTCGTCATCGAGAAATCGTTCGGTTCTCCTCTCATCACCAAGGACGGCGTCACTGTCGCCAAGGAAATCGAACTGAAGGATAAATTCGAAAACATGGGCGCCCAACTGGTAAAGGAAGTCGCCTCCAAGACCTCGGATGTGGCTGGTGACGGCACCACCACCGCGACGGTACTCGCACAGGCGATCTACCGGCAGGGCTCCAAGCTGGTCGCTGCCGGCCACAACCCGATGGAAATCAAGCGCGGCATCGACCAGGCAGTGGAGACTATCGTCGACGAGTTGAAGAGCATCTCCAAGCCAATCAAGGACCAAAAGGAAATCGCCCAGGTGGGGACTATTTCGGCCAACAATGACAAGACCATCGGCGACATCATCGCCGAGGCGATGGAGAAGGTCGGTAAGGAAGGTGTGATCACCGTCGAGGAAGCCAAAGCGATGGAGACCACCCTTGAGACCGTCGAAGGGATGCAGTTCGACCGCGGCTACCTTTCCCCCTACTTCGTCACCGATCCGGAGCGGATGGAAGCGAGTCTGGAAAACGCCCAGATCCTCATCCATGACAAGAAGATCACCGTCATGAAGGATCTCCTGCCGCTCCTCGAAAAGACCGCCAAGAGCGGCCGACCGCTCCTCATCATCGCCGAGGATATCGAAGGCGAAGCGCTGGCCACCCTCGTGGTCAACAAGCTGCGGGGCGTTCTCAACGTCTGTGCCGTCAAGGCCCCCGGCTTTGGGGACCGGCGGAAGGCCATGCTCGAAGACATTGCCATTCTTACCGGTGGCAACGTGATATCCGAGGAACTGGGCGTCAAACTGGAGCATGCTACGTTGGAGATGCTCGGTCAGGCAAAGAAAATTACCGTCGATAAGGACAACACAACCATCATCGACGGCGCCGGTTCCGAGGCCGACATCCAGGGACGGGTCAAGCAAATCCGGGCACAGATCGAGGAAACCAAGAGCGACTACGACCGGGAGAAACTTCAGGAGCGTCTTGCCAAGCTGGTGGGTGGCGTGGCCGTGATCAAGGTCGGCGCCGCAACCGAAGTCGAAATGAAAGAGAAAAAGGCGCGGGTTGAAGATGCCCTCCACGCCACCCGCGCTGCCGTCGACGAGGGGATCGTCCCCGGTGGTGGTGTTGCGTACATCAGGCTCTTGCATCTCTCGGCTCCCTCAACCTCGCTCCTGAGCAGCAGTTCGGGGTCAATATCATCAAAGAGGCCCTCGAGGCTCCGATACGCCAGATCGCTCAAAATGCCGGGGTTGACGGCTCCATCGTAGTGGACAAAGTGAGGAACGGCAAAGAAGCGTTCGGCTATGACGCCTCGAAAGACGAGTACGTCGACATGCTCAAGGCAGGCATCATTGACCCGACCAAGGTTTCCCGCTCCGCACTCCAGAACGCCGCGTCGGTCGCCGGCCTCATGCTGACTACCGAAGCGATGATTGCCGAAAAACCGAAAGAGGAAAAGCCGATGCCAGCCATGCCCGGCGGAATGGATGACATGATGTAAACCTTCAGAACGTCCTGACGTAATAAAGGGGATAGCGAATCGGCTGTCCCCTTGTTTTTGTGAGGAGAGTCAACTACGCGTTGAAAGACCGGACTTTACCGGTCCAAATTCATAAAGGAGGTCAACCATGCAACGAACTGCGGTACGCATGTTTTCTTCAGTTATGGTGGCAACGCTACTCGTATCAATCGGTTTCGGGATAACCTGGGCGAAGGAACTGGCCCCGGATTTTGTGGAGTTGGCCAAGAAGCTGAAACCGAGCGTTGTCAATATCAGTACCGCCAAAACGGTAAAGCCGCAAACGCAGTTTCGGCGTCCATTCAACACTCCCTTCGGCAATGACCCCTTCCAGGATTTTTTCGACCGTTTCTTCGACAACATGCAGCCTCGTCAGTACAAGCAGCGGAGTCTCGGTTCCGGATTCATTATTGATGGCGGTTACATCCTTACCAACAATCATGTGGTGAACGGCGCCGACGAGATCAAGATAAAGCTGGCCGACGGCCGTGAGTTCAAGGCCGAGGTCAAGGGGCTTGACGAAAAGCTGGATCTGGCGCTGCTCAAGACCGACGCCAAGGAAGAATTGCCGACAGCGAAAATGGGGGACAGCGACGCCATCGAAGTGGGCGAGTGGGTAATGGCCATCGGCAACCCCTTCGGGCTTGCCGAAACGGTGACCGCGGGCATCGTCAGCGCCAAGGGCCGGGTGATCGGCAGCGGCCCTTACGATGACTTCATCCAGACCGACGCTTCCATCAACCCCGGCAACTCTGGAGGGCCGCTGTTCAATGCCAAAGGGGAGGTAATCGGCATCAACACGGCGATCATTGCCGGCGGCCAGGGTATTGGTTTTGCCATTCCCATAAACATGGCCAAATCCATCATTCCACAACTGAGGGACAAGGGAAAAGTGACCCGCGGCTGGCTTGGAGTCTCCATCCAGCCGGTTACGCCTGATCTGGCGAAATCCTTCGGGCTGAGCAGCGAAAAGGGAGCTTTGGTGAGCGAAGTCCTGCCGGAAAGCCCGGCCGAAAAGGCGGAACTCAAGCCTGGTGACATCATTCTGGAGTTCGATGGAAAAGCAATCCATGAGATGAGCGAACTCCCAAGGGTAGTGGCTGCAACCGATGTAGGCAAGAAGGTCACGATCAAGATAGTACGTGACGGCAAGGAAGAGGAGGTTACTACTGTCATTGATCGTTTGAAGGATGGCGGTGGTGAGGAACGGGGTGAAGCTGCCCAGGATAAGCTGGGCCTCACCGTCAGGGAGTTGAACAAGGAGCTTGCCTCCAGATTTCAACTTAAGGATACAACCGGCGTGGTTGTGACCGAAGTGAAACCGGACGGATTGGCCCAGGAGGCGGGAATTGCCCAGGGAGACGTCATCAAGGAGATCGACGGGAAAAAGGTCACCAATCCGAAGAAATATGAAAAGGCCATAGCCGCCCACAAGAAAGGTCAAATTGTCCGATTTCTTCTGAAGCGGGGTGACAGTTCTCTCTTTGTCGCTGCCAAACTCGATTGATTGGAGGATAGAATGCTCAGAATCATCATTATCACCATGCTCTCCCTGCTCATCGCCAGCCCTTCATTTGCCGCCGAAAGACTCAAAAATGAGGAGGAAAATACCCTGTATGCCATAGGACTTTCGGTTGCACGGTCTCTGTCGGTGTTTGCCCTTTCTCCTGCCGAGCTGGACTATGTCAAACAAGGGATTTCGGATGCGGTCGAAGGAAAGAAACCAGCGGTGGACCTGGCAGCCTACACAGGGAAGGTTCAGGAACTCGCCCGTGCGCGCCGTAAGGCCCAGGGAGAGAAAGCTGCTGCCGCGGGGAAGGAGTTCCTTGAAAAGGCAGCCGGGGAAAAGGGTGCTGTAAAAACCGATTCCGGAATGGTCTACCTGCCGTTGAAGGACGGCAATGGAGTCAGTCCGGTAGCGACCGATACGGTCAAGGTCAATTACCGAGGGACTCTCATCGATGGAAGGGAGTTCGACAGTTCGTACAAGCGCGGCACTCCTGCCGAGTTCCGTCTGGACGGGGTCATAAAATGCTGGACCGAAGGTCTTCAAAAGATGAAGGAAGGTGGAACGGCCCGTTTCGTCTGCCCGGCCACGCTCGCCTACGGCGATGCCGGTGCTGGTGAACTCATTCTTCCGGGATCAACGCTCAATTTCGAGGTAGAACTCCTCGAAGTCAAGAAGAAGTAGGAACAGAGTCTGGCGAACGGCAAGAGATTAAGGCCGAACTCGGACGAATTCACCCTTCCAAACCGAGCATTTCACTGTTGGCGCCTCTATTTTTGGCATAGATAGAGGCACCTCGTAAATAAAGTCCACTGTGGCGCCACATGACGTCGCGCCGGATTCGGAAGTTCTGCGAGCCGGATGCAAGAGGGCATCGTTTGTTGGAAGTGGTGACAGAGAAGCTCGGCTTCTCCGCTCTGGCCTATTCCCATCATTGCAAGTATCGGGAGCCGCACCCATGAAAATCAGGCGTTCTCGTTCTCCAGTAGGAGCTGTTCAGCGGCGGGGAGATCTTCCTCAGCCACTTGCACTTGTAGCGGGCCGATTCCCTTTTCCGGCTCACAAGCCAGGGAATACTCGATCCCAGCCCTCTGCAGCATCTCCTCAATCCTGGCCAGATCGGCTGCGTCCTTAGGATCGTAGAACTTGACCATAGAGCCACCTCCTGTAAAATTCCTTGAGAGCTTTTCATTCAAACATATATCTAAAGTCGTGGGACGGTGCACTATGTGCCGTCCCACTCTTGAGGCATCTAACTGAATATCATCATGTTGCCGACAATAGCATTCAAGGTACCACTTGGACGCATGGCCTTGGCTGTTTTTACCTTGTCGGGGTGATAGTACCCTCCCATGTCAACGGGTTTTCCCTGGGCACCGAGCAGTTCCTCATTAATGAAGGATTCGTAATTTTCAAATTGCCGTGCTACGTTGGTAAAGCGGACCTGAAGCTCCCTGTCCTTGTTCTGTTCTGACAGTGCCTGTGCCCAGTACATGGCGAGGTAGAAATGGCTGCCGCGGTTGTCGATCTGCCCCACCTTGCGGGCAGGCGACTTGTTGGCGTCAAGGAACTTGGCGATGGCCTGATCGAGTGTCTCGGCGAGGACCAGGGCCTTGTCGTTCTTGAAGGTGGTGCCCAGATGTTCCAGGGATGCTGCAAGGGCCGAGAACTCTCCAAGGGAATCCCAACGCAGATAGCCTTCCTTGACAAACTGCTGAACATGCTTAGGGGCAGAACCTCCCGCGCCGGTCTCAAACAGACCGCCGCCCGCCAGCAGTGGCACGATGGAGAGCATCTTGGCGCTGGTCCCCAGCTCGAGGATAGGGAAGAGGTCGGTCAGGTAGTCCCGGAGAACGTTGCCGGTGACCGAGATGGTATCCAGCCCTCTGCGGATCCGCTCCAGCGAATAACGCATGGCCTCAACCGGAGGCAAGATCTTGATTTCAAGGCCGGTTGTGTCGTGATCTTTCAGGTATGTCTCTACCTTGGCAATAACCTGGAGGTCGTGGGCCCGGTTCCTGTCCAGCCAGAAGACGGCCGGAGCGCCGGTGGCCCGGGCGCGGTTTACGGCAAGCTTGACCCAATCCTGGATCGGGATATCCTTCACTCGGGACATGCGCCAGATATCGCCTTCCTCCACCTGGTGCTCCATCAGTATCCTGCCGTTGGCGTCCACCACGCGAACGATTCCGTCGTATGGGATTTCAAAGGTGGTCGGATGGGAGCCGTACTCTTCGGCCTTCTGAGCCATGAGGCCAACGTTGGGGACGGAGCCCATGGTAGCAGGATCGAAGGCGCCATGTTTCTTGCAGTCCTCGATTACCTCCTTGTAAATCGTGGCGTAGCATCGGTCCGGAATCATTGCCTTAGTATCATGGAGTTGACCGTCCGGCCCCCACATCTTGCCCCCGTCACGCACAACTACCGGCATGGAGGCGTCAACGATGACGTCGCTGGGCACATGCAGGTTGGTAATACCCTTGTCGGAATCAACCATGGCCAGCCTCGGGCGCTTGGTGTACTCTGACCGAATGTCGGCTTCGATCTCGGCACGCTTTGCTTCCGGCAGGGTCTGGATTTTTTTGTAGAGGTCGCCGAGCCCCATGTTGGGATTGACGCCAAGTTCCTTGAAGGTTGTAGCATGCTTCTCAAACACGTCTTTGAAAAAGATGGATACGGCATGACCGAATATGATCGGGTCGGAGACCTTCATCATGGTGGCCTTGAGGTGCAGGGAGAGGAGCAGATCCTGTCTTTTGGCATGCTCAATCTGTTCAGTAAAGAACTTGCGAAGCGCCTTTTTGCTCATGAAGGTGCCGTCAAGGATTTCGCCCTTCTCCGCCTTCAACTTGTCCTTCAGTACGGTGGTCTTGCCGTCCTTGCTAACCAACTCGATCCTGAACTCGAATGCGTCGTCGGCGGTTATGGACTTTTCGTTGCCATAAAAGTCGCCTCCGGCCATATGAGCAACATGTGCACTGGAATCAGGGCTCCAGTGTGCAAGTTTGTGCGGATTCTTCTTGGAAAAGTTCTTAACCGACAGCGGAGCTCGACGGTCGGAGTTACCCTCGCGCAGCACAGGGTTGACGGCGCTTCCCAGCACCTTGGCATACCTCTCCTTGATCTTCTTCTCGGCGTCTGTCTTGGGATCCTCGGGGTAATCGGGGACATTGTACCCTTGGTTCTGAAGTTCTTTTATGGCCTCTTTCAATTGAGGAACAGAAGCGCTGATATTGGGGAGCTTGATGATATTAGCTTCCGGGCTCTGGGTAAGCTCACCCAACTGGGCAAGATGATCGGGAATCCTTTGGGCTTCCATCAGGTTCTCGGGAAAATTGGCAATAATCCTGCCAGCAAGTGAGATATTCCTTGTTTCAACCTCCACGCCGGTCCCCTTGGTGAACGCCTGAACGATAGGGAGCAACGAGTATGTTGCCAGTGCGGGTGCTTCATCAATTTCCGTCCATATAATCTTGTGTGTCGCCATGTTGTCAGCCTCCTCTCTTGGGACTATTGGGGCAGTTCGCTAGACTTTTTCAATCCGAATATCATTCTTATTCAACGACTTCACGCTGTACAGGTATCTGTCGGCCAACTGCAGCAACTCGTCAATGCTGAACTGGAAGCTGTTGCATGCCACCGCCCCGATGCTGAAAGTTATCGGCCAATTGTTATCCTGCATCGCGCCAAGCAGCCTGGCTTGCAACTTTTTTAACGCCGACTCCGCCATAAAATGATCGGTTTCGGGTAGCAGCACGACAAACTCGTCGCCTCCGAACCTGGCTACGACATCGGTCTGCCGAAGACTTGATCTAATGATTTCAGCAACGGTCTTAAGCGCTTTATCCCCCTCCAGATGCCCATTGCGGTCATTTACCTGCTTGAAATTATCCAAATCGATAAATGCCAGAGAGAAAGGCCGGCGGTATCTTTTCGCCTCGTGTATTACCTGATCTGCCAACAGGAAAAAACTGTTCCTGTTGCTGACCCCGGTCAAGGAATCGTAAGAAGCCATGAACTCGGCCTGTAGATGACGTTCACGCAGTGCTGAAGTCAAAAGGCTGATAGTCAACAGGACAACAACTTCAAGCACCATATTGACATAGTGAATAGTCGTATTTTCGGCATTGAAATAATGAGATGACAAAACAATGCCAACTCCTGCGACCGCAGTTACCGCCAAACCCTGCAAGCGGCCAGCATACCAGGATGGCAGCAGAATCGCTAAAGCATAAGCCACTTCAAGAGAAAAATCGCCGGTAAAGTAACTCAAGAATGATATCAGGATTACAGCACCTAAAGCTGTCAGTAAAATTAGAATCTTGGTGTTTCGGCTATAGTTTTTCATAGCTCTTCAGATGACAGAGTTACGGCAACTTCCCGTTGGTCTCCGTTGCGGTTAATCATCAGATTCACAGCCTGACCGACCTGAAAGTCATCCAGTCTGGCCAATAATTTTGCTATCGAATCGACCTGTTTCCCTTGTACGGCGGTTATGATATCTCCTGGCGAGTACGAGCGATCCCGATTCACGGTAATCCCTTTAAGACCTGCCCTTGCAGCAGGCGAGTTGGGACGGACCTTGAGTATCGCTACTCCTTTGACCCCAAGCTCTGCTGTAATTATTTCATTAATATCCTGATCAATCTCAATGCCCAAAGATGGGCGTATATACTTGCCACGACCAATCAGTTGCGGAATGACCCGATTAACGGTATCAACCGGCACCGCAAAGCCGACCCCTGCGGACGCTCCCGATGGGCTGTAGATGGCCGTGTTGATGCCGATGAGCCGACCGGCGGAATCGAGCAGCGGCCCGCCGGAGTTGCCGGGATTGATGGCGGCGTCGGTCTGGATCAGATGTTCGATAACGCTGCCGGAGTCCCCTTTCAGGGAGCGGTCCAGGGCCGAGACGATACCGCTGGTCAGAGTCCAGTCGAGGCCGAACGGGTTGCCTATAGCAAAGACCTTTTGCCCCACTTTCAGGTTGTGCGAGGTGCCCAGCGGCAGCGAATGCCCTTTGAAGCCGGTGCCGATCTTAAGCACCGCCAGATCGTGTATGGGGCTGGCGCCGACCAAACTGGCCTTGTACTCCTTGCCGTCCGACAATCTGATCCGCGCTTCCGAAGCCCCTTCGATGACATGGTAATTGGTGACCACATGTCCCTTGTCATCCCAGATGAACCCGGATCCGGTACCACGGGGGATGGTGAAGATATTGCGGCTCCAGAAGTCCATGACCCGTTCCGATGTTGAAATATACACAACCGAATCGCGGGAGCGTTCGAACAGTTCTATGGTCGATTTTTCATCAGCGGCCAGATCGCCCCGGGCGGTTACCGCCCGCGGTGTTGCCGATTCTTTCTGGAACGCCCGGTCCGCCCACGACAGGGCATGCCAGGCGAACAGTACCGTGATGACCGCGATGGTCAGCCAGCGCAGGCGGCGCAGGAACGGGTCACTTGGCGAATACTGAGGCATGTGGTACTCCGATCATGCAACAGGTAAGGCTATCCTTCTTCTTGCCGGCCATGTTCCATGTTCCAGGCGTCCCGTTCCCGCATCAGCCAGTACACGCCCCCCAGAGCAACGAGTGCCAGAGCCAGTGCCGCGATCTTGGCCGCTTCAATGGTATGGATATCCAGGATAATGAATTTACGGGCCAAGGCAAGCATCGACACCAGAATGACGGTTTTAACCTGAATGATGTTCTGCTGCCGCTTGGTAACGACCAAAATGGAGTGCTTGAACTCCATCGCAATAAGCAGTGTCATGATCCCACCGAACACCGTCTGGAAGGTTTCATGTTTCAGCGGATCGAATGCCTTGCTCACCAGCAGGCTGAGAACATCTTCACCCAGCTTGTACAAGGCGACAACCACGATGAACGATATGAGCAGCACCAATATATTGGCGATCAGGTGCTCGAATAGGTTATATGGCTTTGCTTTCCTGAGCCCCTCAGTTGTTCTGTGTAACAATGATTGCAGCCTGTTTCGTTCGGTCAGCACATCCAGCCCCCACGTATTCTTCAGAATCTCCGTTCCAGCTCGTCAATACGGTCCAGCAGTTCCATCACCAGGGCCATGGCATCGAAGTTGAGGCGAAGATCCCGTTTCAGGCGCAGGGCCTTCCTGGCCCTGACTACGGCACTCCGATCGAATAGAGGCGTTGTCCCTGCCGACAGCGGCTCGATGAGACCGATCGAAAAGAGCCGCTTCGCCACCGAAAGGTTGCACTCGCACAGCCGGCTCAATTCATGGATGGTGATGCCCGGCACTGAGACCAGTTCATGCTTTCTGCTGATGATTATTTCATACTGTTGAGCGGCCATAACTGTCCCTCGGTCACGCACGCGGATCGAATCGCGATTCTTTTGCCAATTCCTCGAAGAGATGCCGTTCCCTCGCCGAGAGGTGTTTCGGCACCACAATACGCAGATTCACCAGCAGGTCTCCATGGCGGCCCCGGGCAACCGGCATCCCCTTGCCGCGTACCCGCAAAGCCTGGCCGCTCTGGGTACCGGCCGGCACAGTGAGATTGATCCGGCCATCAATAGTCGGCACCAGAACCTTGGCCCCCAGGGCTGCCTCCCAGGGGGTGATATCGACCGCCGTGGCCAGGTCATGGCCGTTCAGAGTGAAGCGGCTGTCGGGAAGGATACTGACACGCAGGAACAGGTCACCGGAATCCCCGCCGCCGCTACCGCTGCCGCCTTGCCCGGCAAGGCGGATCAGTGAGCCGTCAGTCACGCCGGGAGGAATGGTGACGTCATAGCTGCGCCTGGTCCTGGTCGGTCTGCCGCTGCTATCGGCCTCGACCTTCTCCAGTTCAATGCTTTTCCGGGCACCATGATAGGCATCGGCCAGCGTAATGGTTATGCTGGTCTCATGGTCACGGCCTCGCCGCCTCCTGGTGCCACCGCCCCGGAATTCAGCCTCTTCGCCAAAGCTCCACCTGCCACCAAACAGGTTCTGGAAGAAATCACTGAATTGGCCCGGGTCGGCATTGGAGAAGTGGAACTGGACATTGTCGCCGCCCTGATGCCCCTGATTGGCAAACTGCCCATCCCAGCCGCTGCCGAACTGATCGTACTTGGACCGTTTTTCCGGGTCGCCCAGTACCTCATAGGCTTCGTTGATCTGTTTAAATTTTTCCTCGGCGGTGCTTTCTTTGTTGATGTCGGGATGGTACTTGCGGGCCAGCTTGCGGTAGGCCCGCTGGACCTCTTCCTGGGTTGCCGTTTTGCTCACACCAAGGATGGCATAGTAATCCTGATACGTGGCCATTATTTTCTCTCTCGCCTGAAACCATCATTCTTTGTCATCTTCCGGCCAGCGACGCATACAATAGATGCATTGTTCAACATGGTGAGGGATCGTGTCCCGCAGGACTTCCTTCTGAAACTGTACGCCACAGCGCTTAGGTACAGGATAGCGATGCAGCTTATTGTCTTTGATGAAGTAATGCATGCCGTTTGCTCCTTTCTTGTGTGATGGTGTCATTCCTTACAGGGCTCGTGCTGCTCTGTGTTGCGGATAGAAACTGCCGTACATTCTGAAGGTTCCTGAGTCTCCTCCCCAGGACATCCTTTTGCTGCGGGTCATCAGTGGTTCTGTATTGGCTACGCAACTCGTTCATATACTCCTGAACTATCGAAACGGGGTTGACGCTCATACGCTTCATCTATCCTTCCTCCGTGTCTGCAAGAAAGAATAAGGGACTTTTCCCATAGAACCAGTGAGGGCCGCATCAAGCGGCCCTCAAGACATCCTTCCTGTTTCAGGATACCGGCACCCGGTTGCGGGCATGCCGTCCTTTCTCCGGTTTGGGTAGCCGGATGGTCAGGACCCCGTTCTTGGGTCCGCCGCGATTGACTTCTCACTGATTTCGCACGACACTTGACTTCCCAATCAGACTCCTCTTTCAGCCGACCTGAACGGCGATCCGCTTCGGCTTGGCGGCTTCGGCCTTCGGTATCCGCAGGGTCAGGATGCCGTTCATGTAGTCGGCTTTGGCCTTTTCGTGATCGAGGCTCTCGGGGATAGAAAACTGACGATAGTAGTTTGCCAGTTCAAATTCCCGATAGGACGAGGTTCCGGGCACCGTATGCTGTGCCGGTGCGCTGATGGTCAGAATGCCTTTTTCGACGTTGACATCGAGGGTTTCCTTTGTGGCGCCCGGGATGTCGGCGGTGAGGACCAGACCTTCCTCGTCCTCGATGATGTTCACTGCCGGGCGGATATAGCGTTCGTTGGAGCGGGTCTCTTCACGGGTCTGCACATTCCGTTCGTCGTTTCTTTCCGTAAGACTGTTGACTGCCATGATTGATTACCTCCTTTCCCCGAGAATCCAATGTTACGCCAATTTGATATCGATTTTTTTCGGTTTGGCATGTTCGGCCTTGGCCAAGGTGACCTGCATGATGCCGTCCTTGCACTGGGCCGTGATCTTGTCGGGATCGATGTCGACCGGCAGTTCAAGAGTGCGGGAGAATTTGCCGGAGCCGAGTTCAGAGCGATGAACTATCTGTCCTTCCTTCTCGACGAACGGCTTACGTTCCCCGCTGATAGTGACCGTGTTCCGTAGCACTGTCAGATCGACATCCTTCGGATCAACGCCGGGAACCAGGGCCTCGATATAGACATGCCCCTCATCCTCGCTGAAGTTGACCAGCGGGAAACGACGGCTTGTTACCGGCGAAAGGAATGTCGGTCCAAACGGCCGGTTAAAGCCGACGCCACGGAACGCTTCATCGATTTCCCTTCTCAGATTATCCAGTTCCTTGAAAACGTCCCAACTTGCCATGTGAAATACCTCCTTTCCAAATGAGTCTCTGATTCCGGGAACTCGCGTGTTCACGGACCGGTTTTGGCACATTGACCTGTGTCTATTTCAGGATTTGATGGGAATCCGTTTCGCCTCGGTTCTTGCTGATGCCTTTCGGGGGATGCTCACAGTCAGCACCCCCTTGTTGAACTTCGCCCCTATGTTGTCCTGATCGGCGTCTTCGGGAAGGGAAAGCGTCCGCTGGAACGAGCCGTAGGATCGTTCGACCCGGTAGAAGTCTTTCTCGTTCTCCTCTTTCTCCTGCCTCTTTTCGCCCCGGATTTTCAACGTGTCACCCTCAATCTCAAGCTGGATGTCATTTTCCTCCACACCCGGCAGTTCCACCGACAATGTATACTCCTTGTCGTTAGCGGCGATGTCCATGGTCGGCTTGAGCCATGCCGAGGGTGCCAGGGGCGCTAGAGAACGACCCAGCCCTCTTGAGGAGAAGGGAAAGTCGCGAAAAACGTCGTCGAAGAGCCGGTCGATCTCCCGATGCAATTGCAACAAAGGGCTCCCCTCGAAGCTGGGCGCCACAGACCGTGCTACCGGAAGCGACTTCCCTTCTTGCTCCTGTTCCTTCCTGAACCAGTTCCACGGTGCAAGTTTGTTGATGTCCATAATTCTTCCTCCTTTCTCGGGCTTAAGCCACTGATTGTATTCTCGTTATCAAATTTAATTACGTCATGGTCAATTTTCAAGGGGAGGAGAACGCTCATTTTGCAGCACAGCACCATGGTTGGGTTGTTCAATAAATTTGCTTGTTCAAGATTAGTGAATAGCCAGCTTTCATGAACAGCCTGGACCATCATTCCTCTTTCTCACAGACGCCTCAAGAAACTGCTCTATCTTATCCAAACTCTTCCGGAACGGCTTGTGCCGCCCACTCAACCAGTCTGAGAGCTGTTCCGGATCGCGCCCCATCGCTTCTCCCAACCGTTCAAGACTCATTCCTTGTACCCGCTTGTACCAGGCAAGCCGACCAAGGGTATCGTCCGTGCAGTCAAACGGAACATACCCTAGAAAATTAATGATTTTTGGGTTATATTGCAGTTCCGGTTCGACACCATGCTCCCAGTTCCAGATGGAGGATTCGGTGACTCCGATGATCTCGGCTACCTCTCTCTGGAGTAAGCTGAGATCCATCCGTTTTTTGCGAATGTGTTCGCCGATGGTGAGGGGATGTTCGGGGTAACCGGGAAGTGGTTGTTTTTGCATAGGAATAGCGATTGAGAAGGTATGGCGGCGGGAGAGCGAAAAGTAGGAAAAGGTGCACACACCCCTGCAAGTGCGGTCAGCGCGGCGAAAATTCAACTGGTTGCACCTGTACTCCCCGGGAGGTTCATCAATATCGTTCAAGGATTTCCGGTCCCCTTCTCGACCGGATCGACATCCACATCGAGGTGCCGGCAGTCAGGTATCGCGACCTGGCTGACCGGGCCGAGGGAGAGAGTTCAGCGGAGATCGTCACGAGGGTGGAGCGGGCGCGGGAGATTCAACTGGAGCGCTTCAAGGGGACCAAGGTCCATTGCAACGCCCACATGGCGCCGCGTCAGATCAGGAAGTTCTGCGAGCCGGACGCCGGCGGTCACCGGCTCCTTGAAGTGGTGACGGAAAAGCTCGGCTTCTCCGCCCGGGCTTACACGCGGATTCTTAAGGTGGCGAGAACAATCGCCGACCTAGAAGGGACGGAGTCGATCCGCGAGCAGCACATCGCCGAGGCGATCCAGTACAGGAGCTTGGATCGTAAGACGTTTTGATCTGCGCACGGGTCTGGAGCCCCTCATCTCTTTTCCGGGGCACGGAGGGTGGACATGATGGCTGTCATTCTTTTGAGCCAGATGATTCCCGTAAAAATTGACTTACATCAAAGAAATCCTTTTATTGCTGCACTAGAGTGGCGGTATAAGTGAGTGCTCACTTGCAAGATGGGGAAGGAAACGGCATGGCTGTAAGAAGGAGAGAGAGTACCGAGGTAAGGCAGCAGCAGATAACCGACGCAGCTTTGCAGGTTATCGGGAAAAAGGGAATAGCCGGTTCGACAACGGCGGAGATCGCTTCTGTGGTCGGTATTTCCGAAGGGAACCTTTACCGGCACTTCAAGGGTAAGGAAGATATCATCGGGTCGGTAATCGATAAGATCGGGAGGGACTTGGCGTCAATCCTCGAAGTCGCTGCAACTGTGGATGATCCGGTAAAAAAGCTGGAAGAAATCTTCAGGCGTCATCTCGCGTACATCGAAGAGCACGTCGGCATTCCCCGCACCATCTTTTCTGAAGAGGTCCTGGTGTTGAACGAGGGCCTCAGGACAAAGGTCAGGAACAATCTCATGAATTATTCCCATGGGATCCGCGCCATCATCGAAAGGGGGCAAGAGGCGGGTGCAATCAACAGGGAAATGGATGCGCATGCCGTTGCCAGCATGTTCATTGGCACGATCAATTTTACCGCCATACGATGGGTGATGAATAACTTTTCTCCAAAACTGACTGATGAGGCGGAAAGCCTCTGGGGGACCTTTGCAAAGCTCATAACCCACAGCACGTGAGATCATGTCAGAGTATTTTTTTTGCTCTATAGAAAGTGAGTGCTCACTTTTGCGGAGGGGTGCTGACTGTCCCTCGCCTTTGAAGGTTGTTCAGGGATGTTGTCGAGGAGATGCGCATGAAAAAGATGGCGATTTTGTTCTGGATGATTCTGCTGCCGGCAGGGGCTTTTGCCCAAGGCGGTGCTCCTTCCTATTCCCTTGTCCAGGTGATCGAATTCGCACTGAAGAATGAACCCAGGCTTATTGCTCTGGGCAAGGATGTGGAGGCGGCAAGCTACGGGATCAAGGCAGCAAAAGGAGAGCGGTGGCCAAAGATCGACCTGGGAGCGGGTGTGACCCGTTATCGCTATGCCGCCCCACTACGTCCCATTTCAGGCGCGCCAGTAGCAGGAGGTAGCGGTTTTCCCCCCTTTGACAAAGACGTTTACAACGCGGAAGTAACCCTGAAAATCCCCATCTACCGGGGCGGGCGTCTGGTGAAAAACGTAGAGATCGCCGAGATAAACAGATTGATAGCAGAACGGTCCTGGCACCAGGAGAGGCAGGAGTTGGTTTTCAATCTGACGAGTGTCTATTGCAAGATTCTGGAGCTGGAGGCTCTTCTCAATGCCCTCGGGCAGAATGTGCGGCAACTCGAAGAGCACCGGCGGGTCACTGAGCAGTTTGTCAAGGCAGGCACGGCGGCGCAGGTGGACCTCATGAAGACCGATGTGGAACTCGCCCATGCCCGCCAGCAGGTGCTGGCGACGCAGAACGCCATTGCCGCTGCCCAAGAGCTCATCCGGTCGCTCATGGGGGTGGACGAAACCTTCCCGCAATTCACCGTGACCGCCGACCTTCCGCCCGACAAGGAGTATCCGGGTGAAGACGAGGGGCTCAAGGCCGCCCTGCGGCAGCGTCCCGACTACCTTAAGGTGAAGGCGCGGACGGAGCTCTTCCAGGCACGGCTCGATCAGGTCAAGGGGAAACGCCTCCCCTCCGTGGATGTGGCGGGGGAATACGGGGAAAAGGGAGGGGACGCCTTCTCTTTCAAGGAGAACTGGAACATTGGCCTGCGGCTTTCCTATCCCCTCTTTGACGGCGGAATAACGCGGGCTGAGATCAACAGGGGCACTGTGGAGCTGGAACGGTCCAGCGAAGAGCTCCGCGCTGTGCGACTTCTGATCGTCCGGGAGGTCAAAGAGGCGTATCTCGCCGTAACCGATGCGGAGAAGAGGCTTTCCGTGGCCAAGGAGGCGATCTCCCTGGCAGAGGAGAACCTGCGGGTGGAGCAGTTGAAGTATGAAACCGGCGCCGGGACGACCAGTGACGTGATCGACGCCCAGACTGCGCTGCTGCGGGCCCAGACTGATCGCCACCAGGCCTCTTACGACCTCGTGACGGCAAAGGCAGCTCTGGACAAGGCGCTGGGAAGCGACATAAACGGGGAGGTGGCTTCACGATGAAGAGGAAAGCGATAATCCTTGGCCTGGTGGCCGTCATTGCGGGCATTACCGCATTTCTGACGCTCCGGGGGGAAAAGGACGATGCCGGCTCCCTGGTCAGCTCGGGGAATGTGGAGGTGACCGAGGTGGACCTCGGTTTCAAGGCCCCCGGCAGGGTGGAAAGGCTTCTGACCGACGAGGGAAGGAACGTGGCGGCAGGGGAGACAGTGGCAACCCTGGACCGCTCGGAACTTCTGCGCCAGATGGAAGCGCAACAGGCGGTAATCGACTCCACCAGCGCCAGGCTTCTTGAGCTCAGGCAAGGTTCCCGCCCCCAGGAAAAACGTGGGGCCCGGGCAATGACCGCCTCTGCCTCCGCCGACTTGGAAAAAGCGCAAAAGGACTTCGAGCGGGCCGAGATGCTCTTTGGAAACGGCGCCATCTCCGGCCAGCAGCGGGACGCCGCCAAGCGTGCCTTCGAGGTGGCCACGGCGCAGCACGACCATGCGCTGCAAAACGAGAGCTTGGTGAGGGAAGGGCCGCGCCTGGAGACGATACGGGGTGCAGAAGCCAGGTGCGGCAGGCCAAGGCGCAGCTCGCGGTCTATCGGGAGCAACTGGCGGACATGGAGCTGAAAACGCCGGTGAAAGGGGTTGTCCTCAGGAAAAACGTGGAGGGGGGCGAAACCGTTACCGCCGGGACCCCCATCTTCACCGTTGGCGACCTGGAGCATCCCTGGGTGAAGATCTACGTGAAGGAGGACAAGCTGGGGCTGGTCAAGCTTGGCCAGAAGGCGGAGGTGACGGTCGACACCTATCCGGGGAAGACGTTTGAGGGGGTGGTGACCTACATCTCTCCGGAGGCGGAGTTCACCCCGAAGAATGTGCAGACCCAGGAGGAGCGGGTAAAGCTCGTCTTCGGCATCAAGGTGAACGTGGACAACCCGAACCAGGAGTTGAAGCCGGGGATGCCCGCGGACGTGAGGATCAGGCTGAGGTAGAGGTTGAACAATGGATAACAGTGATGCCTTGGCCATAAAAACGGACGCACTCACCAGGACATTCGGTGAGACTACGGCGGTCGACGGCCTCTCCCTGGAGATCAAAAAGGGGGAGCTTTTCGGACTCGTCGGGCCTGATGGCGCCGGGAAAACGACTACCATGCGCCTCTTGACCGCGATCATGGAACCAACCTCCGGAAATGCATGGGTGGCGGGGCACTCGATCCTGAAGGAAGGGGAACGGATCAAGGAGCGGATCGGCTACATGTCCCAGCGCTTCGGCCTCTACGAAGACCTCACCGTCATGGAGAACATCGTCTTCTACGCCGATCTCTACGATGTGCCCCAGAAGGAGCGGCCCGCGCGGATCGAACGACTTCTGGGATTTTCCAACCTCACCCCCTTCAAGGGAGGCTCGCCGGGAAACTCTCCGGCGGGATGAAGCAGAAGCTGGGGCTCGCCTGCGCCCTCATCCATACCCCGGAAGTCCTCTTCCTCGACGAGCCGACCAACGGGGTCGATCCGGTCTCGCGCCGCGACTTCTGGCGGATTCTCTACGACCTACTCAAGGACGGGATCACCATCTTCGTCTCCACCGCCTACCTGGACGAGGCGGAGCGCTGTACGCGGGTCGGCCTCATGCACCGGGGGAGTATCCTCGTCGATGACGTCCCCGCCAGAATCAAGGGGTCACTCGGCATTCCCATGGTGGAGCTCTGGACCGCCGGGGCGCGGCAGGCGGAGGAGATCGTAAGGGGGGTCGACGGGGTGCGAAGCGTGAGCATCTACGGTGACAGGCTCCACGTCGCCCTGGAGCGGAGCGAAGTCGCGGGGCGGGTCCTTGGGAAGCTGAAGGGCGAAGGGATCGAGGTGCGGGAGCAGCGGGCAATCCTTCCTTCCCTGGAGGACGTCTTCATCGCCATGGTGGAGGGGAAATGAACGAAAGCGGCACCGCAGTGGCGTTCGAGGGGTTGACCCGTGTTTTCGGCGACTTTACCGCAGTGGACCGGATAAGCCTCAGCATCGCGAAGGGGGAAATCTTCGGCTTTCTGGGCCCCAACGGGGCAGGCAAGTCCACCACCATCAAGATGCTTTGCGGTCTTCTCGCCCCCTCCGCCGGGAAAGGGCGGGTTGGCGGCTTTGACATCATGACCGAGGCGGAGGAGATCAAGAAGACCATTGGCTACATGTCGCAAAAGTTTTCCCTTTACGAAGACCTCACCGTGGAGGAGAACATCAACTTCTTCAGCGGCATCTACCGTGTGCCGAGAGAGAAGAAGCAGGAGCGGAAGGAGTGGGTCCTGGAGATGGCGGGGATCGCCGATAAGCGGGGCGCCCTGACGCGGACCCTCTCCGGCGGGTTCAAGCAGAGGCTGGCGCTCGGCTGCGCCATCCTCCACGAGCCTTCCATCATCTTTCTCGACGAGCCGACTTCCGGGGTGGACCCCATCTCGCGCCGCAATTTCTGGCGGCTCATCTACACCATGGCACGGGAGGGGAAAACGATCTTCGTTACTACCCACTACATGGACGAGGCAGAGTACTGCGACCGGCTCGCCCTCATCTACCGCGGGAGGATCGTGGCCCAGGGGATGCCCGGCGAGCTGAAGCAGGAGTTCATGACGCGGGACGTTCTGGAGATAGAGGCCAGCCGGCTGGTTGAGGGGATGGAAACCCTTTACCGGCACGGGATTGAGACAGCCATCTTTGGCAGCGTCCTCCATGCCACCGTGGAGGATGCGGAGGAGGCAATCCCGCGGATTAAAGGGCTCCTCGAGGGGGCGGGGATACGGGTAGAACGGATCGAGCGGATCGTCCCGTCCCTGGAGGACGTTTTTGTCGCACTCATTGAGGTTTCCTGACATGAAACTATCCCGCGTCCGCGCAATCGCGAAAAAAGAGCTGATCCAGGTCCTGCGCGACCCATTGAGCCTTGCCATGGCGTTCCTCATGCCGGTGATCCTCCTCCTTATCTTCGGTTACGCCATCACCATGGACGTGAACAACCTGCGGACCGTAGTCTACGATATGGACAGAAGCAGCTTCAGCCGGGAGCTGGTTGCCCAGTTCCGTGAGTCCGGGTACTTCACGGTCATCGAAAGCGTGGAGCGGCACGGCGGGATCGACACCTCCCTCGATATGAGCCGGGGACAGGTGGCGCTCTGGATACCGGCGGACTTCTCCGAGAACCTGCGGCGGGGAAAGCGTGCTGAACTCCAGGCGGTCGTGGACGGGAGCGACTCCAACACCGCCACCATCGCCCTAGGCTACGTCGAAGCGGTGACGGAGCGTTTCAGCCAGCGGATCAAGGGGGGGCTCATTACCCCACCCATCGACACCCGGGTCAGGGTCTGGTACAACTCCGAGCTGAAGTCGCGGAACTACATCATCCCTGGTCTCATTGCCGTAATCATGGCTGTTATCGCGGCGCTTCTCACCTCCCTTACCATTGCCCGTGAGTGGGAGCGGGGAACCATGGAGCAACTCATTTCCACGCCGGTGAAGACCCCGGAGCTGATTGCCGGGAAGCTCGTCCCCTATTTCTTCATCGGTTTCATCGACGTAGCCCTCTCTGTGGCAATGGCGGTCTTTCTCTTTGGGGTCCCGCTGCGGGGAAGCCTCCTCCTCCTTGCCCTCATCTCCTCCATCTTCCTCTTCGGCGGCTTGAGTCTGGGGATCCTGATCTCGGTTGTCGCCCGCTCCCAACTCGTGGCGAGCCAGATCGCCATGGTGGTGACTTTTCTCCCCGCCTTTCTCCTCTCAGGGTTCATGTACGCCATCGCCAACATGCCGTTGCCGCTGCAGAACATGACAAGGGTCATCCCGGCCCGCTATTTCGTCTCGGTCCTGAAGGGGATATTCCTGAAGGGGAACACGCTCGGGCTGCTGGCGACGGAGACCCTCATCCTCACCCTGTTCGGCGTCGTGGTGTTTGCCCTGGCCAACCGAAAGTTCAAGAAAAGGATCGTCTGAGATGTTCGAACGGATCAAAGAGATGGTGATCAAGGAGTTCAGCCAAGTCTTCCGGGACCGGCGGATGAAGGCGATCATTTTCGTCACCCCCATCATGCAGCTCTTGGTGTTCGGTTACGCGGTTACCACCGACGTGAAGAACATCGCCACCGCCTACTATGACCTGGACCGCTCGTTCGAATCGCGTGAGCTTGCCCGCAGGCTGGAGGCGTCAGGGTACTTTACGATCACCTCCACCCCTGCCGCTGCCACAGAGATCCGGGAACTCCTCGACCGGGGAACGGTCCTCGCCGCCATCCAGGTGAACCGGGGGTTTGCCCGGGACCTCTCCCGGGGAATTCCCACCTCCGTGCAGGTGATCGTGGACGGGACCGACTCAAACACCGCCACTGTCGCCATGGACTACGCCAGCCGGGTCATTGCCGGGTACGGCAAGGAGAGGGGAAAGGAGGTCTTTCTCCACGGGGCCGTGAAGCCGGCGCGGGTCGATCTCCGCACCAGGGCCTGGTACAATCCGGACCTGCGGAGCAGGAACTACAACGTGCCGGGGGTCATCGCCATCATCATCATGCTTACCTGCTTGCTGCTGACCGCCATGGCGGTGGTGCGGGAGCGGGAGATCGGGACCATGGAACAGTTGATGGTTACGCCGTTGAGACCGGTGGAGCTGATACTTGGGAAGACCATTCCCTTTGCCATAATCAGCTTCTTCGACATGTTCCTGGTTACGCTGGTGGGGGTCTTCTGGTTCGATATCCCCATCAAGGGGGCGATTCCTCTCCTTGTCCTCTCCACGGCGATTTACCTCCTGTCGGTGCTGGGGGTGGGACTCTTCATCTCCACCATATCCAGAACCCAGCAGCAGGCGCTCATGGCCACCTTTCTCTTTTACATCCCGGCGGTTCTTCTCTCTGGCTTCATGTTCCCCATCGAGAACATGCCGACAGTTATCCAGTATGGAACCTACCTGAACCCGCTCCGCTATTTCCTCGTCATCATCCGCGGGATTTTTCTGAAGGGAAATGGGTTCAGTATTCTCTGGCCGCAGATGGCCCTCCTCCTCGCGCTGGGGATAGTAGTGATAACGACCAGTTCCCTGCGCTTCCGGAAGCGGCTCGGGTGAGCATTGCGATGAGGGCGCATAATGCGTCAGGCTCGCCGGAAGCTGAAGCCGGCGCAGGGGGAAACGGGCGCTGGAAGGCACCAGGCAGATCCTCTGGGACAGCAGTGAATCCGCTCCATTTCCCCGTGGAAATCTTGGCTGCGGAACACATCAGCCAGGCACACGCAGCATGATCTGGAATAACGTACCGAACTAAGCCGAACTAGAGCTCTGCCGCCTTCGGGAAAAGCAGGTCGAATACGGTGATCACCACGCCAGCCAGAAAGAAGACCCCCAGCACTAACGTTACCGCCATCCAGAGCCACATGTAGGACTGGGCGGTCATGTACCCCATGCCGAGAACCCGTTCCAGGTAGCTCTGCAGGACGCCGGCGATACCGAAGGTGAGCCCCATCAGCATCATGGCGCTGCACATGGTCCAGAACCCCAGCTTGGCGCGGGTCGGTTTGTAGATCTCGATTCCTTTCAGACGCGGCATGGCGTAGTAGAAAACCATGAGATTCAAAAGCGCGTAGGCGCCGAAGAAGGCCAGGTGGCCGTGGGAAACCGTCACTTGGGAGCCGTGGGTGTAGTAGTTGATCTGGGGCAGGGTATGGGCAAAGCCCCAGATGCCGGCCCCGATCAGGTGCAGAACCGCGCACCCCACGGCAATGGTCCAGGTATGGGGATTGACGATCTGCGTCTTGCGGTGGCGAACATGGTTCATGGTGTCGATGACCATGAGCAGGATCGGCAACGGTTCCAGGGCCGAGAAAATGCCGCCGACCCAGAGCCAGTATGTTGGTGCGCCGATCCAGTAGTAGTGGTGGCCGGTGCCGGCGATGCCGGTGAAGAGGAAGAGCCCGACCTCAATGTAAAGCCATTTTTCCACCACCTGGCGGTCCACTCCGGTGAGCCGCATCAGGACGAACGCCATGATGGCTCCGGTCACCAGCTCCCATGCCCCCTCGACCCAGAGATGGATCACCCACCACCAGTAGTACCAGTCGATCACCTCGTTGCTGTAAAAGGGGATGCCGAACAGGTAGAGCAGCGCCAGGAAGACAAGCCCGCCCAGGAGAGTACCCTGGATGGCGGTCCAGCGCCGGGCCAGGAACATGGTCATGCCGACGTTGAAAAGGAACACCAGTGCGCCGATGACCACGACTATGTCGAGAGGCCGGGGTATCTCCAGCAGCGGCCTCCCCTGGATCCAGCCAAAGGCGAAGCCGACCAGGGCGACCACACCGGTTGCCACCAGCGCCACTAACTGAAACCAGGCCAGCCCCGGCGACCAGATCTCGGAACCGGTTTCCTCCGGCACGATGTAGTAGGTACCCCCCATGAAGCCGAGCAGCATCCAGAGCACCAGGAGATTGGTGTGCATGGCCCTGGCAGTGGCAAAGGGGAAAACATCGACAATCGACTGCGGGATGGTGAAGACGTAGTTGGAAATGAGCCAGAGCCCCATGATCACTTGAAGGACAAAGAGGAGCAGGGCGATGGTGAAATACCAGTTGGCGATTCTCTGCGATTTGTACACCATGACGGCCTCCTCCTATTTCAGGTTACCCAGGAAATCCGCCAACTCTTCCAGTTCCCGATCGGAGAGATCGGTCTGCGGCGGCATTTTTGCGTCGGGGTTTACGCTTTTGGGGGCGCGGACATAGTGCTCGATCTGCTCCACCGTCAGTCTGCGGCCGATGGTATCCAGCGCCGGGCCGAATGTGCCGCCGGTCCCGTGCAGGGAATGGCAGTTCATGCACCCCCTGGTCTGAAAAACCGCTGCTCCGGGAGAGACCGTCGCACCGAGCGCCAGGCGCTGTTCACTGCGGGAGAGGTGCTGCTTGCTGTCCTGGGGGGGCCAGTCGCCATTGTCGATCTCACCGACCCAGGAAAAAAAGGCCACCAGGCTCTCGATCTCCTGGGCGGAAACATGCTGTTGGGGCATTTTCCGCACCGATCTGGCAAAGGCCTGCTCCGGGCTCCCGACCCGGTAGCGGATACCGTCCGCTCCGACCCTCTGCACAACCTTGGTCAGATCGGGCGCGTAGTAACCGCCGAAGCCAAGGATGGTGTGACAGTCGTTACAGTTGTACTTTTCAAAAACCCGCTTGCCCGCAATCACGTTTTCCGAGAGTTTGTCGGCATGGGACAGGGCGGCCACCTGGCGATGGGTGTCCACTGTCAGGCCGAGAAAAAGAATTGCCGATGAAAGTGTACCTACCAGGAATATCCAGAAGGCAGTCTTCTTTGTCATACCGAGCCTCTCCTTTAGCGGGCATGTTCCCTCATGTCGCATGATCGCGGGCCGCGTATCCCTCGGCATCCTGGCCTCTTTCTGCGCCAGCGCTGTCGATCATCGGCACGTCAAGGGTGTCTCAATGGGCTGCGACAAGCCGCGGGGATTGCAACAGGGCAACGCCGTGGTGGTGACGCCGTTTGCTCCTTTCTGCCCGATACCATCAAGGAGCAGCCTTTGCTCGTTGCCGTTGCCGTGCTTTTCCGGAGTCTCACGCCGTTTTTTTCAGGCAGGTAAGCCATGCTTGCAAGTGAGCGACCGCTTGCAAAGTCTATCAGAAACTTTCCGGCCCGCAATGTTCTGGTGCGTTCAAAGTTCATTCGCCATATTCGCTTGCGGCTATCTCTCTGTGCGTTGGTTTCCCAGCCGACTGTACCAGTCGTATCCTCGCCGTGGACGGCACCGCCGTCGATCTGTGCCGGGCAGCGAACAGGCCCCGGAAGATCTCTCCGAATGTATCCGGCGCCTCAGTCTTGATCGCAACGCACTCTGGTCTTAGGGCAATTCCGTCCTTCACCTTGATCGCTCCAATCATCTGGTGTGCGTAAAGCTACTCCATGAATCATTAATGACTTTTTAGCTTGACTAAAGAAATTCACTTGAGTAGAATCCGGTTCTACTTTTGGGTAGACGGTAAAGTGTTCAGTAGCGTTGATGTTATGGCAAATGGGGCAACAGCGCTGTTTCCTTAAGCTACAGACGTCGCTGTAAACAACAAAACAGAACGGAGGTAAGAAATGTCAGAGTACGGCACACTGCAGGACCGCGTACGTTGCAAGTCACTGCTCAACAAGGTCATGTCGGCCGAGGAAACCATCCAGTTCTTCAAGCCGGGCATGAACCTGGGCTGGTCCGGCTTCACCCCTGCCGGTTACCCCAAGGCAGTGCCCATCGCGCTGGCAGACCACGTTGAGAAGAACAACCTGCAGGGCAAGTGGAAGTTCAACCTCTTCATCGGTGCCTCCGTCGGGGCCGAAACCGAAGACCGCTGGGCCACCCTCGACATGATCGATCGCCGCTGGCCGTACCAGACCGGCAAGAACATCGCCGCCGGCATCAACGAAGGCCGCATCAGGATGGGTGACAAGCACCTTTCCCTCTTTGCCCAGGACCTGGCTACGGCTTCTACACCAAGGACAGTGAGTCCGGCAAGCTGGACCTCGCCATCATCGAAGTCTCCGCCATTACCGAGGACGGCGGCCTGGTTCCCACCACCTCCTGCGGCGTCATCCCCGAAATTCTCATGATCTGCGATCGGGTCATCATCGAGGTGAATACCGGCCAGCCCTCTTTCGAGGGGATGCACGACATCGTCGTCTGCAACCACCCGCCCAAGCGCCAGATTCTGGGCATCACCCATGCCGGCGAGCGGATCGGCACCACCTACGTGCCGTGCGACCCGAGCAAGATCATTGCCGTGGTCGAGTCCAAGTACCGTGACAAAGGGCGTGCCTTCTCCGAGCAGGATGACACTTCCGAGGCCATTGCCAACAACATCATCGACTTCTTCAGCCACGAAGTGAAGATGGGGCGTCTGCCCAAGAACCTCCTCCCGCTCCAGTCGGGCGTCGGCTCCATTGCCAACGCCGTCATCGGCGGGCTGGCAAAGGGCCCGTTCGCCAACCTGACCGTCTACACCGAGGTTCTCCAGGACACCATGCTCGACCTCTTCGACTCGGGCAAGCTGGACGCCGCTTCGTCCTGCTCCCTGTCCCTGTCCGAGGCCCCCGGCTTCCCCCGCTTCTTCGATAACTGGGAGAAGTACTTCGACAAGATCACCCTCCGGCCGCTCTCCATCTCCAACGCGCCGGAGCCGATCCGTCGCCTCGGGTGCATCGCCATGAACACCCCGGTCGAGATCGATATCTACGCCCACGCCAACTCCACGCTGGTCGGCGGCACCCGGATGATCAACGGCCTCGGCGGTTCCGGCGATTTCCTCCGCAACGGCTTCCTGAAGATCATGCACACCCCGTCGAGCCGTCCGTCCAAGACCGACCCGACCGGCATTTCCTGCGTGGTGCCGCATTGCTCCCACATCGACCACACCGAGCACGATCTGGACTGCGTGGTCACCGAGCAGGGTCTGGCCGATCTCCGTGGTCTGGCGCCGAAGGATCGCGCCAAGCGGATCATCGAGAAGTGCGCCCACCCGGACTACAAGCCGATTCTCAGCGAGTACCTGGAAATTGCCAGCGCCGATTGCCTCAAGCGCAAGGTGGGCCACGAGCCGCAACTGTGGGACCGCGCCTTCAAGATGCACCTCAATCTGGAGCGCAACGGCACCATGAAGATCAAGAACTGGGACGTGAAGATCGACCTCTGCGAGTAAGATCGTCAACCTGTACCAGGCATGAAAAAGCCCCGCCGAACTTCGGCGGGGCTTTTTTGTAGTTTTTTCGTAGCTGTCGCAAGCGGGGATGCGGGAATGGCATCCCCTGGCGAATCATGATGATCGACGGGGTTGTCCTGCTCCGTGCCGCCCCGTTGAGCTCCGATATTCCACAACCGGATCCTGTGTCCGTCTGCTCCCCCAGGATGTGCGATCCGACGATTTGCCGGTCCTGCCGGGCGCCGCGCCGGCGGAGCGGTTCGGGGAGCCCTTCCGGGCTGAACCGGTGCCCATTCCCGGCTTGCGGCCGGAACCCGCTGTTACGCGACGGAGCGGGCGCGATGGCTCCAACCCCGGGATGTGATGCTCCGGGAGCGTCTGGCCAATGTAGCGCTCTATGCGGGCCAGGTAGCTCACCTCGTTGAACGAGGCAAAGGAGATGGCGATTCCCGAGGCGCCCGCCCGGCCGGTGCGGCCGATGCGATGGACATAATCCTCGGCGAATTTCGGCAGATCGAAGTTGATGACATGGCTGATGCCGGTAACGTCCAGCCCCCGGGCCGCCACGTCGGTGGCCACGAGAAGCCTGATCCGTCCCTGCTTCATGGCGGTAATGGTCCGGTTGCGGGCATGTTGGGGCATATCGCCGTGAAGGGCTGCGGCCGAATGGCCCTGGGCCTGTAGTTCCAGGGCCAGATTTTCGGCGTCCCGCTTGGTTGCCGAAAAGATGATGGCCCTGTGCAGGTTTCCGTCGGTGACCAGGTGCCGCAGCAGCCGGTTTTTGTGATGCAGGTCGTCGGCCACGTGAAGGCGCTGCTCGATGTGCTCATGGGTCGTCTTGGTGCCGGCGATGTCGATCCGCTCCGGTTCACGCAGGAGCCGGCCGGCCAGTCTGGCCATGGCGCTGTCCATGGTTGCCGTGAACAGCAAGGTCTGGCGGCTGGCTGGTGATGCGGCGGCGATACGGTCCACGTCGTCGCTGAAGCCCATGTCGAGCATCCGGTCCGCTTCGTCGAGCACCAGCAGTTCGAGGCGGGAGAGGTCGAGGCTCCTCCGGTCGAGCAGGTCTACCAGCCGTCCCGGCGTGGCCACGATGAAATCAACCGGTGAAGAGAGAAGCCGGAGCTGCGTGCGGTAGGGCATGCCGCCGAGGATGGCGCCGCTCCGCACCCGCATGAACGCCCCGTACGTCCGCACCGCGTCGGTGACCTGTTGGGCCAGTTCACGGGTAGGGGTGAGCACGAGCACGCGAGGACCGCGCCCGGGTCCCTGGGGCGGAGAGCTCAGCCGCTGCAGGGCCGGCAGGACGAATGCAGCGGTCTTGCCGGTACCGGTCTGGGCGGTGGCGAGCAGGTCCGCGTTCTCCAGTGCCCGGGGGATGGCGGCAGCCTGGACCGGTGTCGGCTCTGTGTAACCGCAGGCGGCTACGGCTTTGAGAATGTGCGGGGCAAGTTTCAGTTCAGCAAAGGTCATGCAAGGATCCTTGTGGGTTCCGCCGGCCAGGGGCAAGCCGTTAACGGGCCGCACGGGTGCAACGCACCACGCCGCGCGAGCCGTCAGGGCCGCCGTAGCTGCCGTCGAAACGGGAAAAAGGTTGTGTGCGCGCCGCAGGGCAACCCGATGCCCTGAAACAGGGTCGGCAACAACACAGAACTGACTGGCATGAAACATCGTCGCCAACCATGTGTGCTGCCGCGCCGAAGAGCGTGCTGAAAGCAGAGGGGGTTAGTGATCGATGAAGCAAAGGGCGGGGGTGCTTCGAGGTATGCCGGAGGGCAGAATCCGCCTGAGCGTTGTTCAGTCAGCGGCAACTGTACGGGATACTGGCGGAAATGACAAGGATTTTTTGCAGACTTGCCCTGAACCCTTTACGATGGCGGCTTGGCGTGCCTCGGTGAGGCTCACGAACGTGCCTTGGGATGGGCCTTTCCCACGTGGTATATTTCTGGGTGGTGGAGAGCGAGGCATGTCCCAGCAATTCCTGAATGGCACGCAGATCGGCTCCTCCCTCCAGGAGGTGGGTGGCAAAGGTGTGGCGCAGGGTGTGGGGAGAGATCTTCCTCATGGCGGCGACTTTCAGGATATGCTTGTCTATCACCCGCCGGACGCTGCGGGCGGTAAGCCGGCCTCCCCGGGCATTGGTGAAAAGGGGTGCATCCAGGGCGGGGTGATTCCGGGCGGCCAGATATGCACTCAGGGCCAGCCGGGCATGGCTCCCGATCGGCACCACCCGTTCCTTGCCCCCCTTGCCGAGGACCCGGGCCGTGCCATCCGCCAGATCGATTCCCCCCACGTTGAGGCCGGTCAACTCTGAAACCCTGACGCCGCAGGAATAGAGGGTTTCCAGAATGGCCCGGTCGCGCAGGCTCAGGACGTCAGGTTCCCGGGGAGCCTCCACCAGGGCGGTCACTTCATCGATGTTCAGGTGGAACGGGATTTTTTTCTCGCACTTGGGGGTGCTGACCAGTTCTGCCGGGTTGCGGGGCAGGGCGCCGGTGCGGACGAGGTAGGCGAAAAACGCGCGCACTGCGGCCAGCTTGCGGCCGATGGAGCTCCTGGCGTGAGATCGGTGGAGCTGGGCGAGCCAACGCCGGACCAGCAGGTGGGTTATGGCCTCCGGCCCGGCCCCGGCGTCCAGCTCGCCCCGGACGAAGTCCCTGAACTGGGCGAGGTCGGACTCGTAGGCGGCACGGGTATGGGGCGAAACAGAGCGTTCGCTCTCCAGATAGCGGATAAAGGTGGCAATTTCCTTGTCCACGGTTGTCTCCTGGGGTGGCGTGCGGCCGGATCATCATATCAGATTCCGAGAACCATGCGAAGGCCGGTTGTGTATCGCCCTGAATCGGGGTATGCTTCCTCAGTTGTTCTGCCCGCTTGACCTGTGTCAAGGCGGGTGCGGCTGAAGGGCGATATTCTCGTGTAACTTATTTCAGGGAGGTACGAGCGGCGTGAAACGAGTGGTCATCATCGGGATGGGGTTTGGCGGCATCAGGGCGGCACGGACCCTGGCGCAAAAGGGGCTGGACGTGGTTCTCGTGGACCGGAACAACTACCACCTCTTTCAGCCGCTCCTCTACCAGGTGGCAACCGCCGGCCTCGAACAGGAGTCCATTGCCTACCCGGTGCGTGCCATGGCACGCGGCTGGACCGGTACGCGGTTTCAACTGGCCGAGGTGACTGGCGTCGACTTCGAGTCCCGCCTGGTCGCTACGGACAACGGCACCATACCCTACGACTATCTCGTGATCGGCACAGGAAGCGTCACTAACTATTTCGGGCTTAAATCGGTGGAGCAGTATGCCTTTGATCTGAAGGAGCTGGTGGATGCCGAGCGGCTGCGCAACCATATCCTCACGGCTTTCGAGCGGGCCGTGATTGAACCCGATCCGGCCAAGCGCCGGGCGCTCATGACATTCGTGATCGTGGGCGGCGGCCCCACCGGCGTCGAGTTTGCCGGCGCCCTCATCGAGTTGGTCCGGTACGTGCTGACCAAGGATTACCCGGAACTGAGCGTTCAGGCTGCCCGGGTCGTGCTCGTGGAGGCCTTTGACCGGCTTCTGGCAGCCATGCCGGCCGAGCTGCAGGGCTATACCCTGCAAAAGCTCCGGGGCATGGGGGTCGAGGTGCTGCTCAACGCCCGCGTGGTAGACGCGGGGCCTGAACGGGTAACCCTGCATGACGGTGCCGTCATCCCGGCCCATACCCTGTTCTGGTCCGCAGGGGTCAAGGCAGCCCCCCTGGCGGCGACCCTCGGCGTTGAACAGAAACCGGGCGGACGGATCGCGGTGGAGCCCGATCTGACGTTGCCCGGCCATCCCGATGTCTATGTGGTCGGGGATATGGCCTGGCTGGAGCAGGATGGCGCTCCCCTGCCCATGGTGGCTCCGGTGGCCATGCAGATGGGGATCCATGCCGGAAAGTCGATTCTGGCCCGTGAACAGGGGGCGCCTGCTCCTCCCTTCAGGTATCACGACAAGGGAAGCATGGCCACCATCGGCCGGAGCGCCGCCGTGGCCAGCGCTTTCGGCATGAATCTCCGCGGGTATGCGGCCTGGATAGCCTGGCTCCTGCTGCACCTCTACTATCTCATCGGCTTTCGCAACCGTATTGTGGTCATGCTCAACTGGATCTGGTACTACTGGTTCCATGAGCGCCAGGTGCGCCTCATCACGGAGCGTGAAACGCCGGGCAACGGATGCACACGGTAGCCGTCGAACGGGCCGTACGCTACGATCCCTCAGAGGTTGCCGAAGCCATGGGTCGGGCCCTCGCTCCCCTGGGAGGGATGGGGGCCTTTGTCCGACCCGGTGAGCGGGTTCTGATCAAACCGAACATGCTGGCTGCCAAGACACCCGAGCGGGCGGTAACTACCCACCCGGAGGCGTTGCGGGCCGTGATCTGGCTCGTCCGGGAGGCCGGCGGGATTCCGCTGGTGGGCGACTCTCCCGGTATCGGCGGCTTTCGGGCCGTGGCGGAGAAGAGCGGCATGGCCGCCGTGGCCCGGGAGGCCGGTGCCGAACTGGTCCCGTTTGACGATGCGGCTGCCGTTTCGGGCAGCGGGCTCTTCAGGCGCATGGATGTGGCGCGACCCTACCTGGAAGCCGACCGGCTCATCAACCTTCCCAAGCTCAAGACCCACGAAATGATGACCATGACCTGCGCCGTGAAGAATCTGTTCGGCGCCGTGGTCGGAACCGCCAAGGCGGGCTGGCACCTCAAAGCCGGCGCCGACCGGGAGCTGTTCGCCCGGCTTCTCCTGGAAATCTACCTTCTGAGACCGCCGGATCTGACCATAGTCGACGCCGTTGTGGCCATGGAGGGTGATGGTCCGGGCAGCGGCGACCCCAGGCCGATGGGGCTCATCCTGGCCGGAGCCAATGCCGTGGCGGTGGATGTGGTGGCCGCGGAACTGGCGGGCATCCCGAAGCAGCTCCTCTGGGTCGAGCGGGCCGCCGAACGGCTCGGTATCGATGGCTGGGACCGGTCCCGCATCACGACGGTCGGACTCTCGCCCGACGATGCCCGGGTGCCGGATTTTCGCCTGCCGCACCTGTCGGACGTCCAGTTCGGCCTCCCCGGTTTCCTCAAGAACCGGCTTCGCCATCATCTCACAGCGCGGCCGGTGCCGAACCCCGAAGGGTGCCGCCTGTGCGGGGCGTGCCTTGACGCCTGCCCTCCACGGGCCATCTCCGTGCGCGACGGCCGGCTCCATTTCGACTACCACGCCTGTATCCGGTGCTTCTGCTGCCGCGAACTCTGCCCCGACGGCTCCCTCGGGGTACGGGACGGAGTGCTGCTGAAACTGTTCAAGAAATTCAAGGAGTAAACTTTAATGGCTCCGCTCCTTGACGTTGCGGGGGGGCAGGATTATCATAACTATAACCTCGCGCACTGAGGAAATTTCTCTGAAAGGAGACCCCAGGCCATGTGGACCACGATCTATATGCTTCGTCCGGTTACCCGCTGCAAGGAGGGTTGCCGACGCCGGCCCGCCGCCTGATGGCGGCGGGCGTTACCATGAGCCCCCTGTCGTTTGCGGCAGGGGGCTTTTTCATGTCAACGGCTGGTGCGTTCTGCCGTTTTTGATATATAATCCCCGTGCCATCTTTCCCCCATGAGGTGAGAATGAAAAAAGCAGCCATCATCGCGGCGGTTGTCATCGCAGCCGTAGCGGGAATCTATTTCGCCTTCGGCAAACGTGAACCCGAACGGACCTACAAGACTGTTAAAGTGGAACGGGGCGATGTCGTTGCCACCGTCTCAGCCACGGGCAACCTGAGCGCAGTCACCACTGTTCAGGTCGGGACCCAGGTCTCCGGCACCATCTATCGCCTGCTCGTGGACTACAATACCCCCGTGAAAAAGGGACAGGTCATCGCCGAGATCGATCCGGCACTGTTTCGGGCCGACGTGGAGCAGGCAAGGGGCAACCTTCTGAGCGCTCAGGCGAATCTCTTGAAGGCCAGGGCCACTGCCGCCGATGCCAAGCGGACCATGGAGCGCAACCGGCAACTGGTCAAGGAGGGAGTCGTATCCCAGAGCGACTTCGACACCGCTGAAACCGGCGCCCAGGAGGCCGCCGCCGCCGTCAAGGCCGCTGAAGCCTCGGTCGTCCAAACCCGGGGCGCCCTGTCCCGGGCGGAAACCAACCTGAAGAACGCCACCATCCGGTCGCCGGTGGATGGTGTCGTCATATCCCGGGCCGTGGACGTGGGACAGACCGTGGCCGCCTCCTTCCAGACCCCGACCCTGTTCACCATCGCCCAGGATCTTACCCGGATGCAGATCGAGACCAGCGTGGACGAGGCCGATATCAGTCGCGTGCGGGTGGGGCAGCAGGTTACCTTCACCGTGGATGCCTATCCGGACGAGAAATTCAATGCCCGGGTGGCCCAGATCCGCAATGCCCCGGTCATCACCCAGAATGTGGTCACCTACGTGGTGGTCATCACCGTGGACAATCCCGAATTGAAGCTCAAGCCGGGCATGACTGCCAACGTGGCCGTTGAGGTGGGCAAAAAGGAAAAAGTGCTCAAAGTCCCCATGGCGGCACTGCGGTTCAAGCCCCGCGCGGACGGTGACGAGGGTGAACGCCGCGCCCCGTCCGGTCCGGCAAAGGCGAAGCGGGAGGCGGGACAGCAGGTCTTCATCCTGTCGCCGGAGAAGAAGCCGGTGCCGGTGAAGGTGCAGACCGGCCTCGGCAACGACAGCCATGTGGAGATCGTTTCCGGAGCCCTGAAGGAGGGCGACGAGGTGATCGTTCAGGAGACCACGCCCAGGGATAAACAGAAGAGCGGAGGCAGCGGCAGATCTCCCATGGGGATGCGGTTCTAGATGGGCGCGGTCGTCAGGCTCGATAACGTCGCCAAGGTCTACACCATGGGGGACCAGCGGGTGGAGGCCTGCGGGGCATATCCTTCTCGGTGGAGCAGGGGGAGTTCATCGCCATCATGGGGTCGTCCGGCAGCGGCAAGTCCACCTGCATGAACATGCTCGGCTGCCTGGACGTACCGACCTCCGGCACCTATCTGCTGGAGGGAGTGAACGTCGGCGAGCTTTCGCAGAATGAGCTGGCCGCCATCCGCAACCGCAAGCTCGGCTTCGTCTTCCAGGGGTTCAACCTCCTCCCTCGCACCACGGCACGGGAAAACGTCGAGCTTCCCCTGGTCTACGCAGGGGTCCACGCCGCGCAACGGCGCGAGCGTGCGCTGGCGGCCCTGGCCATGGTGGGGCTTGCCGAACGGGCGGGTCACTACAGCAATCAGCTTTCCGGCGGTCAGCAGCAGCGGGTTGCCATTGCCCGGGCACTGGTGAACGCCCCGGCCCTGCTCCTGGCAGACGAGCCCACCGGTAACCTGGACAGCGCCACCAGTGAAGAGATCATGCGGATTTTCGCGGAACTCCACGGCAAAGGAATCACCATCCTCATGGTCACCCACGAGCCCGACATCGCTGCGTGGGCGTCCCGCTCCATAACCTTCCGCGATGGCCGGATCATTGCCGATACCACCGTGTCCGCGCCGGGGGGGGGGCAGTCATGAACCTCCTCATGAGCCTCCGGATCTCGTTGCGGGCCCTGCTCGCCAACAAGATGCGCTCATTTCTCACCATGCTCGGCATCATCATCGGCATCGCGGCCGTCATCATCATCGTGGCCATCGGCAGCGGCGCCCAGAAGGTGGTGTCCGACGTCATCGCCAGCATCGGCAGCAACATCATTCTGGTAATCCCCGGCTCCACCACCAGCGGCGGGCTCCGTGTCGGCGCCGGTTCCGTGCCCTCCCTGACCCAGGACGATGCCCGCGCCATCAACACCGAACTCCCCTCGGTGCTGCGCGCTGCCCCAACGGTGCGGGGAACCGCTCAGGTGGTGGCCGGCAACATGAACTGGTCGACCATGATCATGGGGGTCACCCCGGAGTTCCTGCAGGTGCGTGAGTGGCAGGTGGTGTCGGGACGGGAGCTTTCCCCTTCAGACATCGAGGGGGCCTCGAAGAACTGTATCCTGGGGCAGACCGTGGCCGAGAATCTCTTCGGCTCCGAAGATCCCATCGGCAAAACCGTCCGGATCAAGCGGGTCCCCTTCATCGTGGTGGGGTTGCTGGACCGCAAGGGGCAGTCCCCCCAGGGAAGCGACCAGGACGACATCATCCTGCTGCCTCTGAGTACGGCCCAGCGCAAGATCCTCGGTTCCCAGTTTCCCAACACCGTGGGGGCAATCATGGTGCAGGCCAAGAGCCGGGAATTGATGGATCAGGCCGAAGAGGAACTGACAACGCTTCTCGACCAGCGCCACCGGATCGGGCCGGCAAAAGAGAGGGACTACACGGTGCGGAACCTGACCGAGATCCTGGCCGCCTCGGAGCAGTCCCAGAAGATGCTCACCATCCTCTTCGGGGCCGTGGCATCCATCTCGCTGATCGTGGGCGGCATCGGCATCATGAACATCATGCTGGTTTCAGTCACGGAGCGGACGCGGGAGATCGGCATCCGGATGGCCATCGGCGCCCGGCAGCGTGACATTCTCCTCCAGTTCCTGGCCGAGGCGGTGCTCCTGACTCTCCTGGGGGGACTCATCGGCATGGCCATTGGCATCGGGGGGGCCACCCTGATATCGCAGTTTTTCGGCTGGCCCACCATGGTTTCATCAAAGGCGATCCTGCTCGCCTTTGCCTTCTCCGGCGGGGTCGGGATATTTTTCGGCTTCTATCCGGCCCGCAAGGCGGCGGGACTCAATCCCATCGAGGCACTGCGCTATGAATGAACCGGGGTTCGCGCGCCATGGGGAGAGGCTGTGAGGACGCTGCTGGTGTTTCTGGCCGTGACCCTGCTGAACGGGGCGTTTCTCTACCCGCTGCTTTATCTGGGGCTGGGAAGGGGGGTGTCGTGGTGGCTGGTGGCCGCCATGGCCGCTGTCGGTGTGTTCTGCATGTACCTGCTGGTGCGCTATCGCAAAGGTTTGTGACCTGCCGCTACTGGAAACCGTCGTCCGAGGGGAGCGCCAGTTCGGCCAGGGGGTCCCGGGGGCCGGCATCGGTTCCGTCACCCTGGGCGGTGCCTGCCACGTGCTCTGCCACCCACCCATCGATCCGTTCCGCCACCAGCGCTTTCAACTGCTCCTCCATCCGGTCCCGCGCTTTCTGCGCATACCCGGGGATTTGACGGACCTCGTAGTGGACATGGGGGCCGGTTGAGCGCCCGGTGTTGCCCGACAGGGCGAGAACCGTGGCCGTGTCGACTTTTTGTCCTTCTTTGACGAGAAGTGTCGCATTGTGCCCGTACAGGGAAACATAGCCGTTGCCGTGGTCCACTGCGACCAGATTGCCGTACCCCTTGTAGAGTCCCGCATGGAGGACCGTGCCCTGCTCGGTGGGATAGACCGGGGTACCTTCGGGCACGGCGATGTCGACCCCGTGATGGTAGACCTGGCGGCCGCTGCCAAAGGGGTCGAGCCTCCAGCCGATACCGGAGGTGACGGTGCCGCGGTCCACGGGCAGGCGGCGAGCCGCTGCGGCAGGCGAACTTCCCAGGCCCACGGCCAGGGAAAGCGACAGGAGTGTAGAGAGAAAGCGACGGTTCACGGCGGTTTCTACCTGGTCAGCCCGACAATGATGAGGCTGACGGACAATGCGGCGAGGCCGAGCATGAAGGCCATGATCGGGCGGTCTTCCTTGATGGCGCCGCGGGCAAGCGTATGAAGGACGTCTTTGAACAGTGACATGGCAGCACATTCCGATTGCGTGAGACTGAACATAACGCAGCAACATATATGCCATGGGTATTGGGTCGAAATCAACCCCATCGCCACTTTTAACTTGTCATTTCAAGGCAGAATTGTCATAGTAACCATACTTTGAAGACGAGCGTCACGCTCGTCTTTTGTTTTTTACCGGTCCGCTCAGCGGCCGTACCCTTCAGTCAGGAGTCGCGTTTCATGCAGGAGAGAATCAGAAACATCGCCATCATCGCCCACGTTGACCACGGCAAGACCACCCTTGTGGATGCCATGCTCAAGCATGCCGGAGTGTTCCGGGAAAACGAAGCCATCACCGAGCGGGTGATGGACTCCAATGACCTGGAAAAGGAACGGGGCATCACCATTCTGGCAAAAAACCTGTCGGTACACCACGGCCGCTACAAGATCAACATCGTCGACACCCCGGGCCACGCCGACTTCGGCGGCGAAGTGGAGCGGGTGCTCAAGATGGTCGATTCGGTGCTGCTTCTGGTCGATGCCCTGGACGGCCCCATGCCCCAGACCCGGTTCGTGCTCAAGAAGTCCCTCGACCTTGGCCTGAAACCGATCGTGGTCATCAACAAGATCGACCGCCCCGGCTCACGCCCCGACGAGGTGGTGGACATGGTCTTCGACCTGTTCTGCGAACTGAACGCCACGGACGAGCAACTCGACTTTCCCATCGTCTATACCAGCGCCAAGCTCGGGTTCGCCAAGCTCGACCTCAATTCCGACTCCAGCAGCATGGAGCCCCTCTTCGCGGTGATCGAGAGCAACGTCCATCCGCCGGCCGGCGATGCGAAGGCCCCGTTCCAGCTCCTCGTGACCAATATCGACTACAACGACTACATCGGCCGGATCGCCACCGGCAGGATATTCAACGGCCGCGTGAAGGCCGGCGAGACCGTGGCGCTCGTGCGGCGCGACGGAAGCATCCAGCGGGGACGTATCACCAGGCTCCTGGGATACGAGGGGCTCAAGCAGGTGGAGATCCCCGAGGCATGCACCGGCGACATCGTCACCGTGGCCGGCTTTGACGACGTGGGCATCGGCGAGACCCTGGCCGCTGCAGACAATCCGGTGGCGCTTCCCTATCTGTCGATCGACGAGCCGACCATTTCAATGAACTTCATTGTCAATTCCTCTCCCTTTGCCGGCCGTGAGGGGAAGTTCGTCACCTCCCGCAACATCCGGGAGCGCCTTGACCGGGAGCTGCGCACCAACGTGTCGCTACGGGTGGAGGATACGGCCAACGCGGACACGTTCAAGGTTTCCGGCCGGGGCGAGCTTCACCTGTCCATCCTCATCGAGAACATGCGGCGCGAAGGATTCGAGATGGCGGTTTCCAAGCCGGAGGTCATCCTGCGAATGATCGACGGCACGAGGATGGAACCGATGGAGTACCTGGTGGTGGACGTCCCCTCCGAGTTCCAGGGTGCCATCATCGAGAAGATGGGGCCCCGCAAGGGGGAGATGACATCCCTGCAGCCCATGGGCGAAACGGTGCGGCTGGAGTTCATCGTGCCGGCCCGGGGGCTCATCGGCCTGCGGGGGGAACTCCTCACCGAGACGCGGGGCACAGCGGTCATGACCCACACCTTCCACGACTATGCCCCTTACAAGGGAGATATCCCGGGGCGCAAGAACGGTGTCCTCATTGCCATGGAACTCGGCGAAACCACCGCCTATGCCCTCGACGCTCTCCAGCCCCGGGGAATTCTCTTCATCGGTGCCGGTGTGGAAGTCTACGGGGGGATGATCATCGGCCAGCACGCCAAGGACAACGATCTGGACGTGAACCCCTGCAAAGGAAAGAAACTTACCAATGTCCGGGCCTCCGGTTCGGACGACGCAATCAAGCTCACCCCGCCGCGCATCCTCACCCTGGAGCAGGCCCTGGAGTTCATTGACGACGACGAACTGGTAGAAGTGACCCCCCAGTCCATCCGGCTCAGAAAGAAAGAACTCGATCCGAACAGACGGAAACGGAAGTGACAGGAGGCGTTTCACCGGTTCGCAAAGTTTCCCCGGCCGGAGTCGGGGGAACTTTGCTTGACTTTGCCGGGTGATTTTTCTACTTTCATCAGTGATATCCGACGGAAGGTGAGACCATGAACGTGTCCAGGCTCCGCCCCCTCTATCCCACCCTGCTCCTCCCGCTGCTCCTTGTGGCCGGCTGCGGGCTTTTCGCCTCATCTACGGCTCCGGTGAGCCGCAGCCCCGAGGCCATGGCCCGGGAGGCGGAGGAGTTTCAGAATTCCCGTCGATTCGAGGACGCCATAGCCCAGTGGCGCAAGGTGAAGGAAAGTTACATTTCTCCCGAACTGATCACCCTGGCCGAGATCAAGATCGCCGACGCCCAGTTCGACAGCGGCAACTACATCGAAGCTGCCGCATCCTACGAAGAGTTTCGCAAGCTTCATCCCAACCACGAGAAGTCGGCCTATGCCCTTTACCGCCAGGGGCTGAGCTATTTCAACCAGATCCATGGATTCGACACCGACCAGACCCCCGTGTCCAATACGGTCACCATTTTCGAGTCGTTTTTGCGCCTCTATCCCCAGTCCGAGTATGCGGAAGAGGTGCGCAACAAGCTTGAAGCGGCCCGCCAGAACCAGGTCCAGTACGAGATTTACGTGGGACAGTTCTATTACCGTACCGAAAAGTACACCTCCGCCATCAAGCGGCTGGAGGATGCCCTGAAGCGCTATCCCCGTTCTCCGCTCCACGACGAGACCCTCTACTACCTGGGCAAGGCCTATATCAAAGCCGGTGACAAAGCCGGCGGACGCGAGGCGTTCCAGCGGCTTTTCAGCGAGTTTCGCACAAGCAAGTACGTTGACGAGGCCCGCTCGTTCCTGGACAAGAACTTCTGACATGAGACGCCTTCCGGCGCTGCTGCTCCTGCTTTCACTTGCCGGCTGCGGCGGAGACCGGCGCGCCGTGGAAGAGGTCCTGCGGCTGCGGGATGAGGCGCTCAGCCGGGGAGACGTAACCCTCTACGCATCTCTTCTCTCGCCCGAGTACCGGCAGGCGCGGCCCGACCTGGAGCAGAACCTGCTGCACTCCGGTCCGATCGGGTACCGCTCACTGGACCGCCGCATCCGCCTGGATGGAACCACTGCCGAGGTCGCCGGACGCTACGTGATGAAGGCGAACGTCAAGGGGCGCGTCCTTGAGCTGACAGGACAGGAAACCATTGTTCTGCACCGGGAGAAGGACGGCTGGAAGATCGCCGGCGGGCTGTGAGCATTCCCCGCCTCGTTGGGCACCCATTCATGACCACCATCCTTGCCATAGCCGTTTTCGGCGCCATCGGCTGCGTCGCCCGCTATCTCCTGGCGGGCGGGGTCTACGCTCTGGCCGGCAGGGCGTTCCCCTGGGGGACGCTGGCGGTCAACGTCATGGGGTCATTCCTCATCGGCCTGATCATGGAAGCCGCTCTCCGGACCACCGTGATGTCCCAGGAACTACGCCTGGGGCTCACCATCGGTTTTCTCGGCGGATTCACCACCTTTTCGACCTTCAGCTATGAGACGTTCAAGCTCTTGGAAGATGGTGAGTTTTTCTCTGCTTCGCTTAATGTCCTTGCCAGCGTGGCCCTCTGCCTCGTCGGCACGTGGGCCGGTATCGTGGCGGCGCGGCAGTTGTAGGGAGGCGTCATGACGAGATTCATCGGTGAAAAGATACTCATGCGGATATTCATCGGCGAAGGGGACCGGTGGGGATCCAGCCCTCTCCATGAGGCGCTTCTGGAGCTGCTCAGGCGTGAGGGATGCGCCGGCGCCACGGTGCTGCGGGGGGTGGCCGGCTTCGGGGCATCAAGCGTCTGTCATACGGCCAGGCTTCTGGATCTTTCCGCCGACCTGCCCATGGTGGTGGAAGTGGTTGACGATCAGGAGCGGCTCGATGCTCTAATGCCGAAGATAGACGACATGATGACGGGCGGGATGATCACCCTGGAGAAGGCTACGGTGATCCGCTACACGCCGGCAGGAAAGGGGGCAGCCGCAACGCCATGAAGTCAGATCCGAAACGTCTTGCCGCCGAAATGGCGATCATTGTCGCCGTGGCCGCCATCATCGGCATAACCTGGAATTACCGGCTTCTGGCAGATGTCTTCCAGGGGCGCGCCGTGGGTGCGGGAACACCCGGCCCTCCCCCGGCGGCAACCGGCACAACGGCTCCCGTTCCTCTTCCTCTGGGTCTCATGCAGGTGAAAGAGCTCTTCGACCGCAACGAGGCACTCATCATCGACGCCAGGGACCGCGACTCTTACGGAGCCGGGCACATCAGGGACGCTGTCCTGCTCCCCCTTGGCGAGGCAGACCAGCTCATTCCGCCGCTGGCGGCCAACACCCCCAAGGACCGGTTTCTGATCGTCTACTGCAACGGATACGATTGCCACGACAGCCGCGCCTTGGGGGAAAAGCTCATCCGCGCGGGCTTTGCCCAGGTCTACGTCTTTGAGGGCGGTTTCCCCGAATGGCGGGACGCAGGCTATCCGGTTACCACGGGAGGTTCGTGATGGATGCGGTGAAACGTCACCTCACAGCCCTGCTGCGGGTTGCTCTCGGCGCGGTATTCCTCTATGCTGCGCTCATCAAGATAGCCAATCCTCCCGCCTTTGCCGGCAATGTGGCCGCCTACCAACTGCTTCCGTATGCCGGCAACTACCTGGTGGCAGCCATCCTGCCGTGGATTGAGGCCATCTGCGGCCTGCTGCTCGTGACGGGCTGGAGAGCCCGCAGCGCCGCAGCCCTCGTGGCGGCCATGAACATGCTGTTCATCGTCCTGCTCTTTTCCACCGTGGCTCGCGGGCTTGACATCGACTGCGGCTGTTTCCGCCAGGGAGGAGAGAAAACCACTGCCTGGACGGCCATTTTCCGTGACATCTTGTTGCTTGTTGCGGCTGTTTTCGTCTTTCGTAAAACAAAACAATGACTGTTCTCGTATTGCCGCATCCCGCACAGTGGTGTAGGATGCGAACGTTTCGTTAATAGCTGGAGACCCGCGTGCTGAACGAACTCATTCTTACCGCCGTCGCCTACCTAGTCGGATCGATTCCCACGGGACTGCTCCTGGCTCGTGCCTTCGGCGTCGACATCCGCGTCACCGGTAGCGGAAACATCGGCGCCACCAACGTCTACCGCACTCTCGGCCGCACCGTCGGCATTGCTACCCTGCTGGGCGACTGTCTCAAGGGGCTCGTGCCGGTTCTCGTGGCCGGAAAGCTCGGCTTAGCCGACCCCTGGGTGGCCGCCGTCGGTCTTGCTGCCTTTCTCGGCCATGTGTACACCGTCTTTCTCGGTTTCAAGGGAGGGAAGGGGGTCGCCACGGCCCTGGGGGTCTTTCTCGGCGTGTCACCCCTGTCCGTCCTGGGTGCGCTTGCCCTCTTCATCGGCATTGTCGCCTCAACCCGCTACATCTCGCTCGGCTCCATCACCGCCGCTGCTGCCATGCCCTTTCTTGTGGCCGCGGTGGAGCGGCGCCCCCTCCTTGTGGGGATGACGCTTATCATTGCGGCCATCGTCATCGTCAAGCACCGGGAGAACATCCGCCGGCTGCGCGAGGGAACCGAGAGCCGCTTCAAGGCATGAACGTACCCGTCAACCTCCGCGACAGGCGCCTCCAGGTTGTGGCGATCCTGCTCATCATCATTGTCCTTGTCCCCGTCGTCCGTTACGCGGTCTTCATTGCCGTGCCCGCCGGCAATGGGGAAAACGTCAGGATACTCTCCTTCGACAAGGGTGCCACCCCCCGGCGCATCGCCAGCGAGCTTGAGACGGCCGGACTGATCACCAGCGCCCGGCTGTTTGTTCTTCATGCCCGCCTGCGTGGAGAGGCCGAACGGCTCAAGGCCGGCGAATACCAGTTCTCCGATGCCATGAAACCTGCAGAAATCCTCCGCAAGTTGGTGGCCGGTGAGGTCTATGCCCGACCTTTTGCCGTACCCGAAGGGTATTCCATGTATCAGGTTGCGGAATTGCTGGAAGGAAAGCGGATGTTCTCACGGGAACGCTTTCTGGCCGCAGCCACTGATCCGTCGTTTCTGGCCGAACTCGGCATCCAGGGCAGCAGTGTGGAGGGGTACCTCTACCCGAGCACCTATGCCGTTACCCGGTCCATGGGCGAAAGGGACCTGATTCGGGTCATGGTGTCCCAGTTCGACAAGGTCTACGGGGCCGGGTTCGCTGAGGAGGCGCGCCGCCGGGGAATGTCACGACATCACGTGGTGACCCTTGCCTCCATGATTGAAAAGGAGGCGGTCTCTCCAGCGGAGCGCCCTCTGATCTCTTCGGTATTCCACAATCGTCTGGCCAAGGGCATGCGCCTCCAGAGCGACCCTACCGCTGTCTACGGCGTGCGGGCCTTTGGCGGGAACGTGACCCGTCAGGATATCCTGCGGAATACCTCGCACAATACCTACCGCATCGCCGGACTTCCGCCCGGCCCCATCGGCAATCCGGGGCGCGATTCCCTGGCTGCCGCCCTCAATCCGGCCGCCACCGGCTATCTCTATTTCGTGGCCCGCAAGGATGGCACGCACCATTTTTCTGCCACGCTGGAGGAGCACAACACAGCAGTCCGACGATACCTGAAAACCCCCGCCAAATAAAAAAAGCCCCGCCGTTAAGCGGGGCTTTCTGTTTCGGGTACGATTGTTACCCGGGATCAGGCTTTTTCCACCGTTACCGTTACCACGCCGCCGTCACGTGACAGAAGGGCGTTCACGTTCATGCTGCGGAAATGGCTGGGTGCGAAAAGCAGCCCCGGTTGAACGCGCGGCGTTATCTTCACCGCTCCTTGCACCTTCACCGTCCCGGCGCTGAGCCGCACCGTGCCTCCTTCGGCAATGCCGAGCTTCGCTGCGTCGTTCGGATGAATCTCGATATATCCTTCAGGGATGATTTCCAGATTGTTCTTTGACCACGTGGTGGTCGTTCCACTGTGGTAGAGGATGGTACCGACCAGAAGAGCCGTCGGTGATCCGGCAACCGCTTTGGCGGATACCGGCGCCAGGGCCAGGCCGCTAGGACGCACCTGAGCGGCAATGGTGCCGCCGGCCCGGCCCACTGATGCGTAGGCGGGCACGAGGGCCACAACTTCGTCGAGCACGGCTGCGGGCGAATGGACACGGCTCTCACCCGTCAGGCGATTGTACAGTTCGGTAAGGATGTCCCAGTCCTCACGAGCGTCGCCTGGCGGGGCCACAGCCTTGGCAAGGGGCTGTACCCTGCCGTCAATGGTCGTGAACGTTCCGTTCTTTTCAGCGGCCACGGATGAAGGGAAGACCACGTGGGCCAGTTTTGCGGCCTCGCCGGGGAATGGGTCCTGGACAATGAGGAGCTCCAGTTTTTCCAGGGCCTTGCGTATCCGCTCTCCTTCCGGAAACGATGCCACCGGGTCGCAGCCGAGGAGGTAGAGGGCTTTGACGCTTCCCTGTTCGATTCCTTCAATGATCTGCCAGAAGTCCTTGCCGGCAGCGGCTGGGAGTTTTTTCCCCCACGCCTTCTCGAAAGTGGCGGCGTCGGTCTGGTGGCCGGGGAAGTGGTCGGGAGCGACCCCCATGTCGAGGAGGCCGCGGATATTGGTTTTCTCATATACCGGGAAGAGCCCGCCGGCATCGCCTGTCGTGGCGCCAAGAACCAGCGCGAGGTTGACGAGGGCCTTCACCGCATCGGTATCCCCGCCGCGCATGAGTTCGGCGCCGAAGATGACGGCAACGCCTCTTTTACCGCCGACAAGCCGTGCCGCAGCGCGCAGATCCGCCTCGGTGACGCCGGCCGCCTCGGCGGCATCGGCAATCGAGACTCCTGCCAAGGCCGCGGTCAGGTCGGAGAGATTGCTGATGTTCGCGCTGCAGAACTCCTTGTTTTCCAGGCCTTCTTCGAGAACAGCCTTGGTCAGGGCATTGATGAGAAGAGTTTCGTTCCCCGGCCGGTACTTGAGGTGGCTGTTGGCGAACTTCTTGAGCTTGATGTCGCGCATGGCGGCAAGAACCAGCTTTGCATTGTTCTTCGTAGCAGCTTGATGACCCGGTACTCCATGCCGGTTGCCTCGGCGTTCAAATCGCAGCCGACAACGAGGACTGCGGCTGCCCGGTCAATGGCATCAATGGTGGTGCTGGCGCCGACAATACCGAGCATTTCCCGCAGAACCTTCTGTGTCGCGGCATAGCCGAGGCGCGCCTCCGAGTCGATATTACCGGTGCCGACCGCCGAACGCATGAGCTTCTGGAAGAGATAGTTTTCCTCGTTGGTGACCCGGGCAGAGCCCAACCCTGCGACGGCATCGGCACCATGGCTGGTCGCGATCTGCTTGAGCGCTGCGGCTGCGGTTCCCATGGCCGTGTTCCAGTCGGCTTTCTGACCTTTCACCATCGGCTCGACGAGGCGATCCGGGGAATTGATGTAGCTGTAGCCGAAGCGTCCGTTGATACAGAGATTGCCACTGTTGTAGGTGGAGTCATCACTGGTCACGCGTTCCACCCGGCCGTTGCGGCTGTGGTATTCGATCTGGCAGCCGGCGGCGCAGAGGGCGCATACGCTCGGCGTAACCGTGAAGGCCCAGGGCCGGCCCCGGAACTTGAACGGCTTGCTGATGAGGGTGCCGGTGGGGCAGGCGGCCACGCAGTTGCCGCAGAATTCACAGTTGAGGGGCTTGCCGTCCACCGTGTCGATAATGGTGGCCTCACCCCTGTTGACTACCCTGATGGCGTTGCAGCCGACAATTTCATGATCAACCTTGACGCATTTCTCGCAAAGGATGCAACGGTTAGGGTCGCTCTCGATGAGGGGCCAGTCGTAGCGGATCTTGTGGCGCTCGAGCACGGCGCCGTATTCCTGCTTTGCGGCGCCGAGGCCGTAGCAGGCGTTCTGGAGATCGCATTCACCGCCCGCGTCACAGACGGGGCAGTCAAGGGGATGGTTCACCAGCATCAGTTCCATGATCTTCTGGCGGATCCTCGAAAGCTTCTCCGACTGGGTCGTTACCTTGATCCCGTCCTTGACCGGCGTGTTACAGGCCGTCATGGGCCGGTCGACCCCTTCGATCTCAACCGCGCAGACGCGGCAGGCACCGGTAGGCGACACCTTCTTGAGCCAGCAGAGGGTCGGTATCGTGATCCCGAGGAGCGCCGCCGCATCAAGGATCGTGGTCTCCTTCGCTACTGTGATGTCCTTCCCGTCGATTGTAAGACTGACCATATCCGTTTCACCCCTGGATAAGAGGCTCCCGGCCGGGAACGCACCGACGCCCGGGATCGTTGCCGATACCCGGGCCGCCGTGGCCCCGGCCGTGGGCCGAAGTGGCATGCTGAATGTGATGGACTAAATGGCGGCCATGGCGACCCGGTAGCACCGGAGGCAGCGTTCTGCCTCCTCCACTGCCTGGGTATCGACAAAGCCGAGTTCCACTTCCTGATAGTTGCCCTTGCTCGCCCGCTCCTTGCCATGGACCTCGGCCTGGTGGGCCCGCTCCCGGGAGTCGAGCCAGGGAACCTGTTCGTTCTTGTCGTAGACCGGCATGTTCGTGAGGATGTCCTCCATGAGTTCGTCCTCGGTAAGGTATGCCTTTCCTTCTTCGAGCCATCGCTGGATCACCCGCGCGGCACGGTGTGCATTGCCGATGCAGGCCACGACGGTCAGGGGGCCGATTTCGGCATCGCCGCCCGCGAAAACACCCTCAAGATCAGTGATGAGAATCCGTGCAAGGGGGTTGCCCATGCCGTCTTTCAGGTCCTTGCCCGCCGCATCCTTGAGGGGAACGTGCTTGGTGACGACGGTGTTCCACTTGGTGATGTCGATCCCCAGGTTGTCGGGGATGAAGGAAAGATCGGGATCCTGGCCAATGGCCGGGATGACGGTGTCACACTCAACCACGAACTCGCTGCCGGGAACCGGCTCGGGCCGACGCCTCCCCGAGGCGTCAGGCTCGCCGAGGGCCATCCGGACGCATTCCACGCCGGTCACCTGCTCGTTTCCATCCACAAGTACCCGCGTGGGGAGAACCTGGAACTCGAACCGCACCCCTTCCTCGTCGGCGCCGTCCACTTCCCACACGTCGGCCGGCATCTCCTTGCGCGAACGGCGGTAAAGAAGCGTGGACTCTTCCGCTCCTTCCCGGAGAGCAACCCGTACGCAGTCGATGGCGGTGTTGCCGCCGCCAACCACGACCACCTTTTTCCCCATGCCGGTGGGGCGTCCCATGTAGCTTCCCGGAGAAAGTCAATGCCGCCCTTCAGGAAACCCTTGTAGCCCTTGTCTTCCCCCTCGACGCCCATGGGCTTGGAGCGGTGGGCACCCGGTGCCAGAAAGACTGCGTCGAACTTTTGCTTGAGCTCTTCCAGGGAGAAGTCCTTGCCGATCCGGGTGTCATAGACGATATCCACACCCATGGAGGCAATGATGTCGATATCCCGCTGGAGCAAGTGCCGCGGTTGGCGGTAGGGGGGGATGCCGACGGCGATCATGCCGCCGCCGTACCCCTCGGGCAGGGCCTCGTAGATGGTGCAGGGATATCCTTCAAGGGCCAGGTAGTAGGCGCAGGCAAGACCTGCCGGACCGGCCCCGACAATGGCGACGTTCTTGTTCTTGCGCGGCTTGGGCTGCATGGGGGGAGCTGCGTTGTGCATCCACTCGTAGTCGGAGGCGGAACGCTTGAGCACCATGATGTTGACCGAGTCGTCCACGTTCTTGCGGCGGCAGTGGGTCTCGCAGGGGTGGGGGCACACCCTGCCGCAGACCGACGGCAGCGGCATGTTGTCGCGGATGATATCAAGCGATTCATCGAACCGGTATTCCTTGATTGCCTCGATGTAGGCGGGAATGTCGATATGGGCCGGACAGCGGTCCATGCAGGGGGCGGTGTACTTGTCGATGAACCGGTGCACGTTGGCGGGCTTTCGGATGCCGGTGATATAGGCGAGGAAATCCTCCCGGAAGTGCTTTACGGCATCGAGAACAGGGATGGTTGAGCTTTGGCAGAGGGTGCACTTGCAGTTGGTGAGCAGGTCCGCCAGATCGTCGACGGTGTCGAGGTCTGCCTCCGTGGCCCGTCCCTCGATGATGGCCGCCAAAACATCGGCAAGGACCTTGGTCCCCTTCTTCCCGGGGGTGCACTTACCGCAACAGTACTGGGTCTGCACGCGCTTCATATATTCGGCCGCCATGGCCGGCACGTCAACCTTCAGATCGTAAAGGATGATCCCGTCCCACCCCATGAACGCGGCAATCTGCCGCTCGCCATCGAGAGTGGTCGGAAGGCGGAAGCTCACGTCCTGGGCTTCTCCCCCCTTGCGGTTGTCGACGATTGTTCTTCCCCAACTGGAAAAAACCACCTGTGCCACGTACGCCTCCGTTCAGACCTTCGCAGAGATGGTCAGCGATACTTAACTTTTTGAATTTACAAAACAAATAATGGTTTGCAAAGTGTATACAGTATGCACTATCTAACACAACATCCTTTGATAAATCAAGGGAAAAAATAATTAAAAAGCTGTTTCCGGGCGGGATTGTCATTTGCTATAGTTTGGGCCGCCTGGGGCGTCGGGGCACCGGGGGAGGACCGTTGCGGCAGCACAGGGCCCGGCAATGCCGGGCCGGGAAGGGAGGGACTGTATGTATCGGGAGGCGTTTGCATCGCTGTTTGAAATTAATATGGGCGTAACGGCTGGAGAACGGATTCTTGTTTTCAGTGACAGGGTAAGATCCGACGAGGAACTCTCGGCCGACGAGGCCGCCCGCCGGCAGAATCTTCTGTTTGTGGCGGAAGAGGCTGGCCGTTATGCCGATGCCTCGTACGGCAATGCCTGTTTTGCCTCGTTTCCCGCAACTGCCGCGTCCGGGGCCGAACCGCCCGAAGTCCTCTGGCGTGCCGCCTTTGGCGATGCGGCGGTAAATGCCCTGGCCGCAGGGGGGCTACTTGCGCGCCTGCTGGCAAAGGAGGCGACCCTGGAGGATCTGGAGCGGGCTCGCCGGATCGTGTTGTTCAGCCGTGATGCCGCCGCGCAGGTGGTGGTCGCTCTCTCCAACAATTCCACGAGTCATACCCGGTTCCGTCATCTGGTCAATGCGGTTGGCGGTCGCTTTGCCAGCCTTCCCCACTTCGATCCTGATATGTTCTTTTCCTCCATGCGGGTTGATTGGCGCCAGTTGGCCGAACGGACCCGGCGGGTCGCCGATGCGGTTAATGGTGCGACCGCCCTGCGGGTGGAAACCCCGAACGGCACGCGTATGCGTTTCGACAAGGGGGGGCGGGTTGCCAAGGGGGACGATGGGCTTCTTGCCGCACCGGGAAGTTTCGGCAACCTCCCTGCGGGGGAGGTGTACCTGGCCCCGCTGGAGGGGACGAGCGAAGGAATCATGGTGCTCGAATGGGGGCCCACGCGCCGGCTCGACTCTCCGGTCGAGCTGGTGGTCAGGGCCGGCGCTGTCGTGGACGTACGAGGCGACGATCCCCTGCGGGCAGCGCTGGAACGGAAATTCGCCGAGAGCGACCGGAACCGGAACATCGCCGAGCTGGGCATCGGGACCAATGACCGGGCAACCCGGCCGGACAACGTCCTTGAAGCCGAGAAGATCCTCGGCACCATTCATATCGCACTGGGTGACAATTCCGGTTTCGGCGGCACCGTGCAGACGCCGTTTCATGAAGACTACGTCTTTTATCGTCCCACCCTCACCCTTGTCTCGGAAACCGGTGCCGAAACCGCCCTGCTGAGCAACGGCAGCCTCTTGCTCTGATGATTCAAGAGTTTTTATCTCAAGAATCGGTGCGCTTTGTCGATATGTATACAAAGAAGGTATCTTTGCGCCACGGAGGTGTGCCATGGTCGGGGAGATACAAGACGCAAGCGTCGGCCTCACCTTTCGGCTCGACAATGGAGAGCACAAGCTCAGCGCGAGTTTTGTGCCGACCGGTGAAAAGCCGCCCATCAATCTTTCCTGGATCAAACAGGCCCTCGCCTTGGCGGGGTTTGCCGATCTCTATCTCTACGAGCACGCCCTGGTGGAGTTGCTGAAGCGTTACAACGCCGCCACCCAGCCGTTCACCTTCGACCTGGGTGAGCGTCGCAATGGTTCTTTCACCATCACGTGCACCCCTGACAATCTGGAAGCACGTCTGACGATCATTCCCGCGTACGGCGGCAAGGCGGTCGCCGCGGAACAGGTCAGGCAGGCACTGAGGGAAAAGGGGGTCGTCTTCGGTGTTGACGAAGAGGCCATCAATCGCGCCGTTGCCGCCGGTGCGGCCTCGGATGTCCTGGTGGCGCAGGGAATACCGCCCCGGCCGGGCACCGATGGCGAACTGGTGAGCTTCGTCACCGAGATCCGCGACCGTCAGCCCCAGCTCCTCGATGATGATACGGTCGACTACCGGAACCTGGGGCAGATCCTCAGCGTACGTGCCGGCGATCCCCTCATGCGCCGGATCCCGCCCGTGGAAGGTGTTGCCGGCACGAGCGTCATGGGAAAGATCCTTTCTCCGCCGCCGGCGCGTGATGCGGTCTTTGCCCCGAACCTCCCGGGAACGGCCTTTGATGCGGAGGACCCCAACCTTCTCGTGGCCGCCGTGGACGGCCAGCCCGTTCTGGTTGCCAACGGCATTACTGTTGAGCCAGTGCTCCGGTTGAAGCTCGTCGACCTTTCCGTCGGTAACCTGGATTTCAACGGAACCATCGATATTGCCGGAGACGTGGTGGCGGGAATGACCGTCAAGGCCAGCGGCGACATTTTCATCGGTGGTGTGGTGGAGGCGTCAAGGATTGAAGCCGGCGGCAATGTCGAGGTCCGTGGCGGTGTCCTCGGCCAGGGGGAAACTCGCGCCTCGTCGGCGGCAGCCGGAAGGGACCCGGTGTGGATAAAGGCCGGGGGGTGCGTTACGGCCCAGTTTGTCGAGCACGTCATCGTCGAGGCGGGCGACGGTATCATGGTGCGGGAGTTCTGCATGCAGAGCGAACTGGTGGCGGGCAACCGGATTGTTGTGGGGCATGACGGAGGGAGCAAGGGACACGTCATTGGCGGCAGTTGCCAGGCCGTCAACCTGGTCCGTGCGGTTACCCTCGGTTCGCTGGCCGGCGTGCATACGGCCGTGAGCGTAGGAGTCGACCCCCACGTGCGGGAGCGTTTTTCAACGGTGCGCCTCAAGCTTCAGGAAAAAGAGCGGGAGATGGACGAGCTTGCCAAGAATCTCGATTACTATGCCTCGCTGCCGTCGGCTCAGCCGGAACAGCTCGCGCGTACCAGTGAGGCCAGGGACAAGCTTCAGGCGGTCATTTCGGAGCTCACGGGAGAAAAGAAACGTCTCCAGAAGCGCCTGGAACAGGTGGCCGGGGCCCAGGTCGTTGTGGAGCGAGAGGCCCTGGTGGGGGTCGTGATATCCATTGGCGCCAAGGTCTTCCTGGTGGACGAGGACCTGGGCGCAACGGTCTTCCGGATCGAGGACGGGGCCATTGTCGCTTCAACCTGAGGCAGGCGGGGGCTGCGCCTCACGCCGTCCTTCCTCCAATTGCCGTTGACACCGGCGACCGACTGTGAAATGGTTCCTGACCAGGGAGATTTGGACCAGCCATGAACATAATCGGACTTACCGGTGGAATCGCTTCGGGAAAAAGTACGGTATCGCGGATTCTGGAGCGGCTCGGCGCGGTGGTGATCGATGCGGATCAACTGGCCCGCGAGGCGGTCATGCCGGGGGTGCCCGCCCATCGGGCCATTGTGGACACCTTCGGCGGGGGGGTCCTGCTGCCTGACGGCACCATCGACCGGAAGGCTCTCGGCAGCATCATCTTTGCCGATTCCTCTGCCCGCAAGCGGCTGGAGGCGATAATGCACCCGGCCATCAGGCGCTTGCCGAGCAGCGTCTTGCCGAACTGCGCCGGTCCGGCGCGCCGGTTGCCGTGTACATGGCCGCGCTCTTGGTCGAAGCTGGCGCAACCGATCGGGTCGACGAGGTCTGGGTGGTGTATGTGGACCGGGAAACACAGGTTCGGCGTGTGATGGCGCGGGATGGTCTGAGTCGCTCGGAGGCCGAGCAGCGGCTGGCCGCCCAGATGTCCATGGAGGAGAAGGCCGCAAGGGGGCAGGTGGTCATCGACAACAACGGCACCCCCGAGGAGTTGGAGCGACGGGTCGAGGAGATCTGGGCGAAACGGTTCCCATGAAAAAAGCCCCCGGTTTGCGGGGGCTTTTTGTTACCGATGGAAGCCGAGCTTCATGGATATCTCGTCGGCAGCCTTTTTGACCAGAGGTATCAATTCCTTGTCCAGCCGCTCGTCGGTAAAGCGCATGGAGGGCCCCGAAAGGCTCACCGCACCGATGATCCGCCGGGTGTAATCGCGGATCGGAGCGCCAACGCAGCGCACACCGATGTCGAGTTCTTCATTGTCCACTGCATACCCCTGCTCAACCACCTCCCTGAGGTGCTTCCTGAGGATTTCCCGGTCAGTGATGGTGTTGGGGGTGAGGGCCTTCAGGTCGCGCTGGGGGAAGAAGCTGTCCAGTTCCTCGTCGTTCATCCAGGCGATCTGGACCTTGCCGGCCGCCGTGCAGTAGGCGGGGAGGCGGGAACCGACCCGGGGGACGACCCGCACCGTCAGGTCGGTTTCCACCACATCCAGATACACGATGCTCTGGTCCTTGAGGATGGCCACATAGGCGGTTTCGTTGCACTGGTTGACGAGCCATTCAAGTATTGGCCGCGACTGGCGCAGCAGACCCATCTGCCGGATGAAGGTCTGGCCCAGTTCAAGCGTCTTGAGGCCGAGCCTGTAATTCTCCGTAACCTTGTTCTGCTCGATATATCCCCGCGACTCCAGGGTTGCCAGGAGCCGGAATACATTGTTCTTGTGCAGTTTCAGACGTTTTGACAGTTCGGTCACGCCCAGCTCGTCCACATCGTCGTGGAACTGTTCCAGAAGATCAAGGGCGTGATCGACTGCCTGGATGATGTATTCGGATTTGTCCTTCTTCGCCATCTTAATCCCTCTTCTCATGAAAAGATGAACGTATCAACTTAAGTCGGAAACGTACGGAAGTCAAGACAATCAATCCGGGCATGACATCCGACTCTTCACACGAAAGCCTGAACTCACTGGAAAATAATCCCAGAAACGATAGAATATTGTTTTATAATTGTCAAGGCGGAATATTTTCCCTATAGTCGGATCACGGCATGGCCACAGGAACCATGCGGGTTCTTGCCGGCAACTCAACGCTGGACGATTGTTTTTCCACGGCGGTGACAGGTTGCTGAGCCGCTTCAGGTTGTTTTATTTTCAGGAGGAGGCAATGCTCCATCTGCGCAAGAAGATTCTCGTGGCCATCGACGGCTCTCCCCTGTCGGACAAGGCGGCCGAGGAGGCGGTCAGGATGGCGGCGGGCAATCCAAGCCAGTTTAAAAGCAAGATTTACGCCATGCTTGTTTTGCCCAACGCCCCCCGCAGCACGTTCACCGACTTCGTTCCTCCTCCTCCCATCACGGAAACGCCCGATTGGGAAGAGCTTCGGCAACGGGTGTTCTATGTGATAGAAAAGAATGCCCGGGAGGCGGACATCCCCCTTGAGATCCGGGTGGTGTATGGTGAACCGGCGGAAGAACTCGTCACATTCGCCGACAAGGAGCAGATCGATGTGATCGTGCTCGGCAGTTCGGGCAAGGGGTTCCTGAAGCGGCAGTTGCTGGGCAGCGTCTCCCACAAGGTGGTCAAGACCGCCTCCTGCTCGGTCTACATTGTCAAGGGGTAGCCATGGTCCGACCGGTTCGTGTCCCACGGCGTCCCTGGTCGTTCGACCTGCGCGATCGACAAAATATGTCCTTGCCCTGCGGATTTTCCCGGTGATTGCCTGGATCAGGCAGGTTCAAGCGGGGGAGGTTTCACGGCGGAGGTACTGGAGGATTTCCCTGAGGCTTCCAATGATGATCCGTTCGTCCCGTGGGAACTCCTCCGGCGAGAGTTCCAGGGTGAGCGTCTCGGCGTAGTCGGTGCTCCTCAGGTGGTTGAGGAAGCGGGTGAGCGGCAGGATGCCGCGGCCGGGGACCAGGTGTTCCCGGCCGTGGCCATAGTCGGAGAAGTGAATGTTCCTGATGCGGCCCGAGTTGTAGCAGTGGTAGAAGTCGTTGATGAAGTTGGCCTTGCCCGATCCCATGTGGGTGGTGTCGAAGGTCATGTAGAGATTGCGCTCCTGGATGAATTCGATCAGTTTCTCGGTGCTCGAGAGGATGTGCGGGTTCACCCGGAAGCGGGTTCCCACCCACGGCATGTTTTCCAGGGTCACGATGACAGTTTCTCGCCCCACCTCCTTCTGGAAATCCATCACCCGGTAGAGCCAGCGCCAGAAACCGATCTCGCATCCCATCCACGAGGGGGGATGGAAATTGACGAGCGGTATTCCCGCGCCCGCCGCCAACTCCACGCAGCGCTCCAGGGAGTCGACGGGGCCGCCCCACCCGTCAAGGGGCATGAAGGGAGCGTGGATGGAGTTGATGGGAAGGATTTCGGTCAGCTCTTCAATGAGCTTGCGGCAGTTGACCTTCTGAAAGTCCTGGTTGATGATGAGTTCGACACCGTCGAATCCCGCCTCCCGGGCGATCCGCATGACTTTCCCCAGGGGAAAGGTGAAGAGCGTGCCGGTGGAAAGAGAGATCCGCATCGTGCCTATCCCTGTCCGGCAATGGTGGTGTAGACCAGCCGCTGGAGGTTCCCCACCGCTTCGATGCCCGCCTTGAGCTCATCCTCTTCCTGCTCGGCCAGTCCCGCCGTATCCACGTAAGCGCCGGAAGCCTCGCCGCCCATGCCGCCGCGTTTCCGGCCGAAGGAATGGCAGGCGCGCAGCAGCCGCTCGGCCAGCTCCACATCCATGTGCCCCTCCCGGAGCAGTGCCCGGATGCGCTCGATGGTGCCCGTTTCCGGTATCTCCGCGTGGACCGCCAGGACCCTGACGTTGGCCACCAGGGGGGAAATGCCGTAGTAGCCCAGGTTGAACATCCCCCGCGACTCGCCGATCCGCTCCGTTCTGAACCTGCCGAAGAAGTCGAATCCCGAAGGCATCATGGATATGTGCCGGGCCGTTTCCCGGAACTGGTCCCCGTGAAAGGCGAGCATGGACCGGACCAGGTTGTTCATGCTGGCGGCCAGGGTGGAGTCGCCGGCAACGCAGCGCAGGTCGGCGAGCCCGATCAGCCACCCCAGGCCGCCGTCCCCTTCGGTGACCCGGCTGGTGATCCGTTTGCGCCAGTCGGCCATGCTCCCCCGCCAGGCTGCGCCGACCGGGGTGACGCCGCCGGGGCTGGTAAGGCCGAGGCGCTCCAGGATGCCGGCGGTCCGCCCGGCCAGTCCCACGAAGAACGAGGTTTCTTCGGGTGATTCGCCGTCATGGATGACGGCAAAGTCTGCATCTCCCGAGAGCCCTGCTTCGCCGCGCCCCAGGGCGCCCAGGGCGAGCCAGGCCCAGGCGACGGCCGGAGCGGCCGGACCGTGTTCTTCCATCCAGCGGAAGGCGAGCCGAAGCGCCCCTCGCGTCAGGTAGTCCGTCAGGGTGGTGCAGAGGATGTCGAAGGCGGGCACCGAGCCGCGTTGGTGAAAGTAATCGGCTGCCTTTTCCGTTAGTTGCCGCTGGAGTTCGGCGAGGCCGTTCACATCGGTGGCGGTTTCCGTCTCTGCCAGCAGGCGGGGAAAGGCTTGGTCAAAGGCCTCCTCAAAGGCGAGTTCCGCGCCGAGGGACTGGGTTATCCCCGTGAGCAGACGGCATTCGTCGCCGGGCGGGAGGCTCCTGAGTCTCCTGAAGAGGTCGCGGCGAATCCCTTCCAGAAAATCCGCGGTTCCCCGACGGTTAAGGATATCGTCATTCTTTACCGCGAGAAAGAGCGACATGGCATCTCCTTGTTCCGTATGTCAGTCCATGTGGCCGTGAACCTGCTCGGCCAGGAAGCGTCGTACCGCTTCAGGGGGGGGCGGCGTGAGCAGCGACACGACAATCATGACGCCTATCACCAGCGGTGCGCCGATCAGGGCCGATGAGGTGAGGGGGAAGACCTTCGCCACCGTCGGCACCAGGCCGCCGAACAGGGGGGTGGAAAAGGTGACGAGGACGCCGGTCAGCATCCCGGCGATGACGCCGTGGCGGTTGGCGCGGCTCCACCAGATTCCCAGGAGAAAGGCGGGGAAGATCGTGTTGCCGGCCAGGGCAAAGGCGACAGCCGTGATCTCGGCGATGAGCCGGGCGGGTTCAGGGCGATGACCGCGACGATCGCCGCAAGGGCCACCACCGCCCCCTTTGCCAGGACCATCTTGGACCCCTCGGAGGCACGGGGGTTGATGAGGCGGTAATAGATGTCGTGGGAAAGGGATGCCGCGCCGGTGATGAGGAGCCCCGCCACGGTGAAAAAGGCGGCGCTCATGGCACCTGCGGCCAGGATGCCGATCATCCAGGGGGGAAGCCCTCCCATGACCGCGGTCTTGATCACGATGATGTCGGCCATCTTGTCGGCGGCCACCGGCGGTGGAACCATGCCGGAGCGGGCCTCCAGCAGCCGGGCGAAGACGGCGTAGGCGGGAGCCGACCAGTAGATGAGCGCGATGAAGAACAGGCCCCAGACCAGGCTCCAGCGGGCGTCGCGAATATTGGGGACCACGTAGAAGCGCGACAGAACGTGGGGAAGGCCGGCGGTGCCCACCATGAGGGTGAAGCAGAGGGCCACCCACTGGAAGGGGCCGGCCGAGGCGAAGGGGGCCGCGAAGTTGACGCCGAACTCGTTCTTGAGGTCCTGGATGGCGACCCCGTAACCGAACTGGGGGAGCACCCAGAAGTAGCCGAGCTTATGGGCCAGGGCCATGAGGGGGAGGATGAACGAGACGATGAGCAGGGTGTACTGGAGCTGTTGGTTGCGGGCCACCCCCAGCATCCCCGAAAGGATCACGTACCCCACCGCCACGGTGGCGCCCAGAATGACTCCGGTCCGGTAGTCGGTGCCGAAGAGCCAGCCGAAGAGCATGCCGATCCCCTTGAACTGAGCCGTGCAGTAGATCACCGAAATGGTAATGGAAATGGCCGCCGATATGAGACGCGCGCCTGGCGACGCATACCGGTCGCCCACGAAGTCCGGGGCCGTGTACTTGCCGAAGCGGCGGATCTGGCCGGCCATGAGGACCAGCAGCAGCACGTAGCCGCCGGTCCAGCCGATGACGTACGCAAGCGCGTAGTAGCCCTGGAGGTAGAGGAGTCCGCCCATGCCCAGGAAGCTGGCCGCGCTCATCCAGTTGCTGGCAATGGCCGCGCCGCCGCCGATCCGGCCGATGTAGCGGCCGCCGAAGCCGTAGTCTCCCGCTTCCCGCGCCCGTGCCCGCAGCCCGGTGATGATGAAGGTGGCCAGGGCAGCCGTCACGATGAGGAGGGGTACGAGGTTCGCGTCAGTCATGGCTGCGGTCCCTCCTGCGGCTGTGCTGCTCGGTGTGCCGGTCAATATAGATGTTGAAGAGGACGCAGAGGATGATGAACCAGAGGGGAAGGAACTGGCCCGTGAACCAGAAGTGCCAGGGAAATGACAGAAAGGTGAGCCTCGTGAGAATCCCTTCGCCGTCGGGCGACTGGGCCAGGAGCGCCAGTAGGCCCTGGAAGCCGAAGTTGACCACGGCCCACCCCACCAGCACGGCAGCGATGATGGCCACCTCGCCGGTCATGTAGCCTTTTCTCGGACGGAAGAAATTTACGTCGCAAGGTTTTTGCGGATCGTTCATGGGCTGTGCCCTCCCGGGCGCGGGCTGTGGCCGGCCGCGCGCATCACAGTGCATTGTATCATTAAAAGGTCTCCTGTCAGGCGCCGTTTCCCGGGCGCTTCATGACCTCCCGCAGCACTGCCGTGGCATAGCTTCCCCGGGGCAGCGAGAACCGGAGCACCAGGTCTTCCTCCTCGCAGGATAGCTCGGGTCCCTCCAGGGGAACCCTCAGGGGGCGGCGTTCCCCCTCCATCCGCAGCCCGCCGGCCAGGTTGAAATTTGCCGGCGTGAGTCCCGCCGCATCGAGGATGCCCTTTTCCCGTTCCGCCGGTTCCCCTTCGGGAGAGGTCATGCGGCAGCCGAAGAGGGGGCCGGTGGGGGATATCTCGAATCGCTCGGCCCGGGGTGCCTCGGCCTTGGCATCGATCACCAGGAAGCAGGCGCCGTTATCGTGTTTCCAGGCCAGGTCCCCCTCCATCACGTGGTCGATGGCCTGGAGCCGGGCCTCCAGAACCCGGTCGAAGAGGGCCGACTGGCAGGCCGAGAGGTAGAGCTTCTTGAGCCGGGGGTGGACCCCGTGGAAGGCGCGCTCAAAGTCGTCCGGGCGTTTTGCCAGGCGCTGGAGCACGTCCCGCTCGGTCCGGCAGTGGCCGGGAAAGAGGCCGAGACTCCCTGCCAGGTCGCCCTGTCGGTAGGCTTCGATGGCGGCCCGCCACTGTTCGCCCTCCACCTTTGCCGGGTCGCCCATCAGGAGCTCCACGGCTCCGCGCCAGTCGCCGGCCAGCATGGCCCGGCCCACCAGGTGGTTGTTTCCCTGGATGCCGTAGCGCTGTTCGCCGAAGCGGTTGGGGACCCCGCGCCGGGTGAGAACGTCAAGGATGGTCCGGGCCCGGTCGGCCGCGTCGGGGACCGTTTCCCGGAGCCGGATCAGGAAGCGGTTGCCGGCCAGATGACCCAGGCGCAGCTTGTTCCTGTGCCGTTCCGCGGACAGGATCCGGATGCCCGGTATGTCGAGCCCCATCACCTCTGCCGGTGTCACCCGCGGCAGTGAAACCGTCTGCCGGGTTATCCCCCTGGCATCCTTCATGCCGGCATAGCCCGTGTCCCGCTCGGGGGCGCCCGTGGCGCGACAGAGACGTCTGAGGGCCTCCAGGGTGGTGATGCCCTGTTTTTCGATCAGTGCATAGGTATGCTCGCCTTCGCCGCAGGGGAGGTAGAGGGGGATCTCCTCCACCAGGAAATCCCCGGGCGTTTCCTTGAAGAGGCCGCCCGTGCCGGGAAGCTCTGCGGTCAGGTAGCGGCTGTCGTGCTCATCGTGCGCCACGCGTCACCCCTCCATCGTCGTGCGGTAGTGGACGAAGTAGATCTGTTTTCCCTCGGCCATGAACTTCTGCATGTACTTGGAGAGGTGATAGCCTTCCAGTTCGTGCCGAAAGATGTCAGGGGCCAGCATGTTCGCGTAGCCCGGCTGCCGGGGCATGAAGTCGGCCACGTCCTCGCCGTAGTCGTCGAAATCGGTGGTAAAATGGAAATCACCCCCCGGCACCAGGTAGTCCCGGATGAACCGGACGAACTGCGGATTCACGAGCCGGCGCTTGCGGTGCCGCTTTTTGGGCCACGGATCGGGGCAGTTGATGTAAACCGCCGCCAGCGATCCCTTGGGAATCCGCTCCACGATGAACTGGCGGGCCTCGGCCCGCACAACCCGCACGTTGGTGATACCGTGCCGCTCCAACCGGCTGCAGGTCTTGAGGCATCCCTTGTTGTAATAGTCGATGGCGATAAAGTTGGTTGTGGGGTGATCGAGGGCGGTCCGGGCGATGAAGTCGCCGATGCCGCAGCCGATCTCCAGGGCCAGGGGGTTGTCGTTGCCGAATACGGCCGACCAGTCCGCGGGGGAGCCAAGCTCTGACGGAACGAGGAAAAAGGGTGATTCGATGGGGATGATGCGCTGCATTGGTTGTCCTTGGTGCGGTAAAGTGGGCGTACCATAGCACAAAGCGTGTCCGCGAGGAAGACTGCGCTTCCGGCTTGAGAAACGCGCCGCGCTGTGTTATTGCTATACGGTTGAAATAACGAAAAAAAGGAACAATGAGATGAAATTTGCCGACTTGAGCCTGCCCGAGCAGGTTATGCAGGGGGTGGCGGACGCGGGCTTCAGCGACTGCACCCCCATTCAGGAAAAAACCCTGCCCCTCTCGCTGGGGGGAAAGGATGTGGCCGGCCAGGCCCAGACCGGCACCGGCAAGACCGCGGCCTTCCTGATCAGCCTCTTTACCAAGCTCCTCCGTTCCGGGCGGGGAGGAGAGCGCCGCCATCCCCGCGCCCTGATCCTCGCCCCCACCCGCGAGCTGGTGGTCCAGATCGAGAAGGACGCCCAGGTGCTCGGCGCCCACTGCGGGTTCACCATCCAGGCCATCTACGGCGGGGTGGACTACATGAAGCAGAAAAACGCCCTCAAGGAGGGGGCCGACGTGGTGGTCGGCACGCCGGGACGGCTCATCGACTACCTGAAGCAGAAGGTTTACTCGCTCAAGGAGATCGAGGTGCTGGTCATCGACGAGGCGGACCGGATGTTCGACATGGGCTTCATCGCCGACCTCCGTTTCATCCTCCGGCGCCTTCCCCCCTACGACAAGAGGCAGAACCTGATGTTCTCCGCCACCCTGAACCAGCGCGTGATGGAGCTTGCCTACGAGTTCATGAACGTCCCCGAGAAGGTGGCGGTCACCCCCGAACAGATGACGGCCGAGCGGGTGGAGCAGGTCCTCTACCACGTGGGACGGAAGGAGAAGTTTCCGCTGCTGCTGGGGCTCTTGCGCAGAGAAGGGATGGCGCGGACCATGATTTTCGTCAACACCAAGCGTGAAGCGGAGTTCCTGGATGAGCGGCTCAACGCCAACGATTTCCCCTGCCGGGTCATCTCCGGCGACGTGGAACAGCGCAAGCGACTGAAAATACTGGAAGATTTCAAGGACGGCACACTGCCGATCCTGATCGCCACCGATGTGGCCTCGCGGGGGCTCCACATCGACGGGGTCTCCCACGTCATCAACTACGATCTCCCCCAGGACGCGGAGGACTACGTCCACCGCATCGGCCGCACCGCCCGGGCCGGCGCCGAGGGGAAAGCGATTTCCATGGCCGACGAGGACGGTGCGTTCCATCTGGAGGCGATCCACGAGTACATCAAGGACAAGATCCCGGTGGAGTGGGCCGAAGACGAGCTCTTCGTGCATGATTTCAAGCGGGTGAAGCCGCGGCCCAAGGGCCAGGAGACCCGGGCCAAGGGTCCCACCCGTCACGGCAGGAAGCACCCGGAGGCCGAGAAGAAGGAGCCGGAAGGGGAGAAGAAGAAACGGCGCCGGCCCCGTCGCAAAAAGAATCCGGCTGACGGCGGGGGGGGCACGCCTCCGGCCGCGGAGTAGGCGGGGAGCACGACCGGACAGGTACGGGGGAACGGCATCGATGGATGCGTTCCCCTTTTTTTGTTGCCTCACGGAGCCCGGTGCGTCGCGGTCAGGGGAGGAGAGAAACCGGCCGCCAGCGGCGGACCGAGTTGATGAGATAGATTTCCCGGCAGTGCTCGAGCTCCTCCCGCGAGATGGACCGTTCGCGGATGGCCCCCTCGGCCAGAAGCTCCTCCCGGAAGGTGCCGGGCAGGATGCCGGCGGCAAGGGGAGGGGTGACCATCTCCCCGTCGATGCGGGCGGCCAGGTTGGCCGTGGTTCCCTCGGTCACTTCACCGTGCCTGTTCACGAAGATGACGTCTGCGCAGTGGGGCGCCGCTGCCAGCTCGTGCCGGTAGAGAGGGCGGTAGGTGGTCTTGTGGTAGAGGAACTGATCGGCCGGGTCAACTGCCGTGGCCGCAAAGCAGACAGGGGCCGGTTCCGGGCAGGATGCTTCGGCCAGCGGCGATTCCTGGATGGTGAACGCCCCCCGCCGGTTCACCAGGACGCGTACCCTTTGCCGGCCCTCCATGAGCGCTGCCCGACGGGTCAGGACCTGCTGAAGGCTGCCGAGCCGGAGCGGGATCCCGAAATGGGCGGCTGATCGATAGAGTCGCGCCAGGTGGCGTTCCAGCAGGAAAAATCCCGCTCCTTCCTCGTGGAGCAGTGTCTCCACCAACTGGAAATCGGGGATACGCATCTGTGCAAAGCGGCTTTTTGCCAGACATTCGTCGTATTCCGACGATGGGGTCGAGCCGATGGTCACACCGCTGCCGATGCCCAGTTGGCCTTGACCCGATGCCGTGTCGAGGACCGCGGTCCTGATGGCCACGCTGAACGTCGCCTCAAAGGGAGTAGGAGCCCCCTGGGCGGCCGGTGAGACATAGCCGATGGCGCCGGTGTAGATCCCCCGGGGCGAGTCCTCCAACTCCCGGATGATATTCATGCTCCGCCGCTTGGGCGCTCCGGTCACCGAGCCGCAGGGAAAGAGCGCCCCGAAGAGCTCGGCGAGGCCGACCCCGGCCCGTGGCCGGGCCGTGATGGTGGAGGTCATCTGGTGGAGCGTTTCGAGGCTCTCCACGTCAAAGAGCGACTCCACCCGCACCGAACCCGTTTCCGCCACCATCCCCATGTCGTTGCGCAGCAGGTCGACGATCATCAGGTTCTCGGCCCGCTCCTTCTCGCTGGCGGCAAGGCCCGCGCGCAACTCCTCGTCTTCGGCCCGCCAGCGTCCCCTGCGGGCGGTCCCCTTCATGGGGCGGCAGGTGAGGGTCCCCTGGCGCAGGTCGAAGAACAGTTCGGGCGAGGTGGAGAGGACCCGGAGCGGGCCCGTGTCGATAACGGCGCAGAACGGGGCCCGCTGGGCCCGGCAGAGATCGTGGAACCAGGCCAGGGGATCGCCCGAGAAGCGGAACTGCTGGCGGAAGGTGAAGTTGACCTGATAGCAGTCGCCGGCCGTTATGTACTGCCTGATCCGACCGACAGACTCCAGGTAGGGCTCCCGCTGGAGCGTGGCGCTCCACTGGGAGGTCTCGTAGCCGGGGGACACATCCTCCTCATGTTCGGGGAACCGGGGCGCAAAGCCGACGCGGCGGCGGAACAGGCCGAACCAGACCAGGGGGGTGTCCGGCGCCGGTTCGCGGGTCGTCAGGGATTCGTCCAGGCCGGGCGCCGCCTCATAACTGACGAACCCCGCTGCGTGGAGCCCGCCGGCCACCATCTCTTCCACCCGGCGCAGGGCCGGCACGACCTGGGCAGGGGTCAGGGCCGTCACCGCCTCCACGAACTCCTCGAACCGGTACGAGGCCGTGTGCCGCTCGGCATCGAAGGAGGCGAGCATGACCGTGGGCGTGCCGCTCATGACAGGTCTCCGGCGCAGCATTTTACCACCGGGCATGCCTCGCAAAGCGGGGTCACCGTGCCGTCGCACCCCTCGGAGATTCCCAGGTGGCAGAGGGAAAAGTCGTACTTCACCGGATCGTCGGGATCGAGGCGCCGCAGCGCTGCCGTGATCTCCCGGGCTGTGCGCCAGTCGGCCTGCCGCCGGGCGGTGAGCCCCAGGTTGCGGGCGATGCGGTGGATGTGGGTGTCCACCGGGATCACGAGCCGTGCCGGCGAGACCTTCTTCCAGAGTCCCAGGTCGATGCCGTCGTCGGGACGCACCATCCAGCGCAGGAACATGCACAGCCGCTTGCAGGCACTGCCCGAGGCCGGGGAGGGGAAGAAGAAACGGAAGGCCGAATCGGCCGGGATGGCGGCGGTGCCGAAGACGGGGGAATAGTCGAAGGCGAGGATCGCTGAGCTGAACTCCGTGAGGGAGGGGGTGATGTCTTCGGCCTCCGGGTCGTGGCACCCCAGGAAGAAGTCGCCGATGGTGTCGGCCTCCTCGATCATGGTCCGGGCAGCCAGGAAAAGGGCGCAGAGGTCACGGCCGTCGTTGAAGCGGTGCTTGAAGCCGGCAAAGAGCCGCATCCCGACCTCCGGCTCGAACTCCTCCACGAACCGCCGGGGTGACGGCCCCACTGCCCCGAAGACTGTTGCCAGGTTCCTGAGGATGATCTTCACGTTGCCGTAGGCAAGGCATGACGCCAGAAGTCCCGCGATCTCCCGGTCCGCCGGGGAGGCGTAGCGGTGGCAGAAGGAAAGGGGATCGTTCGCCAGGTGGCGGGGAGAGCGGGATGCGTAAAGGTTGTCGAGGACGGCTTTCAGTTCCACGGGGGCTCCAGGGCCGACGGGGATGGACACTCGGACGGCGTATGGTATACCACAGGGTGATCGTCTTCATGAAGAAAAAAAGGGACGATGGCCCCCTGCCGGGAGAGCTGCGCCGCGCTCCGTCCGATTTGCGTTCCCGGTATCACGTGGAGGAACTCCGGCTTTTGGTGTCCAGGATGAAGGTCACCGGACCGTCGTTTACCAGGTGCACCTTCATGTCCGCCTGGAAAATGCCGGTGGCGGTGGGGATGCCGGTTTCCCGGATAAAATCGACGAACCGGTCATAGAGCCGCTTTCCCTCATCCGGCGGGGCCGCCGTGTCGAAGGACGGGCGCCTTCCCTTGGCGCAGTTTCCCGCCAGGGTGAACTGGGACACGGCAAGGATCGATCCCTCCACCTCCCGCACCGACAGATTCATCTTGCCTGCGTCGTCCTCGAAGATGCGCAGCCCCGCCATCTTCTCCGCCAGCCAGGCCGCGTCCCGCTCCGTATCCCCCTTCTCCACCCCGAGAAGAACCAGAATCCCCCGGCCGATGGCTCCCACCGTTGCCCCGTCCACGTCCACCCGGGCCTCGCTCACCCGCTGGATCACCGCCTTCATGGGCCGAACACCCGTGCGAGGGCAGCCCGGTAGGCCGCCTCCGCCTCCGCGCCGAAGGGGGTGAAGATCACCCGCTCCAGCTCCGGGTAGCGCTCCAGGGCCGCCTTCGTCTCTTCCAGGGCGATGGAGCACGCCTCATCCAGGGGGTAGCCGTAGACCCCGCAACTGATGGCCGGGAAGGCGATGGACCTGAGACCGGCCCCGTGGGCCACCTCGAACGAGCGGCGGTAGCAGCTCCGAAGCAGCTCCGGCTCCCCCTTGGCGCCGCCGTGCCACACCGGCCCCACCGTGTGGATCACGTGCTTCGCCGGCAGTCGGTACCCCGCGGTTATTTTGGCATCCCCGGTGGCGCAGCCGTTCAGGGTCCGGCACTCCGCCAGCAGCTCCGGCCCCGCGACCCGATGGATGGCCCCGTCCACTCCGCCCCCGCCCAGGAGCGAATTGTTGGCCGCGTTCACAATGGCGTCCACCGCCAACTTCGTGATGTCGCCGGGAATGATGTCTATTTTTTCCTTCATGGCCGTCCCTCCGTACCGGTCAGAGTTCTTCGTGAGCCCCACAATATTACAACCGGTCCAGCGGACTTTCCACCCCTTTGCCGCCCCGGTTCAGCACATGGGGTGTAAATCATCGTCGTCTGCACGTCCTTGTGGCCCAGGAGCTCCTCGCCATGGAGCCGCTTGACCGCCGTCAGGTGTTCCCGCAGCGGCAACGCAACCGGCCGGGGGAGCATCGTGACCCGGTCCTTGGCCCACTTCTCCTCCCGGACGATGATGTTGCGCCGCTCGAAATCCACATTCTTGACCCGCAGGCGCCTTTTCCCGTCCCGGCGGGGTGGTGCTTGCTGTGAAAGAGGATGTAGCACTTCGCCCATTCGATATACGTCTGCTCAGTACGGAGACTGTAGTGCTTCAGGCGGATTCTGGAGCGGAGCAGATCCGGAAGAAGGGGTTTCCAGGTTCCACAGCGGGGCGTTTGCGCGTTGCGGGGGGTGATCAGTCGGCGGTGGTTTTGTCGAAGGCCTTTTCCTGTTCCGACGTGCCGATCAGGATGAGTCTGACTCCTTCTTCGAGGATGGTCTCCGGTGGCGGCGAAATGAGGATGTCGGTCTTGCCGATAGCCTCAATGGCCACGATGGAGCAGCCGGTGAGGGGGCGTAGCGGCTGTCGGCGATGCTCTTTCCGGCCATGCCGGGGGGGAGCGCTCGCCGGAAGACGGCCATCCCCTCGGAGAGAAAGGCCGATTCCTTGTGCTCCAGCAGGTTGCCCAGGATGTTGGCTCCCACGGACGCATTGGAGACGACGAAGTCGGCGCCGGCCGCGTAGAGCTGGTCAACGTTCTCTTCGCTGTTGGCGCGGGCCACGATGCGGGTGTGGGAGTGGAGGTGCCGGCAGGCCAGGGTGAGGAAGATGTTGGTGCTGTCGTCATTGGTGGTGACGATGATGCCGCTGGCGCGGTCGATGCCCGCCTGCCTGAGGGTCTGGCCAACGGTGGCGTCGCCGTAGACCACGGCGTGATCGTTGCAAACGGGGCTCTCCTGGCGGTCGATCAGAATGAAGGGAACCGGCTTGCGGTCGAGGAAGGCTGCGGCGGCACAGCCGATGCGACCGTGGCCGATGATGAAGATCAGTTCGTCTTCCGGCGCCTCGCCAATCAGGTATTCCAGGGTGGCCAACTGGCTCTTGGTGCCGGCCAGCACCAGGAGCGACTGTTCGGTCAGGACCGTATCCCGCTGCGGGGTGGTGAGGCTGCCCCGCTCCCAGACGCCGATGATTGAAAGCCCCGTCCGCTGGCGAATCCCCGATTCTCCGATGGTTTTGCCGGCGAAGGGGGTGCCGTGGACGGCCAGTTCGGCGATCTGCAGGTTGCCGAAGGAGTCGAGGATATGGGCCAGCGCACCGCAGGTGGTGGCCCGGATGCCCAGGTAGCGGCCGAGGATTCTGGTCAGGGGGATGACCTGGTTCGCACCGGCCAGCCGGAGCAGTTCCCCGTGCACCGGCTCATTGGCCACGGCAATGATGGGTGTCTGGCAGAGGGAGCGGACAGTGAGGCACAGGTTGGCATTGTCCGGGTCGCTCAGGTTGGCGATGATGCTCCGGGCCGCTGCCACCCGTAGGCCGGTCAGGACGTGGGCATCGGTGGGCGAGCCGAAGACCACCTTGAATCCCTCCTGTTCTTCCAGGTGCAGGGCCTGTTCGTAGTTGTCCGTTACCACGACGAAGAGGAGATTGCGGCTCTCCAGCTTGCGGATCAGGGTCCGGGTGATGGGGTCGATGCCGAAGATGAGGATGTGCCCCCTGGTGTCGTCCGGCAGCTCGATGGTGGGTCGGTAGCGGAGGCGCCGTTCGATCCAGGGGGCCAGAAACATGCTGACAAAGCCGAAGGGGAGGATGATCAGGAGAAAGATCACCCCCGAAATGGTGACGATTGAGGCGAACAGGTACCCGGCATCGCTCTGGAAGGTAATGTCGCCGAACCCCAGGGTGGTCATCACCGTGACAGTCCAGTAAATCCCTGCCATGAAGGAGTATTCGCGCCCTTCGAGGTGCCACATCAGGTAGCGGAAGATGGACGCGTAGGTCAGAAGCAAGGCAAAGAGGAAGGTGCAGTACAGGAGCAGGACCTTCAGGTTCTGCCTGGCGCGGCCCCTCAGGAAATAGGCCAGTTCGGAGGCGAGTACTTTCATGGAATACCTCTCCTCGCGTTCTCAGCGCCAATCCACGGCCAGCCGGTTGCGCCGGGGAGGGCGGCGATAGGAAACGGCCGGGTAGCCCAGCAGGAGGGTGTAGCCGGCGTGGTGCCCCTCGGGGAGGGCGAGGGCCCGCTGCAGGGGCTCCCATGCCTCGGCGGCCATCTGAAAGAAGCCGGCCCAGCAGGTGCCCACCCCGTGGGCGGGTGCCAGGATGTCCAGGTGGGTTGCGGCAATGACGGCATCCACCGCTACCGTGGGATGGCGCCGGTCGGTGTAGGCAATGGCCAGGTGCGGGGCGTTGCGGCAGATGGGGTCGTTCCCCTTGCGCCAGGAGCGGATCATGGCGGCAATGTTGAAGTGCCGGCTCAGGGGGGTGTCGCCCTCCTGTTGGGAGCGGAGCCAGTCCACCACCAGCCCGGTCAGCCGCCGCACCTCGGCGGTATCGTGGATGATCAGCCACCTGACCCGCTGGCCGTTGCTGCCGGTGGGGGCGTAGCGGACCACGTCCAGCAACCCCTCGATGGTTTCCCGGGGGACAGGCTCCGGCCGGAAATGGCGGATCGACCGCCGCATCCGCAGGTACGCATCGAGCTCTTCCGGGGCAAGGGGAGCCATCGGCGGCGGGTAGACGGCCGGGTCCAGGCGCGGATCGTCCACGACCAGTGCTGCCGTGGGGCAGACCGCCTCGCAGTGGCCACAGATGATGCAGCGCCCGGCTCCCTCTTCGGTGAAGCGGGGCGGCAGGTTTTCCTCGGGCAGCTCGACGATGCGGAGAGGGCAGACGGAGACGCAGGCGCCGCAGCGGGTACAGGCGGCGTCGGTTACGATCAGTTCGGGCATGGTTCGGTTCTTTCCTTTGTCGTGTGCCGGCGGGCCAATCCCCGGAGCGTGTTCAGGTTCATGACGTCGAACTCGTCGTCATCCCCTTTGGGCGTTTCGAGAATCTTGGGCACCGTCGTGAAGCGGCCATCGTTCATGAGGAGCCGGAACGGCTCCAGCCCCAGCATTCCCCGGCCGATATGCTCGTGCCGGTCCACCCGGGAGTTGAGTCCCTTCCGGGAATCGTTCAGGTGGAAGCACCGGAGACGGTCCAGGCCGACCAGCCGATCGAACTCGGCGAAGACGCGCCGGTACCCTTCGCCGGTGGTGAAGTCGTAGCCGGCGGCAAAGGCGTGGCAGGTGTCGAAACAGACTGCGAAGCGGTCGGGAAACGCGGTCCCGGCGATGATGGCAGCCAGGTGCTCGAAGGTGTGGCCCAGGCTGGTGCCCTGGCCCGCGGTGGTTTCCAGCAGGATCACGCCGGCGAACTCGGGAACCGCGGGGATCAGGCGGTCGAATGCCTCGCAGATGCGCCGGATGCCGGTCTCTTCCCCGTCGCCCAGGTGGGCGCCCGGGTGCATAACGATCATGCCGATGCCGAGGCGGGCGCAGCGCTCCATCTCCTCCCGGAAGGCCGCGAAGCTCTTGTCCCGGGTCTCGCCCGGCGGGGCCGCCAGGTTGATGAGGTAGATGTCATGGGCGACGATCTCGTGCAGGCCCGCGGCTTCCCACTGCTCGCGGAACAGGGCCGCCTCCCCGTCGGTGGGCATTTTCCCCCGCCACTGGTTGGAGTTCTGGGTGAAGACCTGGATCACGCCGCAGCCGACCCGGGTTCCCCGGGCCGGGGCCTTGTGGATCCCGCCGGCAATGGACATGTGCGCGCCGAGATAGTCTTTCATGGGCCTAGAGACCGAGCCTGTCCCGGATCAGCGCGATCCGCCCGGCGTACTCATCCGGTGCGAGCAGGGTTTCCCCATGGGGCTCGCTCCAGATGGGGCGGGGCCACAGGGGGTCCGTGGCGAAACGGGGCACCAGGTGCCAGTGCATGTGCGGCACCATGTTGCCGAGCAGCTCGTAGTTCATCTTGGCGGGCTGGAACAGGTCGAACAGGGCCGCGGCAACGGCCGTCACCTCTTCCATGACCCCCTGGCGGACCGGCGGGGAAAGATGGAACAGCTCAGTCACGTGCTCCCGGGTGAAGACAAAGGTGTAGCCGGGAAAGAACTGGTCGCGATTGAGCATGACGCGGGTATGTCCCAGCTCCGCAATGCGAAGCTCGGGCTCATCGAGCCACTTGGTGCACATGGGGCAGGATGGCGGCATGGGAGATCCTCCATGGCGTTTGCCTCAGCCTGATAGACGAAAGGCCGGCGGCGGCCCGGCATGGACCGGACCGCCGCCGGCCCCTGGGTGGTGCCGGCAGCGCCTGCTACAGCGCGCCGAGGTCGATTTCGCCGCTGAACACCTCGGTGGCCGGGCCGGTCATGTAGAGGAAGCCGTCCTCGGCCCACTCCAGCTCCAGGTCGCCGCCGGAGAGGTGGTTGAGGATCTTTTTGTCGGTGAGGCCGTTGAGGGCTCCGGCCACGCAGACGGCGCTGGCGCCGGTGCCGCAGGCCAGGGTCTCGCCGGCGCCCCGCTCCCAGGTCCGCTGCCGCACTTCGGTGCGGGAGATGATCTGGACGAATTCGACATTCGTGCGGCGGGGGAACATCTCGTGGTTCTCGATGAGGGGGCCGTACTTTTCCACCTGGAAGCTCTCCACGCCATCCACGAAGATGACGCAGTGGGGGTTCCCCATGGAAACGCAGGTGATGTTGAAGGTGGTGTGAAGGATGTTCAGGGGCTGGTTGACCACCTGGCCGTCGGCCGGGTCGCCCATCATGGGGATTTCCGCACGGGTGAGGCGCGGCGTGCCCATGTTGACGCGGACCCGGTCAACCCTGCCGTCGGCCCCGGTGAAGAGCTGGAGCGTCAGGATGCCCGCGCCGGTCTCGGCGGTGATCTCCTTCTTGGTCACGATGCCGTGGTCGTAGGCGTACTTGGCCACGCAGCGGATGCCGTTGCCGCACATCTCGGACTCTGACCCGTCGGAGTTGAACATGCGCATCCGGACGTCGGCCTTGTCGGAGGGCATGATCAGGATGAGCCCGTCGGAGCCGATGCCGAAGTTGCGGTTGGAAACCTTGATGGCCGTCTGCCCGGGGTCCCCCACGGACTCCTCGAAGCAGTTGACGTAGACGTAGTCGTTGCCGGCCCCATGCATTTTGGTGAATTTCATGATAACTCATCCCTCTCGTTGGTATAAGTGGCAATGTCGCGAAAATTCCTTTAGAAATAGCAGAAACGACGTTCGCCAACAAGAAAAAATCCCGCGTCCCTTGACCCCTTGCGAGGGGATTCGCTATGATTGCCGAAACGATTGCGGAGGATATTCAATGGAACTGAAGAATAAGATCTGGATGACGGGCAACCTGGACTGGTTCGCCTATATCGGCGACGAAGAGGTGTGGCTCGGTCGCCGGGACGTACCGATCCCCCTGGAAGAAGGGGATCGCTGGACGAATTCGCTCGGGTTTGTGTTCGAGGTCAGGAACGCGGAGATCGTTGTGGTGGAGAAGGTGGAGCCGCCGAATATCACGTGGTAAATTCTTTCGATCTGTCAGCTTGTTGCGCTGTTTTCCTTTCGTGGTACGATTGACGCTATGCGGCATTCCCCACCCGGAGGTGGCCAGCGATGGCGGTACGTACCCTTCTCGTTTGCCTGACGGCGCTCTGGACGATGTTGTCCCGGGCGCCGTTCCTTTACGCCGAAACCGTTTCCCATTTTGGCCAGGTCGTCGATGCGGCAGGTGCCACCGAAGACTGCCTTTCCTGCCACGACGGCCAGATCGCCACGGATGTCGGCTACTGCCTCGGTGCATGCGCCCTGTCGTCGGCCCACCCCGTCAATCGTCCCTATCCCCCCAGGGGAAAGGAGCAATCGTTCCGGTCGGCGGAGGAACTGAAAGGGGCGGGCATTCGCTTCATCAACGGCACGATGGTCTGCATCTCCTGCCATGACCTCCACAACCCCGGCCGGCACCAGTTGGTGATCGAAATGAACGAGAGCCGCCTCTGCCTGGCCTGCCACCTCAAGTAATTCTCCCCTGCCCCGTAGTCACTCCACGTGTCGATTTAACTGCAATTATTTACGGGAATGTTGTGGCTTATTGATTTGCGTTCTTGACAGGGTAGGTAGCAGAACGTATAGTTGGCATCACGTAGACACTAAGGCGAAGGGGGAATTATGAAGCTCTCGACGAAAAGCCGCTACGGGCTTCGGGCAATTTTCGACATCGCGTACAATTCGGGGTCCCTGCCGGCGCAGGTGCAGGACATATCCCGGCGCCAGGGTATTTCGCCCCGTTATCTGGAGCAGATCTTCCAGGGGCTCAAGCGGGCCGGCATCCTCAAGAGCAAGCGGGGCCCCCAGGGGGGATACTGTCTGGCCAAGAAGCCGGAAGAGATCACGGTCGCCGATGTGCTTCTCGCCACCGAGCGCGATATCAATCTGGTCGAGTGCACCAGCAAGAGAAAAAAGAAGACGGAGTGTAACTTTGACGGGACCTGCGTGACCCAGGAGCTCTGGTGCGAAGCGGGTGCGAAGCTCCTTGATTTCTTCTCGGGCTTCACGGTCAAGGATCTGTGTGACCGGGGACAGCAGATGGGGGTCAAGCGGGAGCAGGATCACCGGTTCATGTACTTTATCTGACGTGCGGGAAGGAGACATTCATGCCGCTATTAACCAGCGACAAGGTAATCGAGCAGATCGGCAATACCCCTCTCCTGAGGCTGGCAGCGCTTGAGCGGAAGGGTTCGGCAGCCGTATTCGGCAAGGCGGAATTCTTCAACCCCGGCGGCAGCATCAAGGACCGTATCTGCCTCGCCATGATCGAGGCCGCCGAGCGCGACGGCACCCTCAAGCCGGGCGCCACGGTGGTGGAGCCCACCAGCGGCAATACGGGCATCGGCCTGTCCATGATCTGCGCGGTCAAGGGATACAAGCTCATCCTGACCATGCCCGACACCATGACCGTGGAGCGGCGGCGGCTGTTGGCGGCGTACGGCGCCGAGCTGATCCTCACCCCCGGCGCCCAGGGGATGCGCGGGGCCGTCATGAAGGCGGAGGAGCTGGCGGCCCAACCGGGGCACGTGATGATGCACCAGTTCAAGAACCCGGCAAACCCGGAAATCCATCGCCGGACCACGGGGCCGGAGATCGTGGACGGCCTGCCCGGCACGACCATCGACGCCTCGTGGCGGGGGTGGGCACCGGCGGCACCATCACCGGCGTTGGCGAAGTGCTCAGGAAGCATAACTCCTCGGTGCGGGTGGTGGCGGTGGAGCCGGCGGATTCGCCGGTTCTTTCGGGAGGCCAGCCCGGTCCCCACAAGATCCAGGGAATCGGTGCCGGTTTCGTTCCCGATGTGCTCAACACCAAGGTGTATGACGAGATCATCACCGTTTCCAACGACGATGCCTATGCCACCGTGCGCAACCTGGCCCGCGAGGAGGGGATCCTCGTCGGCATCTCCTCCGGCGCCAACGTCTTCGCCGCCCTCCAGGTGGCGGCCAAGCTCGGGCCGGGCAAAAACGTGGTGACGATCCTGTGCGACACCGGTGAGCGGTACCTTTCCACCGGGGTGTTCGACTGATCGCCGCTCCCCGCCCGATTCAACCCAACGCCCCTCCCGGGGCGTTTTTTTTGAGGTGTCCGATGGAACGAACGCATCTGAACTATGAACGACTCAAGGCCATCCTCCGGGAGATGGGGTCGGTGCTCGTCGCCTTTTCCGGAGGGGTCGACTCCACGTTCCTGCTCCGGGTGGCCCATGACCTTCTGGGCGACAAGGCCGTTGCGTTCACCGCCACGTCACCCACCTATCCGGAGTCGGAGTTCCGGGAGGCTGTCGAACTCGCCCGGTCAATGGGTGCCAGGCAGGTGGTGGTGGAGTCCAATGAGCTCGAAATCCCCGGGTTCGCCTTCAACCCCCGCAATCGCTGCTATCACTGCAAGAAGGAGCTCTTCGGCCTCTGCGGCCGCACGGCAGCGGAGCTGGGACTCGCCTGGGTGGCTGACGGCAGCAATTGCGACGACCTGGACGATTATCGCCCCGGCCGTGCCGCGGCCGGCGAACTGGGGGTCCGCAGTCCCCTGGTGGAGGCGGGGCTCACCAAGGCGGACATCCGGGCCCTGTCGCGCGAACTGGGCCTTCCCACCTGGGACAAGCAGGCCTTTGCCTGCCTGTCGAGCCGCTTCCCCTACGGAACGGAGATCACGCCCGAGCGGCTCCGGATGGTGGGTGCCTGCGAGGAGTTCCTCAGGGGGAACGGCTTTCGCGTCTACCGGGTGAGGTTCCATGGCGACACCGCCCGGATCGAGACGGCACCGGAGGAAATCCCGCGGCTGTTCGATCCTTCCCTGCGTCCCCGCATTGTGGCGTTCTTCAGGGATGCCGGCTTTGCCCATGTGGCCGTGGACCTGGAGGGATACCGCACCGGCTCCATGAACGCCGACGCCGGGTGAGGCTCGTTTTCCGCCTCAAGTCGCGGACCGATCTGCCGATAAGAAACCATATTCCCGTGGCAGCATCGAGTCCGTCATGCCCTTGCGCAAGAATATCAATCTGAAGGAAACCCTCCACGAGATGGTTCTCGGCGTATCGGCCGCCGTGGGCGATCAGTTTTTCCACTCCCTGCTGGAGCATCTCACCAGGGCCCTGGACGTGGAGTACGCCTTCATTGCCGAATTCAGCGACCGGCAGGCCATGAGGGTGAAGACCGTTGCCTTCCGTGCCGACGGGCAGGAGGCGGAGCCCCTCGAATTCGATCTGGTGGGCACTCCCTGCGAACGGGTGGTTCTGGATGCCTACTATTGCGCTCCCGAAGGGGTCTGCACCCTGTTCCCCCTGGACCATCTGGCCATGGCCATGGGGGTCCAGGGGTACGCGGGCATCGCCCTGACCGATGCGGCGGGCAACGTGCTGGGGCCCTTGGCGGTCCTGAGCCGCCGGCCGCTGGGCGACAGCGAGCTGGCCGAGACGATGCTCCGGATCTTCGCGTCCCGGGCCTCGGCCGAGCTGGAGCGGACCAGGGCCGAGCAGGCCCGGCGCGAGCAGCTCCACTTCCTCCAGGTCCTCATCGATTCCATCCCCCATCCCATCTTCTACAAGGACGCCGACCGGCGTTATCTCGGCTGCAACTCCGCCCTGGAATCGTTCATCGGACGCACGCGCGAGGAGATTGTCGGCAAGACGGTCTTCGACATCGGCGCGGAGGGGCGGGCGCGCATCTGCGATGCCGTGGACCGCAAGCTGCTCGCCACCGGCGGGGTGGAAAGCTACGACAGCACCATGGTTCACACGGACGGCAGCCTCCGCGACATAATCTTCAGCAAGACGGTATTCGGCAATTCCGACGGCTCCATCGGCGGCATCGTCGGCACGATCCTCGACATCACCGAGCGCAAGCGGGCCGAGGAGGCGATTCAGCAACTGGCTTACTTCGACGGGCTCACGGGGCTGCCGAACCGGACCCTGCTCAGGGACCGCATCAGTCAACTGCTGTCCCAGGCGCGGCGGGAGGGGGGCGGCTTCGGGGTCCTGCTCCTGGACGTGGACCGGTTCAAGGGTGTGAACGATTCCCTCGGCCATGCCTGCGGCGATCTCCTCCTCTCCAGCGTGGCCGGGCGGATCGCTTCCAGCATCCGGGAGAGCGACACCGTGGCGCGGCTGGGGAGCGACGAGTTCGTGGTGATCCTGCCGGGGGTGGGGCACGAAGAGGACGTGGTGGCGGTGGTCCGCAAGATAGTGGAGGAGTTGAACCGGCCCATCGTCATCCAGGGCAACGACATCTTCTGCACCGCCAGCATCGGCATCGCCATCTATCCGACGGACGGCTCCAGCGCCGACATCCTGCTCAAGAATGCCGACATGGCCATGCATAAGGCCAAGGAGTTCGGGGGTGACGGCTACCAGTTCTATTCAAGCGAGCTGAACCACCGGGCCATGGAGCGGCTGACCCTGGAGACCAGCCTGCGCCGCGCGCTGGAGCGCCGGGAGTTTCTCCTGCACTTCCAGCCGCTGCTCGGCATCGGGTCAGGCCGGATTGTCGGGGTGGAGGCGCTGTTGCGGTGGGATTCGCCGGAACTGGGCATGGTGTCGCCGGCCCGTTTCATTCCCCTGGCCGAGGAGACGGGGCTCATCGTGCCGATCGGCGAGTGGGTCCTGCGCTCGGCCTGCGAACAGCTCAGGACACTCCACGAGCTGGGCCACACCGAGTTGCGCGTGTCCGTGAACGTGTCGGCGCGGCAGTTCCGGCACGACGGGTTCTGCGCCATGGTGGCCGCCGTGCTGGCGGATGTGGGACTCGACCCCCGCTGTCTGGAGCTGGAGCTTACCGAGAGCGTCATCATGGAACGCTCCGAGACGGCCAAGGGGATTCTGCGGAAGCTGAAGGAGATGCGGGTGTCGCTCGCCATCGATGATTTCGGTACCGGCTACTCGTCCCTGAGCTACCTGAAACACTTTCCCATCGACCGGCTCAAGATCGACCGCACCTTTGTCAAAGAAGTGACCGTGGACCAGGACAATGCCGCCATTGCCGAGGCGATCGTCGCCCTGGCCCACGTGCTGAATCTGGATGTCGTGGCGGAAGGGGTGGAAACCGCCGGACAACTCGCCTTCCTGGCGGCGCTTCGCTGCGACGTGGTCCAGGGGTATCACATCGCCCCTCCCCTTTCTTCCCGTGACCTGATCGAATTCCTCGACGAGCGGGGGGAGGCACCCCCCGCCCGCCCCATGCTCAGGTCACTTCAACCGTGATCTGCTTGGGCTTCACCTCCTCCCGCTTGGGGAGGGTGATGGTGAGGACCCCCTTGTCGGAACTGGCCCTGACCTTTTCCTGATCGATGGTGGCCGGGATCGAGAAGCTCCGCTGGAAGCCGCCGTAGTAGCGTTCCACCCGGTGATAGTTCTCCTTGCGGACCTCTTCCTCGTGCTTGCGCTCGCCCCGGATGGTGAGGGTGTTGTCCTCGATCCGCACCTCGATGTCTTTCTGGTCGATGCCGGGCAGCTCGGCCTTGATGACCACGGCGTTTTCATCCTCGAAGATGTCCACGGGGGGCTGCCAGGCCCCCTCCCGCAGCTCTTCCCCGCCCTGCTTGCTCCAGGCCAGATCCAGGAGCCGGTTCATCTGCTCCTGCATATTCATCATGTCGCGAAACGGGCTGTACTTGACGATTGCCATGACTGCGCACCTCCTTGGTGGTGATGTGTTCGATCTGATCACAACATAATCACCCGTTTTTCAAAGTCAAGGGGGAGGCCTCCGCTGCCGGCGCCTCCCCCCCTCTGTTCACCTATTCACGTGAGCCCGTGAGTACTTATACCCGTTTCCCTTTGGGAACGCTGTGTTTGAGCTTTTTGGAGCCGTCGTAGAGGCTGCTCTTGGCGACCGAACGGCGCTCCTTGAGGTCCTTGCGCTCGTAGTCCGTGGAGAGTGCAACTTCCGCATCCTCGGCCAATTGTTCGATCATTTCCGTTTGCTTTTCCATCATCATACCGTGCACCTCGCGTGGCTGGCGGACCCGCCCGGGGCGAGCCGGTTGAGGGGGGAGCGTCACGGCATCGGGCCTCCTCCCGATGCTGACACAATGATACCATGGGCCAGGGGAGATGCAATTGTCGCAAGATTAAAGTTCTATAGTTATTTTAATGAGTTAAGGTCTTGTCGGCCGGGGCTCGCTCCCATTTCAGCCTTGAAGCGGGGGGGATTCTGGGCTACCATGCGACCCAAAAAACGGAAGAGGTGCGCTGTGCTCACATACAAGGTGGTGGAGATCGGGACCGTGACGGAGGACGTCATCGAGGAGGCCCTCAACGAATGGACCGCCAGGGGGTGGCGCTTCGACGGGATGCAGTTCGCCATGCGCGAGGCGAGCCGTCGCCCCTCCATGGCGTTTCTCATCTTCACCCGCGAAACGGAGGAGGCATAGATGGCGACCGACACGCTGTTTCTCATCGACGGCTCCTCGTACATCTACCGGGCCTACTTCGCCATCCGGCACCTGTCGTCGCCGGCGGGCTTCCCAACCAACGCGCTCTACGGTTTCACCCAGATGCTCCTCAAGGTCATCAAGGACCACCATCCCGGCCGCCTGGCCGTGGTCTTCGACAAGGGGCGCACCACCTTCCGCACCGAGATCTATCCCGACTACAAGGCGAACCGGGCCGCCATGCCCGATGACCTGGTCCCCCAGATCGGACCCATCAAGGAGATGGTCCGGGCCTTCAGCATCCCGGTTCTGGAGTTGGAGGGCTACGAGGCCGACGACATCATCGGCACCATTGCCCGGCGGTGCGAGGAGCAGGGCATGGAGGCCGTGGTCGTTACCGGCGACAAGGATCTGATGCAGATCGTGAGCGACCGCATCCGGCTGCTCGACACCATGAAGGACCGGGTCTCCGGCATTCCCGAGGTGGTGGAGCGCTTCGGCGTCGGTCCCGAACTGGTCATCGACATCCTGGGCCTGGCGGGCGACACCTCCGACAACATCCCCGGCGTCCCCGGCATCGGCGAAAAGACCGCCACGAAACTGATCCAGGAGTTCGGCTCCCTGGACGCCCTGCTGGAGCGGGCCGGCGAGGTAAAGGGAAAGACCGGCGAGCGCCTGCGCGAGTTTGCGGATCAGGCCCGGCTTTCCCGGCGCCTTGCCACCATTGTCCGCGACGTGCCCCTGGACTTCGACCTCGACGCCTTTGCCGTGGCCACTCCCGACAATCGCCGGCTGGCCGAGCTCTTCAAGGAATACGGGTTCACCACCCTCATGAAGGAGCTGACCAGCGAGGCCACCCTGACTACCGAGCACTACCGCACCATTTTCGCGGAGGCCGATTTCCGCACCCTGCTTGCCGACCTCGCCGGGGCCGGGGTCTTTTCGGTGGATTTGGAGACCACAAGCCTCAATCCCCTTGAGGCGGACATCGTGGGCATCTCCCTGTCGCTCCGGGACCACGAGGCCTGCTACATCCCGGTGGGGCACGTCTATGACGGCGCCCCGGCCCAGCTCGACCGCGAACTGGTGCTGGAGGGGCTGCGGCCGCTCCTCACCGACCCGAGGTGCGCAAGGTGGGGCAGAACCTCAAGTACGACTACCAGGTGCTGCGCCGTCACGGCATCGTCATGGCCGGGGTCTGGTGCGACACCATGGTCGCCTCCTATCTGATCAACCCGGTCCGGTCGGGCCACGGCCTCGACTCCCTGGCGGTGGAGCACCTGGACCACCGGATGATCTCCTACGAGGAGGTGGCCGGCAAGGGGAAGGACCAGTTGAACTTTGCCCGGGTGCCAGTGGAGAAGGCCGCCACCTATTCCTGCGAGGATGCCGACGCCGCCTGGCTCCTGCACCGGCTCTTCCTGCCCCGGGTGGCCGAGGCCGGCATGGAGCGCCTGCTCTTCGACCTGGAGATGCCGCTCGTGCCGATCCTGGCCGAGATGGAGACGGCCGGGGTCAAGCTGGACCTGGCGCTGCTGGCGGAGCTCTCCGCCGGGCTCGGCAGCCAGTTGACGGCTCTGGAGGAGCAGGTCATGGCGCTCGCGCCCGAGCCCTTCAACCTCAACTCGCCCAAGCAGTTGGGAGAGGTGCTGTTCGAGAAGATGAAGCTCCCGGCCGGGAAGAAGACCAAGACCAAAACCGGCTGGTCCACCAACGTGGAGGAGCTGGAACGGCTGGCCGAGGCCGGGCACGAGATCGCCGCAGCCATCCTCCGGTACCGGGGGCTCGCCAAGCTCAAGTCCACCTACACCGATGCCCTGCCCAGGCTGGTGCAACCGGCCAGCGGACGGGTGCACACCTCCTACAACCAGACCGTCACCAACACCGGGCGGCTCTCGTCTTCGGAGCCCAACCTGCAGAACATCCCGGTCCGCACCGACGAGGGGAGGAAGATCCGGCGCGCCTTCATCGCGGAGGAGGGACACCTGATCCTCTCGGCCGACTACTCCCAGATCGAGCTGCGGGTCCTGGCCCATCTCTCGGAGGACCGGGTCTTCTGCGACGCCTTTGCCCGGGACGAGGACATCCACACCCGGACCGCGGCCGAGGTGTTCGGCCTCTTCCCGGAGATGGTGACGCCCGAGATGAGGCGCCAGGCCAAGGCCATCAACTTCGGGGTCATCTACGGCCAGGGGGCCTTCAGCCTGGCCAAGCAACTGGGGATCGCCACCAAGGTGGCCAAAGAGTTCATCGACAACTACTTCGCCCGCCACCCCGGTGCCCGGGCCTTTCTGGACGGCTGCGTGGCCGGGGCCGAGGCCAGGGGCTACGTGACCACCCTCATGGGGCGGCGGCTCCCCATTCCGGACATTGCCAGCAACAACGGCAACATCCGGGCCTTTGCCCAGCGCAACGCCGTCAACTACCCCATCCAGGCTCGGCCGCTGACATCATCAAGGCGGCCATGGTGCGGGTCACGGAGCGGATGCGGCGGGAGGGGCTCGCCAGCCGCCTGATCATGCAGGTCCACGACGAACTGGTCTTCGAGGTGCCGGAGGGGGAACGGACCGCCATGGAGCGGCTCGTGCAGCACGAGATGGAGCATGCGGCGACCCTCCGGGTGCCGCTGCGGGTTGACGTGAACGTGGGGCGCAACTGGAGCGAGGCCCACTGAACCGGAATACTTGAGCCTGAAACTGCAGGGGTAGGCCGTTAGTACGTCTGCACGCAGTGTTCAACTGCTGAATATACGTCGAATTTTTTAATCGCGTCGCCTCAGAATTCTAATGAAATAATCGGGCCAGGAGCGTATACTCAATCCGACGCTGGTTCCGCCGATTTTCCCCGAGGCAGGAGGTGCCGCATGTCCGGCGACATTCTGAACGATATCGTTGCAGCATGCCTGGAGCTTGAACGCAAGGCCGCATCAGTTTTCAGGATGTTTGCGGCGGATGCCGGCAGCGACGACGCACGGCGCTTCTGGGAGACCGTTGCCGGCGAGACCCGCAACCACAGCACCGTGTACGAGCGCCTGCGGGCCGGGGGCGGAAGCGAGCCCCTGCCGCTCATCATCTACAAACCGGCCGAGACCCTCGAAGAGCTGGAGATGATCGGCAAGAGCATCGACGAGCAGGTGGAGCGCTACACCGAGGTCCCTTCTTCCGAGTCGGCCTGCCTGCTCGGCTTCCGACTGCAGCTCTATCTCCTGCACCCCGCCTTTGCGAGCCTCTGCCGCCTGACCAAAGACGCTGCCGGCGAAGATCGTGCCGATATCGGCTACGGCCGCTACCTGCGCCGCTTCATCGACGGCATCGGCTCCTGCGGCCTGGCCACCGCGGAAACGGAACTGCTGGGCGAGGCCCTGTTCCGGCTCTGGAACGAGGCGCGGCAGTTGGCAGCCCAGTCCCACTTCGACGCCCTCACGGGGGTCATGACCCGGGCCGGGTTCTTCAAGACCGTGGGACCCCTCGCCTACGCGGCCCAGCGCAGCGGCAGCAACGTGGGCATCATGCTCATCGATCTGGATTATTTCAAGCTGGTGGGAGACAATTACGGCCACCAGACCGGCGACCGCATCCTGCAGCTCGTGGCGGAAACCATCACCGCCCACCTGCGCCGCTCCGACGTGGTGGGGCGCTATGACGGAGACGAATTCGTGGTCTACCTGTCGCCGGTGGACCCGGCGTCGCTCCGGACCGTGGCCGACAACCTGCGGCGCAGCATCGAGGAGGAGAGCGCCCGCATGGTGCCGGTCACCGCCAGCATCGGCGTTGCCCAGGGCTTTCTCGGCGCCGACGTGGACCAGGGGCTCGAAGAACTGGTCCGCCTGGCCGACGAGTGCCTCATGCAGGCCAAGTACACGGGCAAGAACAAGGTCGTCGTGAAATAGCGCTGCCTGCGGCCCCGGCCGCGGTCAGAACCCTACCCCCACCCCTATGCCGAAGTGCACCGCCGGCTGGGCATAGGGATCCTCAGGTCTCCAGACGTACATCTCCCTGATGGCAATCACCGGATAACGGTAGCTGGTGCCGTCGAGGCGCCGTTCCGTCACGCCGGTCACCGTTCCCACCAGGGTCACGAGCCTTCCCCTGCTGAAGATCAGCGGATCGAGAAATTCGCTGCTACGGGCGAGGAAGCGCCCTTCTGACCCGCGTTTTTCCTGGGGCCGGTCGTCGGAGTCCAGGGGAAACTGGACCACTTCCAGCTCTGCTCCTTCAGGCCTGTTTGCCGTTTCGGCCACCGCCCCTCCCAGCAGGAGGTGGCGCCCCACGTATGCGTGTGGGTTCTCCCGCACCACGGCAAAGGACAGGCTCCGTTCCGCCAGAAGAAGGGACTCCCGGCTGATGACCTGCCGGGTGCAGCCGGCCAGGGTGCAGGCAATGACCAGAACGAACAGCAACCGTATCGGCATGATGCGCACCTTTCTTTCAACTGAGCCGGTAGCCCAGGAGCACGCCGTTTCCCACCGGCACGATGGTGGTGAAGAAATCCCGCCGACTGGACAGGTGGCGGTTGAACTCCCGCAGGCAGCGGTCTCCGGGGTCTCGTGGCCTTCGGCAACCGCGCCGCGCCGGAGGGCGTTCACGGCGATGAGCAGGGCATTTTTTGCCAGGCACCGGGTCATCCGCTCCAACACGTCCGCCCCGTCGAAGACGTCGCAATCCATGAGCAGGATGTCGATGTCCCGCTGGCCGGCGGCGATCCCCAGGGGATCCCCGACCTGCAGGTCGGCCCGGTCGATGAGTCCGCTGTCCTGCAGCATGCGGCGGGCATGCTCCACGTTGTCCCGGTCGGGGTCGATCATCACCACCCGGCTGCTGATGCTGATCGCCCGGGCGAACCACCAACTGGCGCAGCCGAGGCCGTCGCCGGGCACCACCACCAACTGGGGCTGCTTGATCCGTGCGAGCAGATAGAGCAGACGCCCCGTCTGCCGGTCCACGATGGGAATACTCCGCTCGCGGGCCAACTGCTCCATGGCGGTCGCCACCGGGTCGGTTTCGGGCAGGAGGCCGTCCAGATACGCCCCGATGCGGGGATCGATTATCGGAATCATCGCTCGTCCCTTCCTTCCGCCTATTTTTTTCATACGGTCCGAGTAGTTAGATAAGTCTAACACTTGCGGCCGGATGCGCAATCGCCCCCTCGGGAAAAGCGCAAACTGTCTGTTGACTTGACCGGCGGCGCCGTTCTTTAATAGCAGGATGATCCAGGCTCAGACCGCGGCACCGCCGCACGCAAAGGTAACGGCTATCCTCCTGTTCACCACCCTCATGTGGGGGGGGAGCTTCCTCTTCAACAAGATCGGGATGCGCGAGGTGCCTCCGGTCCACTTTTTCTTTTTCCGGTTCGCCCTGGCGGCGCTCCTCATGGGAGTGGTCTGTCTGCCGCGGCTGGCACGCCTCAACCGCCACATCGCCGTGCGCGGGGCAGTGGTCGGCCTGGCCCTTGCCGCGGTCAACCTCACCTTCGTCCTCGGCGTGTCGGGCACCACCATCTCCCGGGCCGGGTACCTGAACAACCTCTTTGTCCTCTTCATCCCGCTCCTCACGTTCGCCCTGTGGCGCGAGCGGGTCGACCGGGTAACCTTCGGCGGCATCGCCCTGGCCGTGGTCGGCCTCTGGGCCCTGGCCAGCGGCGGGGCCGAGGGGTTCAACCGGGGCGACCTCCTCTCCACGGTCTGCGCCCTGTTCATCGCCATCCACATCATTGCCGTGTCCCGGGTGCTGCGGGACGAGGACGTCTATCTGGTAACCCTGGTGCAGTTCGTTGCCGTTGCCGCCGTGGGGCTCGTCCTCTGCCTGATCCTCCCCTGGCCGGAGTTCACCATCGGCCGGGCCGGGGCCTGGTCCCTGGCGTACTGCGCCCTCTTTCCCACGGTGATCTGCTTTACCCTCCAGAACGCCTACCAGCGCTTCACCACTCCCACCAAGGCGGGGCTGGTCTATACCCTTGACCCGGTCTGGAGCATGCTGTTCGGGGTCTCCATCCTGGGCGAGCGGCTCACTCCCCGCGAACTGTCTGGTTGTGTCCTCATCCTCATGGCCGTGGCCGGGCCGCTCCTGGCCCGGCTCTACCTGGAGCAGCGCCAGCGGCGGCTCTACCGGCTCGATGACGCCGAAGGGACCTAGCCGTGGCAACGCCGACCTTTGCCGTGAGCGAAGAGAAAAACCGCTGGCTTCGGGACAAGATGGCCGAGCTGGGGGTGAGCGAGGCGGACCTGGAGGAGACCTTTGTCCGCTCCTCCGGCGCCGGCGGGCAGCACGTGAACAAGACCGCCACCTGCGTCCAGATCCGTCACCGCCCCACCGGCATCGAAGTGAAGTGCATGAAGGACCGGAGCCAGTCCGTGAACCGCTTTCTGGCCCGGCGCGAGATCCTTGAGCGGATCGAACGGCTCAACAAGGGGGAGAGCCCCCGGGACGCCCGGGTCGAGAAGCTCCGGAAGCAGAAGGCGCGGCGGAAACGGCGGGCCACCACGAAATACGACCCAGAGAAGGACAATCAGCAATGATCAGAACCGAAACCCTCCGCACCCTTGAATTCGATAAAATACTCTCGGCCGTGTCGGGCTACGCCCACAGCGACGCCACGCGGGGAGAAACCGCCCTGATCCGGCCCCTGGACGACCGTGAGGCCATTGTCCGGCGCTTCGGCCAGGTGGACGAGATCCGGCGGCTGCGCCAGTTGGGGATCGATCTTTCCCTCCGCTCCTTCGAGGACATCGCGCCGCTGCTGGCGGCGGTCCGTCCCGACGGCGCGGTGCTGGACCCCACGGAGCTGGTGGTCCTGTTCCCGATACTGCGGACCATGACCGCCATTGCCAAGCAGTTCGCCTACCGGACCGACATCCCCCTGCTGAGGGAACTGGCCGGCACCCTGACCGGCTTCCCCGATCTTCTGGACGAGCTGGAGGTCTCCATCGACTCCGAGGGGGAGATCCTCGACTCCGCCTCGCCGCTCCTCTCGGACCTGCGCCAGAAGAAGCGCCATCTCACCGAGCGGATCAGGCGGCGGCTGGCCGAGATCGTCCGGGAGACCGGGGTCGCCACCTTCCTCCAGGACGACTTCATCACCCAGCGGGGCGGGCGGTGGGTGATCCCGGTGCGGATGGATTCCAAGGGGATGGTCCCCGGCGTGGTGCACGACGTCTCCAACTCCGGCGAGACCGCCTTCATGGAGCCCCTGGAGATCATCGGCCTGGCCAACGAGCTGGAAAACCTGGTGGCCGAGGAAAAGGCCGAGATGATCCGCATCGTCCGGACCATCTGCCGGATGATCCGTCAGGATGCCGACGGCCTGGAGGAGCAGTTCCGCATCCTGGTCCGGCTTGACGTGCTGAACGGCATCGCCCTGTTCGCCGATTCCCTCGGCGCCGAGACCCCCGAGATCACCGACGCCCGGTTCATCCGGGTCCGGGAGGGGCGCCACCCGCTCCTGGCGCTCATGGCGCGGAAACGGGGGACCGGCCGGGTGGTGCCGCTGGACCTGGGGCTGGGGGGCGCTGAACGTCCTGATTCGCATGTGGCGAATCAGGTCATGGTCATCACCGGGCCCAACGCAGGGGGCAAAACCATCTCCCTCAAGACCACCGGCCTCCTTCACCTGATGGCCCTGGCAGGGATTCCGGTACCGGCGGCTTCCACTTCGTCGTTCCCCCTGATCTCCGACCTTCTGGTCGACATCGGCGACGAGCAGTCCATCGAGCAGAGCCTCTCCACCTTCTCGGCCCACGTCTCCAACATCGCCGGCATCCTGGAGCGGGCCGACCGCCGGACCGTGGTGCTGCTGGACGAACTGGGCACCGGCACCGAGCCGGTCCAGGGGGCGGCCATCTCCTGCGCCGTCCTGGCCGACCTGCAGGACAAGGGGGCGCTGGTCATCGCCACCACCCACCTGACCGACATCGTGGGCTTCGTCCACAAGCGGGACGGCATGGTCAACGCCTCCATGGAGTTCGACCGCCAGACCCTCACCCCCCTCTACCGCCTCACCGTGGGAGAGCCGGGCCAGTCCCACGCCCTGGAGATCGCCCGCCGCTACGGCCTTCCCGACCGGGTCGTGGCCGTGGCCACCGGCATGCTCTCCCGCATGGAGACCGAATTCCACGAACTGCTGGCCGAGCTCAAGGACCAGCGCCGGCGCCACGAAGAGGCCCTGGCCGAGGCGGAACGACTCCGGCGCGATGCCGAGGAGAAGGCCCGCATCGCCCGCGAGCGGCTGGCCGAGGCCGAGGCCCGGCGGCGCGAGGCAACCGAGAAGGCCCTCCAGGAGGCAAAGGAGATCGTCCGGGCCGCCCGGCGGGACGTGAATGCCATCATCGAAGAAGCCCGCCGGGAGAAGAGCAGGGAGGCCCGGAAGAAGATCGACGAGGCCGAGGCCGCGGTGGAGGCCAAGCTCCAGGAGTTCCACCCCGAGGAGACCCTTTCCCTGGATGCCGCCCGCGAGGGTGACACCGTCTTCGTCAAGGCCATCGGCCATGACGGCACCGTCACTGCCGTGGACCGCCGCAGCGGCCGGCTCCGGGTGCGGGCCGGCGCCATGGAGCTGGAAGTGGCGGCCACGGACGTGTCCCCGCGCCGGGGCAAGGCCACCGAGGCCAAAATCCGCACCGGCTCGGGCAGGAAACCGGTGCCGGACACGGAGACCCCCCGGGAGATCAACCTGATCGGCCTGCGGGTGGACGACGCCCTGGCGCGACTGGAGCCCTTCCTGAACCACGCCTCCCTGGAAGGATACGGCGAGCTGCGGATCGTCCACGGCAAGGGGACCGGCGCCTGATGCGGGCCGTGCGCGAATACCTGGACGGCCATCCCCTGGTGCTCGAATTCCGCCCCGGCGAGCCCTTCGAAGGGGGCGAGGGGGCCACGGTGGTGACGCTGCGGTAAGGCGCACCGCGCCCCGTCGACTCACTCGACGCATTCCTGCTCCTCGAACATGCCGGTGGCACCGATGCTCTCCGCCACCTTTCGGAAGTGAAAGCCGTAGATGGCCAGGGTGATCGCCAGGGGAAAGAGCCGTGGCCGCCTCGCCAGTGACCAGAAGAAGAGTTTCCAGTAGTAGAGGCGCTCCCTCCCGATCACCCCCAGCAACACCACCGACGCCAGGAACGCCCGCAGTCGGGCCGGATTCGGCTGGAACCCCCCCGGCGGGGTCCGGTACTCCGTGAGGAAGGTGATGACCCGGCGGTAGTAGTGCCGTGGGGCATAGATGGTGTCGAGGATTTTCCGGTAACCGCCCACGAGCGCATCCGCCGGCATCCGGGGGACGAAGTTGAGGGCAATGGCGGTATTGTTGCCCGAGGCGTTCCGCAGCAGCCGTCCCTCCTGCGCAAGACGCCGGTGAAGCCTGGTCCCCCGCAGGGCGGTGAGCATTCCGACCATGGCGGTCACGATGCCGCTCTCCTGGATGAAGCGGATCTGCCGCTCGAAGATCGTCTCCGGGTCGCTGTCAAAGCCGACGATGAACCCTCCCTGCACCTGGAGCCCCGCCCGCTGGATCCGTTTGACGCTGTCCAGCAGGTCGCGGTTGCGGTTCTGAACCTTGCCGCTCTCGTGGAGCCCCTCGTCGTGGGGGGTCTCGATGCCCACAAAGACCTCCGTGAACCCCGCCCGCACCATGAGCCCCATGAGCTCGGGATCGTCGGCCAGGTCGATGGAGGCCTCGGTGAAGAAAGAAAAGGGCCGTCCCCGCTGCTCCTGCCAGTCGATCATGGCGGGAAGCACTTCCCGTTTCAGCTTTGCCCGGTCGCCGATGAAATTGTCGTCCACGAAGAAAACACCCCCCTGCCAGCCGCGGGCATGGAGGCTGTCCAGTTCCGCCGCCAGTTGCTCCCGGCCCTTGGTGCGCGGCCTGCGGCCGAAGAGCCGGGTGATGTCGCAGAACTCGCAGTCAAAGGGGCAGCCCCGGGAATACTGGATGTTCATGGCCGCGTAATCCCGGATGTCCAGGAGATCCCACCGTGGCAGCGGGGTTCGGGTCACGTCGGCCCGTGCCTCGGTAGTATAGATACGCTGGGCGCGGTCCATGGCCAGGTCGTCCAGAAGCCGCGGGAGGGTGAGCTCAGCCTCGTTGAGCACCAGGTGGTCCGCCTCGGGAAACTCCTCCGGCGCGGTAGTGAAGAGAGGGCCCCCGGCCACCGTGGTGACCCCCAGTTGCCGGCAGCGGCCGAGGATCTCCCGCACCGCATCCCGCTGGATGGTCATGGCGCTCACGAAAACGAGATCAGCACGGGCAAGATCGGCATCGGTCACTTCCCGGACATTCTGGTCGATCAGGCGTGCCTGCCAGGTGTCGGGGAAGAGGGAAGCAACGGTCAGGAGCCCCAGGGGCGGGAAGGCGGCTTTCTTGCCGACGAATTTCAGGGCGTGGCGGAAGCTCCAGAAGGAATCCGGATAGCGGGGGTAGACGAGGAGAACGTTCATGGGATCCTCCGTGATCCATGAGTTTTCCGTCAGGCGGGGACGGCTCGATTGGGTAAATTTTACCCCTTCTCCACCGGCGCCCGCGTAATTTTTCTGTAAAATGTGTGAACGGAGGACTCCCATGATCCAGGACCCCACCGGCGAGTACATCCGCACCATCACCAGCCACTGTGACCTGCGGGGCGCAGAGGTCCTCGAAGTGGGCTGCGGCGCCGGCCGCATCACCCGCGACCTGACGCGCCACGCCGCCCGGGTCGTGGCCGTGGACCCGGACGAACGCGCCCTGGCACAGGCCCGGGCAGCCGTCACCGCCGCCAACGTCAGCTTCCTCCCCATGCCCGACGGCGTCCTCAGCTTCCCCCCTGCCTCCTTCGACATCGTCATCTACACCCTTTCCTTCCACCATGTTCCCCTCCATCAAATGGACGAAAGTCTCGCCACCGCCGCCGGACTCGTGCGCCCCGGCGGCGCCGTGGTCGTGGTGGAGCCGGGCGAGGGGGGCTCCTTCACCGAGGCCAAGGAACGCTTCGGCGCCGGCAGCGGCGACGAACGCCCCGCCCAGGAAGCCGCCATCCGCGCCATGCACGCCCTCCCCGGCTGGACCGTGGGGGACACGGTTCTCTTCCGGGTCGGCTTCCTCTTCACGGACGAAGACGACTTCATCAGCTCCAAGCTCCCCGGCTTTGCCGAACAACCCGCAGCATATCAGCAGGAGGTGCGGACCTTCCTCGCCCGCCACCGCACCCCGGAGGCATCGTCCTCGACGCCGGCCGGCGGCTCACTGTGCTGCGGAGGAGGTGAGGCGCCGGGGGGTGTTGCCAACCGTGGGGGGCCTGTTACAGTTTCGAGGTGCGGGAAGAAGTGTTCCGTTTGGGTGGATGAGCGGTTCACGCGCGTGCGCGCGTGAACCGCTCAATACTGAGTTGAGCTCTGATAATGGAAAAGATCATGAATAAAGAAATTTCTGGAAACGAATTGTGCCCATGTGGGAGCAAGAAGAAGTACAAAAGGTGTTGTCGGAAAAAGGATTTTACCTGGGCGAGGGACGAGGATGGAAATATCTGCCGAGTTGTTTCAGCCTCCGATGAGCTAATTGAAGAATTTCACAAATCACGAAAGCAGTTCTTTGACGTCTTTGGAAGAGATTCGATTCAAGATGATCCATTGTTATTGGGGAAGTATCTGGTGTCTGATACTGACTATGACAACGATCTTGATCAAGCAATGGAAGCTGCTGGTATAGATTCAGCTATTGCGTATGCTTGCAAGAAGACCGGGTTATTGGTGTCACAACAGAATATCAATAAGTTAACAGATGTTGAGATTGAGGAATGGAATGATGCCATAACAGAATTTAATAATGGGTCAATAGAAGCTAATCCTATAACGTCTTTCATAACTAAATTGGAAGCAAATATCGAACATCTCATTTTTGCATATGGTCTTGTGCTTGACAAATATGCAAATAATATTGCTCCAAGCACTGGGCCAGTGGAATTTATGATAAAGTTTCATATCACTAAGTCCATGAAAGTATTAAGAAGCATTCGATTACTGACACAGAACTCAATGCCTGATACCGTCTTTGCGCTGTTACGTACCATGTACGAAAGCTATATTTATATACTCTATGCTCTCTCTAACCCAAAAGAAGCGGAGGAGATGCTGTTTGCAACATTAGGATTGGATAGTGGAACCTATCGATACCCATTGAATGCTGATGGAAGTATCAAATCAAAAAAGATAGCTATCGGCATAAAATCAGGAAAAGAAGTGAAGCTTACTATTAATAACTATCAAGTAATAAAATTAACTAAATCAAAAAGTGAACTTGAATTTTATGAAATGATATACGAGTTACTTTCTAAGCACGTTCATCCGAATCTCTCGGTATTGGATCAATGTTTTGACATGAATAAATTTGACCATTTTATCTCACTTCACAAAGTAGATGGCATTGTATACACAAATGCGATTGCTGCTATTATCCTCGAATATATAGCCAGTAATATTTTATCAGAATCCATTCTTGTCAATGATGTGAAACATGTTGTCAAAGACACAAGAGACAAAATCATTAATATATTACAAGAGCTAGATTTAATTGACGGTGGTAGTGAATCGCGCAGAATATTAGCACAACGCATTGAGTTGTTCAGTATTTAGAAGAAGCTAATTGAGGCAAGGTCACAGTTGATTGAATATGAGCGCTGAAGCACAACAAGGCTGTACAGAGACAGTAATCACCTGACAGTCCGCCCCGTTCGTCGCGTGATACAGCAAAGACAGAAGTCGAAAAGACACTCACTGGGAGGCCAACATGAAGGCGAAAACGTTGAATGGTGGCGAGATCGAGCTGAAACCGGACACGATCGACTCTTTGAGGACACGGCTGCGGGGCCCACTGCTGTTGCCGGGCGACACGAGCTACGACGAGACGCGCCAGATTTGGAACGCCATGATTGACCGCAGACCCGCGATGATTGCCCGCTGCGTTTCGCCTGAAGACGTCATCACCGCAGTGGGATTCGCCCGCGAGCATAGCCTCCTCGTATCGATTCGCGGCGGGGGGCACAACATCGCTGGCAATGCCGTCTGCGATGGCGGCCTGATGATTGATCTCTCGCTGATGAAGAGCGTCCGGGTGGACCCTGTTGCCCGCCGGGCGACCGTCGAGCCCGGCTGCACCCTGGCCGACTTCGACGCGGCCGCGCAGGCGCACGGCCTTGCCGCGCCGCTGGGCATAAACTCGACCACTGGGGTGGCCGGCCTGACGCTTGGCGGCGGTTTCGGCTGGTTGAGCCGGAAGTACGGCATGACCGTCGACAGCCTCCTCTCGGCGGATGTCGTCACGGCTGACGGCAGGCGGGTACACACCAGCGATTCGGAGAATGCCGACCTGTTCTGGGGACTGCGCGGCGGCGGTGGAAACTTCGGCATCGTCACCAGCTTCGAGTTCCAACTCCATCCAGTGGGGCCGGATGTGCTGAGCGGGCTCATCGTCTTCCCGTTCGACCAGGCGAAGCACGTGATCACGCAGTTTGCCCGCTTCACCGAGACGATGCCGGACGAGCTCAACGTCTGGATGATTACCCGAAAGGCGCCGCCGCTCCCTTTCCTGCCTGCCGACGTCCACGGGAAAGAGATGGTCGCGCTCGCCATCTTCTACACAGATGACCCCGCCGCGGGGATGAAGCTCATCGCGCCGCTGCGCTCGTTCGGGATGGTGCTCGGCGAACACGTCGGGGTGCAGCCGTTCACCGCTTGGGAGAAGGCGTTCGATCCCCTCCTGACGCCGGGTTCGCGCAACTACTGGAAGTCGCACAACCTGGTGCAGCTCAGCGACGGCCTGATCGACACTGTCATCAAATACGCCGGCGCGCTGCCGACGGACCAGACCGAGATATTCATCGGCACAATCGGCGCCCAGACGACACGCGTTGCGCCCGAGACGATGGCCTATTCGAGCCGGAACGCCAATTACGTGATGAACGTGCACTGTCGTTGGGAGTCGGCCGACGACGATGATCGCTGCATCGCATGGGCGCGCGAATTCTTCTCCACGTCACAGCCGTTCGCCAGTGAGGGCGCGTACGTCAACTTTCTCACCCAGGACGAGGGTGGCCGCGTGGCGTTTGCCTACGGCACGACGTACAACCGGTTGGTGGAGCTTAAGAAGAAGTACGATCCCACGAACTTCTTCCGGATGAACCAGAACATCAAGCCGGCTTGAGGATGGGCTCGGAAGAGGCGTGGGTGCCCTTCTGTATATTCACATTTACAAGCAAAGGATTGTTCCGCCTCTCGGGTGCTGCTGTTTCCGCCGCGCTCCCTAGCAGACCCCCATGCCGTACGACAAAGGGGAGAATACAATGGGCAACGAACTGGCGGCACCAGAGACGAAAGGTGTCACGGTGAAGGTACTTGCAACGGTTGACCTTGGCCCTGAAATTGAGGGCATGGCAGGACGCCAACTTCGGATGCGTATGGTGACTATCGAACCAGGAGGCGTCTTCGGCCCGGTTCATGACCATAGAGACAGACCAGGCACCGTCTACATACTGCAAGGAACGATCACTGACCATCGAAATGGAGTCGCTACGGACTATGGGCCGGGAGTGGGCTGGCCCGAGGACAGGAACACCACTCACTGGCTTGAGAACAGAGGAACTATTCCGGCGATAGAGATTTCGGTCGATATAGTCAGGCAAGAGTAAGCTCAGGCCCCACATCTAACGCGGGAAGTCTACGGGGACGTAGTTGAGTCGCGGAGGATTAGTCAACAAATCAACTACGTGCCTTAGCGGCGTCCCAAACTCCCCGGCTTTGCCGAACAACCCGCAGCGTATCAACAGGAGGTGCGGGCCTTCCTAGCCCGCCACCACACACCGAAGGGAATCGTCCTCGACGTCTGCCGGCGGCTCAATCTGCTGAGGAGGAGGTGAGGCGAAAACGTTCTGTGTTGTCGATGTTGACAACACACGATGCTGTTGTTATTCTCTCCAACATGAATGCAACGCTCTTGCTGAACGAACGTCATATCCTGTCTGACAATGCGTTTGTTGAGATGGTGGTGTGGCGTGTGCCGTCGCCCCTTTCCGGCAGCGCCCATTCTTTCAAGTACCGACTGGCCTTTATTGTCGGTGGCCTGTGCGTGCTGCGTTATGACAATGAGGCCGGCAAGGGCGACCACAAGCACATTGGCGAAAAAGAACTACCGTATCGTTTCACCACACCACAGGATCTGCTGGACGATTTCTGGAAAGATGTGGACGAATGGAGGTCCTGATATGCGTACCGTAACATTGGAAATTTCTTCCCGCGAAAAAATTAGTCAAAGATTCTTGCGGGCATTCGAAGGCAAACCTCAGGGGGATGTCATCAGTTTTGAGTCACCGGAACTCCTGTTCAGGGTGATTTCTGGCAAACGCTGGGACCTGCTTAAAATTATGACCGGCGCGGGGCCCATGACGATCCGCGAGGCGGCGCGCCGGATGAAAAGGGACGTGAAGGCGGTCCATACCGATGTGCACGTACTGCTCAACGCCGGGATACTGCAGAAAACCGGGGAAGGCCTGATTGTCTTCCCCTTTGATGCGGTGCATGTGGATTTTATGCTGAATGCGGCGTGAGTAGCCGGTGGGAAGGGTTTTTTGCCGGATAATAATGCCGTCGGGCAGATCAGCGGTTCATCATGTACGCACGCGCATGAACCGTTCAGTGACGGGAGCTGAGCGCTTCAGGAAAGCACAGTGTCTAGAGAGCGCCTCGAAGAGAACCAAATCTGGCTATACGCCGCTGCCTTGGCTGTCGGGGCGGGGCTTGGGCTGTGGCGCCCCGCCTTCGGCGCACGCCTAGAGTCTGCAATCACCCCTGTTCTGGCGGTGCTGCTCTATGGCATGTTTGCCCAGATTCCATTCCTTCACCTGCGTGAGGCATTCGCGAATCGGCGTTTCACGGCAGCGTTGCTGACGGTCAATTTCATCGTCGTTCCCGTGCTCGTCTGGTTGTTGTCGCGCCTGTTGCCTCAATCCCCACCGTTACTGCTCGGAGTGTATCTCGTTCTGCTCACGCCCTGCATTGACTACGTCATCATCTTTACCCATCTCGGTCGCGGAAACGCCCGGCTCGTTCTTGCCTCGACACCCTTGCTGCTCCTCGCCCAGATGCTCCTGCTGCCCGTGTATCTGTGGCTTTTCATGGGGGACGAGGCGGCACGGGTAATGAGCGCTGACCCGTTTCTACAGGCATTTTTCCTTCTCATCGTTTTGCCTCTCGGCCTGGCTCTGACAACCGAGTTCTGGGCCAAGCGCCGTCGCAGCGGCGCACTTTGGCTTGAGGCAACGGCGTGGCTTCCCGTGCCGTTCATGGCGCTGACTCTCCTGCTCGTTGTGGCCTCTCAACTGGGCAGAATCGGAGAGCATCTTTCCCTGGTAGTGCACGTCATCCCGATCTACATCGCATTCATGGCCGTCATGCCGGTTCTCAGCCGCTTGGTGGCCTGTGCGTTTCGCCTGGACACACAGGCGGGAAGAGCTCTGATTTTCAGCAGCGGAACCCGCAATTCATTGGTCGTGCTCCCCCTTGCGCTGGCCTTGCCGGACACGTGGGTTGTGGTGCCTGCCGTCATTGTCACCCAGACACTGGTGGAACTGGTTGGCGAGTTGATCTATATCCGCGTGGTGCCATCGGTAATTTTCCGAGAGGCAAGGCGTTGCGGTGCCGCGTCGGTAAAAAGCTGAACAGTGCATAACACGGTGCTGGGGGATGTTGCCAGCCTTGGGGGCCTGCTACAGTTTCGAGGGGCGACAAGGCCATGCTGATAATAAATCATTTTCTCTTTTTGAAGATTCTGTGAATGATTGACCGAATAGATCCTTTTTTGTTTCGAGATTCCGTAAGATCGGCCAAAATATCGGCCATAAAATCAAAAAATGAAATTTTCCATTTATTTATTTGGTAAAATACACTACAAAATAATCGGCCAAAATATTGACTAATATTGACGCACTATATTTTGTAACAGCTTGCTTCTAATTGCTTTTATAGGTTATGACTAGCGGCCAAAAAACCGGCCATATTTTATCGAAGCCATGCTAAACTAGTCTCAAACTAATTAAAATAACTGTATTCGATATCGGCCAAAAAATCGGCCAGTATCCGGAGGCCAACATGGAAGATGGTTTTTATACAAATATTTCAGAGATGGAGCCAATGATGCCTTCTGACTCCACGGGAGAGTTGGGCGATTTGGCAATTGAGGTTATCCGAAAGTCTGCCGCTATTAGCGCCGCTGTTCACCCTGTCACCCGTAGGGGAATCGTTGAGTTGGTAAGAAAGATGAACAGCTACTACTCCAATTTAATAGAAGGGCATAACACCCACCCTGTGGATATCGACCGTGCTATGCGTGAAGACTTCTCGAAAGACCCTGCAAAACGAGCAAGACAATTGGAAAGTAAAGCACATATAGAAGTGCAGAAATCTATTGAATCTAGAATCGAGGATGCTCCGGAAATAGTCATTACAAGTAAAAGATTTTTGTGCTGGATACATAAAGAATTTTATGAGCGTATGCCGGAGGAGTACCTTGTAGTACAACGTGCAGATGGAAAAACTGAACGAGTAATTCCTGGAGAAACAAGAGTATTGGAGGTTGAGGTTGGGAGACATTTGCCGCCCAAATCAGAATACTTAGATGCTTTTATGAAAAGATTCGAAGAGGTCTACGATCCTCACAGACTAAAAGGGTTGAATCAAGTTATTGCAACGGCAGCCTCTCATCACCGGCTTGCGTGGATTCACCCATTTTTGGATGGAAATGGGCGAGTTACTCGTCTTGTGACTCATGCATACCTTAAAAAGGCAAAAATAGATGGTCACGGGTTGTGGACAGTTTCCCGCGGTTTCGCAAGAAATCGTGAAGAGTATCTAGCTGCATTAGCCGGTGCAGATCAACCCCGCAGAGGAGACCTTGATGGCCGTGGGAACTTAACGCAAGCCGGATTGCTCGGATTTTGTAAATTTTTCCTTAAAATCGCGATTGATCAAATTGACTTTATGGCTGGCCTTCTGGACCTTGATGGCATGCAGAAACGAATACAAGCAATCGTAGATCGTAAAGTTTCTTTTGGTGAATTGAAGCCTGAAGCTGGTCATTTACTACGAGATGTATTTTTACGAGGAGAAATACCTCGTGGGGAAATACCCAGCATTATCGGAATGCCAGAACGCTCGGCACGTAGGGTTGTCAGCAGTCTATTGGGAAAAAACTATTTAGTCTCCGGCTCGGAAAAAGGGCCCGTAATGCTCGGTTTCCCGGCATCACTGGTGGGGTATTATTTCCCTCGCCTATATCCTGAAGGAGTTGAAGCAAGCCTTGATTAGCTTGTTGGAAGAGGGCCAACAATAGTGAATAGAAGGAGAAAGTTCAAGAAAATTGGAGTAGTAAGGAGCGCCCACCCCCCGGCTAGACCCATCTCCGCCAACGCTCCGTGGGTCAGCCTATAGCCGTTAGAGGTTTCCTAAAAACATGGCGTTATGGAAGAAGATCGTTAATAGGTATTTGTGTCTTGCTCGTGACTGCCGTGTCAGGATGTGTCTGGTTCCTCAAAGCACATTTCCCGGATCTGTGCGCTAACGACCAGACGCAAGTAGTTTACTCGCCAAACAACAAGCTGAAAGTCATCGTCTTTACACGTGACTGCGGTGCAACAACCGGACGGTCTAAGGGGACGTAGTTGATTAGTTGAGTAGCGAAGGGGAAGTCAAACAAATCAACTATGTCCCCTAGTGGACCCCTAGGATCTGCTTAAAATCATGACTGGCGCGGGACCCATGACGATCCGCGAGGCGGCACGCCGGATGAAAAGAGATGTGAAGGCGGTCCATACCGATGTGCACGTGCTGCTCAACGCCGGGATACTGCAGAAAACCGGGGAAGGCCTGATTGTCTTCCCCTTTGATGCGGTGCATGTGGATTTTATGCTAAATGCGGCGTGAGTAGCCGAGCACAGTCGGAGAAATGTTCCAATTGGGTGGATCACCGGTTCACGCGCGTGCGCGCGTGAACCGGTCAATACTGAGTTATGTCAGGGAAGATGATGGAGAGATAAAAATTATGCTTTTCTCAGCCTCTATGGATCATATAGCCGCGGCGCGAAATTTAATGACGGCTGGAGATGAAGCAAGTCTGAGATATGCTGCACTCGAAATTCGAATGGCTATCGAGTTGATGTTCTACAAATTGCTACCATCATACAAAGAGGAATTGCCGGATGAGCTTCTGAAACACTGGCAGCCAAAGAAAATTATTGATGCACTTATAGAATGTGATCCTTATATCGAGCATGATTATACAATGACAATGGCAGCGGAAAGGCCGGATGGCAGCCATGGACCGGCGTTACATGTCGGGCGCTACAAAGCTGTAAATAGGAAATTGTTGAGGCAGTATTACCACAAAATCGGATCGTATCTACACGCACCAATGACCGAAACACGCCCAGATTTGCCTAAAATGCACTCATTTTTGAATTCAGCTGCAACAAGAGTCGAGGAATACTGTCGGGAGACAACGCTCATCAGTAACTTTGGGATATTTCACACCGTCAGTTGCGTCTGTGGCCGGAAAATCAAAAGAAACGCGCATGCTTTAAAAAGCAAAAGCTACATTGTATGCCCCGATGAGTCATGCGGTGCAGTTTTTGATTTAATAGAAGATAGCGAGAATGGAGCAATATGGAAAATAAGAGAGACAGAATATATCTGCCCAAACTGCAAAACTTCGAATTTTTTAGGCTCGCACTTGATTGAGTCCGGGGTTACCTTCACTTGTGTCGAGTGCGGTCAAAAATATATTATCCACACCGGTTTTTTTGCTAGTCCCGCACAAACAGAGGGGCCATGATGACATAACCATCGGCAAGACCCGCCGAAGGCGGGTCAGCCTCAGCCCCGTTGGAAGATTAAAAAGGAGCAGAGGAATAAGCAATGTCAAAAGTGTGCATGTTATTAGGTGCTGGTGCATCGATAGAATACGGAGTTCCATCAACGCCGCAGTTGACCGAGCAACTTGAAGTTAAAATATTGAATGATTGCTGGGTACTCCATAACAAAGCCGATGAAACATACAAGCTGATCAGAAACACATTGAAATCGTTTTTGATAAATCCAGGAGGCGAACATTTCGAGCAAATCTACCATGTAATCGATGAATTATCCCAAGCCTCATACGTAGTCCAAACATCCGCATTTGATGAATTTCGGTACTTAATCCAACCGTTCATAGAAATCAAAAACAACGGCATCTTAGATTCAGCCAAGCTCACAGCGCTTGGTCAAAGATACCTATATTACGTTTACGAGATCATTTCCAAAGCGTGTGATACGCCCGCTTTCTCCGTTGCCCCTTTCTCAAATTTTCTGAACAACATGACAAGTGCGCATACCTTACGAATCTATAGCCTGAATTATGACGACTACGTGTTACAGGCTAAACCGGATTTGTACAACGGATTCGAAAAACGGGATAACGGTAAATTCAATAAAAAAGAGTATTTTTCAAACAGCTCCATTTCGTCAGTGTTTCAGCTACATGGATCGATCCGGCTGGGATACCCCTCTTTGAGGCATCATAATAATTTTGAGATTGGGGAACTTGCTTGGTTTGAAAACCGAGAAGAGGCTCTGAAACATTGCGAAGCAAACAGTTCTGGTGATAGGCAAATGGATGGTGGTGAAGTTAAGCTTTCCGCAGTGGTGACGGGCCTTAATAAGCTCGCAAGACTCCAAAGCTTTCCATTCAACTACTATTATTCAAGCCTCGGACATGATTTGATGGAAAGTGAGTACGTGATTGTTGCGGGATATGGAATGGGAGACATTCACGTGAACAAGTGGCTAAAGGAAGCGAGATTAGCGAATCCAGGCTTAAAGGTGATAATCGTCGATAAATTTGCACCAACCTTCTTGTCCTCGATCGATAGAAAGCTCATCGAATTAATACATATGATTCGAATAGACTTTTTCGGAAACCCCGGAAATCTCAGAAGGGGACCAGGCACTGACTGGATTCTTGTCCCATCTTCTAAAGCTGCGGTATGGGCCGGAGGCTTCCAAGCTTTCTTGAATGATCCAAACCTGGACATCGTCTTGAAATCAATTTAATTGTTTCTGGCTCCATTGAGAAGAGGCTGAGTCAGCCCTTAAAAATGTAATATTAGAGAAAGTTTCCAACCACGTAAATGCACCGGCCTGAAGCCGCCGGTGATTTCCGGCCCCGTTGTGCAAAGAGATTGTAAGTGTCACATGAACTGTCAACTAATGGAGGTCGGGATGCGGCCTGAGCAAGATATATTTGATGACTTGGCAAAGCTTTGTATTTCGCCGGGCTATATTCATGCGATATCCTATCTCTGTTTTCGCGACAATATGATTCGCTACGAAGATGAACTAAAGTCCGAGGACATGCAACATCTCTTCTCAAAGTCCCGTCTTATTAGAACTGAGACCTCCACACTCATCGGATTGCTACTTAAAGAAAAAATCGACTACGCAGTTCCTGTGCCGAGTGTAATGCAAGATTACATCACAAGAACAGAAGCCCTCCTCGAAGAATTTCACAATGCTATGTCTGCGCCATTTTGGGCGACCTTTGCCTCCAAAAAGTTAGCGAAAGGCTTCAATCCTTTTACCGTCGGAGAGGTGCTTCGCGAACCGATATTCTACGGAGGTGAGTCTGCCTACAGTTTTCAGTACCGAGACTTGGCCCCTCGAAAGTACGCGAATGACGACGCTTGGTTAAAAGCTAACAAAGGTTTTTCAATTAAGGAGGCGCGTGATGTCGCGTATGCCGTCGGACTCGTCCAAGACGAAAAATCAACTGTGACATTGTCCGTAATGAGGACAACAGCCCCTGATGAATGGACATTTCTTCCAGGAGACATATTTACCGCTCAAGAGATCGCCAGCCAATCGGGGCTTGATGTTGCTATTATCAAAAAAGTCCTATCGGCCTTCACTGTGCCAGATGGCGAGAGAAATGACCAATTCGCAGCTATACACGACTTCAATATCGCGAATGCCTTACCTCTAATTTCACCTGCAGAAGATACATATATTCTTTTCAATAGGTACAGCTTAGTTGAAGCGCTGTACGAATCACCTTTCTACTGGATGTGCGCTGACAAAGAATATGTCAATACTGCTAGTCAAAACAGAGGGTTGTTTGCTGAAGAGTTCACAGTAGAACGCTTAGCGCTTGTATTTGGTAAGGACAAAGTGTATTCGCGAGTCGATATCTTCGGCTCAAATCGTAATAAAATTGGAGAAATAGATGCTCTTGTTCTTTTTGGTAACCGTGCGATAGTTGTTCAGGTCAAGTCCAAACGATTAACAATTGAGTCGAGAAAAGGTAATGACCTTCAAATTAAAGACGACTTCAAGAAGAGCATCCAGGACTCTTACGACCAAGCATATAAGTGCACAAAACTGCTTGGTGACACAAGTTACGTTCTTAAAGATTGCTGTTCAAAGGAAATTCCAACCCCAGTTGGGCTCAAAGATGTTTATATACTTTGCATTATTTCAGACCACTACCCTGCATTAAGCTTCCAGGTACGTCAGTTCCTTCAGTTTCAGTCGACTGACAAAATATCACCGCCTTTTATCTTAGATGTCTTCACACTTGATGCGATGACTGAGATGTTAAATTCACCATTACAATTCTTAAGTTACGTGGATCGTAGGTCAAAATATCACGAAAAATTGATGGCATCGCATGAATTGACAATATTGTCGTATCACCTCAAACGCAACCTATGGTTGAGCGAAGAACACGATCTGGTGATGTTGGAAGATGACATTTCTACCGACTTAGATTTAGCAATGATTGTTCGGCGCGAAGGCATCCCTGGGAACGCTACACCGGATGGGATTTTGACGCGTTTGGCTGCAACCACATTGGGAGGCTTTATTAAGGAGATCGAGGCTCGACCAGATCCTGCAACGATTGACCTTGGATACACGCTTCTTACTCTTGGTGAAGATACAGTTATTGAAGTAAGTAAATGCATCAATGAACTTGCCAGGAGGGCGCAGATTGACAGAAAGAGCCACGATTTGACCATTGGGCTTGCGCAATCTAGTGCAGGGCTCACTGTCCATTGCAACGATGATCCAATAGAAATTGCAGGGCCAACTCTTGAAAGACACTGCTATGCCAGAAAGTACTCCCAACGCGCCCGGACTTGGTTTGGGATTTGCGTACGCCCCAGCGATACATCGCTAAGATTTGGCTTGAACCTTGACTTTTTGTGGGAACATAACGACGAAATGGATGCTCTAACTCAGAAAATGGCAAAGCCTAGAGCCATTCCAGATTTGCTGAATGAATTGAATCCTAAAAGAAAGAAAATCGGGCGTAATGATCCGTGCCCATGCGGTAGTGGCAAGAAGTACAAAAGGTGCTGCATTCCGTCGTAGCCCGAGGAACATAATTCCCATGAAATGCCCAACGAGCGGCGTCACGCGGTCTCCGCTTCGCTCCGCCGCTGCGCCTCACCACGTTGATTGTCACAGAACCAACCACATCCTTCATCCCCAGGAGCCCCCATGCCAATCCGCATCCTCCTCCCCATCGTCACCCTGCTGCTGACCTGCTCCCTTGCCGGGGCCGAGATGTACCAGTGGGTGGACGAGCACGGGGTGGTGACGTTCAAGGACACGCCTCCGCCGGCAACGAAGAAGGGGAAAAAGGTGAAGGTCTACACCGACGGCGATTTCGCGCCAGCGCCGTCTCCGCAGCCTGTGTCGACGCCGCGCAGGGCTACGCCGGCACCGCAGCCCGCGCCGCCCGTGAAGCAGCGCTTCACCGGCACGGTTGAGCTGTACGTGACCGACTGGTGCGGCTACTGCAAGCGGGCGGAGAGGTACCTGCGGAGCAAGGGCGTTTCCTACGTGGCCTACGACATCGAAAAGGACAGCGCCGCCATGCAGCGGCACAAGGAGCTGGGGGGCCGGGGCGTGCCGCTGATCGTGGTGGGCTCGCACAAGATTTCCGGATTTTCGCCCGAGACCATCGATTATTATCTGGAGAACGGCCGGTAAGGCCGCGGCCCGCAGCCGTCTCCGTTACGACAGGAGCACGACATGATCCAACGATGCGAATGGTGCGGCACCGACCCCCTCTACGTGGCTTACCACGACGGGGAATGGGGCGTGCCCGCCCACGATGACCGGCACCTCTTCGAGATGCTGATTCTGGAGGGGGCCCAGGCGGGGCTTTCGTGGCTGACGATCCTGCGCAAGCGCGAGGCGTATCGCCGGGCATTCGCCGGGTTCGACGCGGAAACGGTGGCCGCCTGGTCCGAGGCCGACGTGGCGCGGCTGCTGGCCGATCCGGGGATCGTGCGCAACCGGCTCAAGATCGAGTCGACCATCAGGAATGCCCGGGGCGTGCTGAAGATCCGGGAGGAGTTCGGCTCTCTCGATGCGTACCTGTGGCGGTTCGTGGACCATGCGCCCCGGCAGAACGGCTGGCGCAGCCTGGCCGAGGTGCCGGCCCGGACGGAGCAGTCCGATGCCATGAGCAAGGACCTGAAGCGGCGGGGCTTCAATTTCGTGGGGTCGACCATCTGCTATGCCTTCATGCAGGCGGTGGGGATGGTGAACGACCATGTGGTCCACTGCTTCCGGCACGACGAGATCAGGCGGAGCGGGGGATGACGTCTTCCATCCTCAAGTCATGCGCCATCTGGCTCCTGTTCATCCCGCTGGGAATCGTGAACGGCGTGGTGCGTGAAAAGGTCCTGAACCCGCTGGTGGGAGCGCAGGTGGCGCTGCCGCTGAGCGGCGTCACCCTCGGCGCCTGATCGTTGCCGTTGCCACGCTCCTGATCCCGCTGGCGGGAGGGCTCACCCCTTCGCGCTGCCGGCTGATCGGCGGGATATGGCTGGTGTTGACGGTCTTTTTCGAGTTTTTCTTCGGCCGCGTCGTCATGGGGCACCCCTGGGCGAAGCTGTTGGAGGCATACGACCCGCGCGGCGGGAACCTCTGGGTGGCGGTGCTGCTGGTGATCGCGGCGGCCCCGTACCTGGCGGCCCGGTTGCGGGGGCTGGTGTAGCGGGGGCCACGGGCTCCACGAATCAAGGGAGGCTACGGAATGAAACGCGCACTGCTGGTTATCGACGTCCAGAATGAATATTTCACCGGCGCCCTGCCGGTCAGTTATCCGGAGGGGAGCTTCCCCAACATCCTGGCGGCCATGGATGCCGCCACGGCCAGCGGGATTCCGGTGGTGGTGGTCCGCCATGCGTCGCGGCGGCCCGACTCGGCTACGTTCCGGCAGGGCTCTCCCGGGTGGGAGCTGCACCCGGAGGTGGCGCGGCGGCCCTACGATCTGCTGCTGGAAAAGAACCTGCCCGGCAGCTTCACGGATACGAACCTGGAGGCCTGGCTCAGGGAGCGGGGGATCGACACCCTGGTCATCAGCGGCTACATGACCCAGATGTGCTGCGATACCACCTCTCGCCAGGCGTTTCACCGGGGCTTTGCCGTTGAGTTTCTCGCCGACGCCACCGGCACCCTGGCCTTTGCCAACAGCGCGGGCGCGGTCACTGCCGAGGAGCTGCACCGGGCGGTGCTCGTGACCCAGCAACTGATGTTCGCCACGGTGATGACCACCGGGGAATGGATCGGCTCGCTCCGCTGAAGCTGCCACCTCGTCCTGCCGGAGCAAAGGAGAACGAACCATGTCCGATGTCACGAACACGTGGAATGAACGATACGATACCGAGGAATTCGTCTACGGCCGGGAGCCCAACGCCTTCCTGGCCGGAGTGAGCGCAATGATGCCGCCGGGGGATGTCCTCTGTCTGGCCGAGGGGGAGGGGCGAAACGCGGTCTTCCTGGCGCGGCGGGGGCACCGGGTGCTGGCGGTGGATGCCTCCGCCGTGGGGCTGGCCAAGGCGGCGCAACTGGCTGAGGAACATGGGGTGCGGATCGAGACCCTGACCGCCGACCTGGCCGATCTGGTTATCGAGCCGGGGCGCTGGGACGCCATTGTCTCCATCTTCTGCCACGTGCCGCCCCCCATCCGCCGCACCCTGCACCGGCAGGCAGTGGCGGGGCTCCGTCCGGGCGGGCTCTTCGTGCTGGAGGCGTACACCCCGGCGCAGCTGGAGTTCCGGACCGGCGGCCCCCCCACGGTCGAGCTGCTGATGACCCTGGCTGATCTGCGGGAGGAACTGGCGGGCCTCGAATTCCTGCAGGCGCGGGAGATCGAGCGGGACGTGGTGGAAGGGCGGCTCCACACGGGCCGGGGCGCCGTGGTCCAGATCGTGGCGCGCAAGCCGTGAGGGGGCCGGATTCCATGCGCGTCACCCTTATCGCGGCCATGGCCGAAAACCGCGTCATCGGCAACCGGGGGGCCATCCCCTGGCACCTGCCGGACGACCTGGCCCGCTTCAGGGCCATCACCCTGGGGCACCCGGTCCTCATGGGGCGCAGGACCTTCGAGTCAATCGGCCGGCCGTTGCCGGGGCGGCTGAACATCGTCCTCTCCCGCCGGGAAGGCTATGCCCCGCCGGGGTGCCTTGCTGCGCGGGACCTGGCCGGGGCACTGGAACTGGCCCGGGGCGCGGCGGAGCTTTTCGTCTGCGGCGGCGGCGAGCTCTACCGGGAGGCGCTGCCCCTGGCCGACCGGATCCTTCTTACCCTGGTACGGGGGGAGTTTCCCGGCGACGTCACCTTTCCGGAGATCCCGGCTGATTTCGTGGAAACGGCGCGGGAGGAGGGGGCGGGGGAGCCGGCCCACCTGTTCCTGGCCTATGAGCGGAGGAAAGAGGCCCCATGAGCACCGAACCACGCAGGTTCTCCGTCTTCCTCGTCCCCGCGGCCGGGGACCGCCGGTGGGCGGATGGAGTGATCCACGAACTGGCCGACCGCTACGATACGCTCCCCTTCGAGCCCCACGTGACGGTCTACGGCGGCGCGTTCAGCAACGATGCCGAACTGGAGCCGGTACGGCGGGCTCTGGCGGATGCGGCGGCCGGGACGGGCCCGATCACCCTGCAGGTGGCAGGGCTCGGCGTGACCGAGGAATACTTCCGGTCCCTGTTCGTATCGTTCGGAGAAGACCCGGCGCTCCGGCGGCTCCACGAGGCGGTCAAGGGCGCGGTGGCGCAGGATTCGGGCTACCTGCTCGTCCCACACCTGTCGCTCTTCTACGCTGACCTGCCCCTGGCGGCCAAGGAGACCGCCGCCCGCACGGTGGCCCTGGACCGGCAGGAGATGCGCTTCGACCAGGTGAAGATCGTGGTCCCCGATCCGGTCACCGGCTGGAGCGACGCCCGGCGCTGGCAGACCCTCTTCCGGCTGCGGCTGGGGGCCCCGGCGGAGAAGGTCACGACGGTTATTTTCGACTATGGCGGGGTGCTGGCCGAGGAGGGATTCCGGGAGGGGCTGTTCGAGCTTGCCCGGCGCCAGGGGCTCGATCCGATCGCGGTGCACGGTGCCGGCATGGAGGCGGTCTACGCCAGCGGTTACGTCCTGGGCACGGGAAGCCAGTCGGCATTCTGGCAGTCGTTGCGGGAACGGACCGGGCTGCGGGGGAGCGACCGGGAGCTGTCGAACCTGATCCTCGACCGTTTCGTGCTCCGGCCCCGGATGATGGAGACCGTCCGGGCCCTGAGGGCGAAGGGGTATCGGACCGCCATCCTCAGCGACCAGACCGACTGGCTCGAATGGCTCGACCGGCGCGACGGCTTTTTCCGGGAATTCGATCGGATCTTCAACAGCTACCGGCTGGGCAAGGGAAAACGGGACCCTTCGGTGTTCGACGACGTGGCGCGGGAGCTGGGCATCGCCCCCGGCGAGGCGCTCTTCGTGGACGACATGCTCGCCAACGTGGTGCGGGCCGAAAGCCGGGGGATGCGGGGCATCCTGTTCGAGGACGAGCCACGGTTCGAGCGGGACCTGAAACGGTACACGGAGGTGTAGCATGCGCGCCATGCTGTTCCAGGAGGTGGGAAAACCGCTGCGGCCGGTCCGGGTGCCGGTCCCCGAGCCCGGGCCGGGCGAGGTGCTGCTCAAGGTCCACGCCTGCGGCATCTGCCGGACGGATCTTCACATCGTGGACGGCGAGCTGACGGAGCCCGCGCTGCCGCTCATCCCCGGCCACCAGATCGTGGGGAGCGTGGCAAAGCTGGGTGACGGGGTCGAGCGTTTCCGGGAGGGGACGCGGGTGGGGGTCCCCTGGCTCGGCGCCACCTGCGGCGCCTGCCGCTACTGCCGGTCGGGACGGGAAAACCTGTGCGACCACGCCCGGTTCACCGGCTATCAGCGCAACGGCGGCTTTGCCGAGTTCACCGTTGCCGATGCCCGCTTCTGCTTTCCGATCCCCGGGGGATACCCGGACCTCCAGGCGGCGCCGCTGCTCTGCGCCGGGCTCATCGGCTACCGCTCTCTGGTCATGGCCGGTGAGGGGGAACGGCTGGGCATTTATGGCTTCGGCGCTGCGGCCCACATCGTGACCCAGGTGGCCCGCTTCCGGGGATGGCGGGTCTACGCCTTCACCCGTCCCGACGACCAGGCCGGCCAGGCCTTTGCCCGGGAGATGGGGGCGGTCTGGGCCGGGGCCTCCCACGAGCGGCCGCCCGAGGAGCTTGACGCCGCCATCATCTTCGCGCCAGCCGGGGAACTGGTGCCGGCGGCATTGCGGGCGGTGGGCAAGGGGGGCGTTGTGGTCTGCGGCGGCATCCACATGAGCGACATTCCGCCGATCCCCTACGATATCCTCTGGGGGGAGCGGAGCATCCGTTCCGTGGCCAACCTGACCCGGCGCGACGGGGAGGAGTTTCTCGCCCTGGCGCCGAAGGTGCCCGTCAGGACCGAGGTGACCGCCTATCCCCTCAGCGCGGCCAACGAAGCCCTCGACGACCTGCGGAGCGGGCGCATGCGGGGCGCCGGCGTCCTGGTGATCGACGAGGGATAGCCGGGAGAGGGGTGTATCACCCCATCCCGGTTGCCTCGCCAGCACGGCTCCCCTGCGCCGTGGGCATGGCTCTGCCCCTGCCCTGCGGCTCGATTTCGCCCCCAGGTCAGGGTGCTTGAGCACGAGGATGAGGCGTGATGGCGTCGTTTCAGGGTGGTGACAGAATTGGTCGTCCTCGGTCTTGCTTTCGTATGTCTGTCGGTCATTTGGCGTAAATAATACCGTGTGATTCCCTGGTGCAATGGGTGTGGCGCCATGTGTAGCATGCCGTATTGCCTGCATTATGCCCATGATTGCAATATGCTGTTGTACGCGGCTATTTTGGTTGTTTCGCTGGCCTGATAATTGAATTGCTCCGTTCGCACGGCATGGGTTTCCTGCCCCGGCATGTCAACGAACGAGGCACGTCATGACAGCAACGAATACGACGGAATGGTTTGTCAAGGGAGTCGAAGCCCTTCACCACGACCACGTCTATCTGGCCCGTACCTGTTTCGAGCAGGCGGTGACGGAGCGGCAAACGCCACTTTCCTCGTCCTATCTCGCCCTCTGCCAGGCCAAAACGCGGGGAACCTTTTCCGACGCCATCGCCCGTGCCCGGGAGGCCGTGGCGGCCGATCCGGCGAACCCGACCCTCCACCACAACCTGGGATGCATCTACCTGCTGGCAGGTAAGCGGACCGAGGCGATCGATGCCTTCCGCCAGGGGCTGCGCATGGGGGGCGGGGAGGACATCATCGTCGAGCTGGACCGGCTCGGCACCCGCCGCGCTCCCCCCATCAAGCGTCTGTCCCGCAATCACCCCGTCAATAAGTTCCTGGGGATCATCCTCTCCCGGCTAGGCCTGCGGTAGTCCGCCCGCGCCGTCCGTTCCCGCGGGGATTGACCGCCGGGGGACGGAGGTGGTAGGGTTGCCCCATGCATCCCATCCGCTGCGAAGCCGTTGTGCTCGCCACCATGGATTATCGGGAGAGCGACCGGATCGTCACCCTGTTCACGCTCTGCCACGGCAAGGTGCGCGGCCTGGCCCGGGGCGCCCGCAAGAGCATGCGTCGCTTCGGAGGCGCCCTGGAGCCCTTTGCCCGCCTGAACGTGGAACTGGTCGTCCGGGAGGGGCTCTCGTCCCTGCGCGGCGTGGACATTGTGACCGTCTTTCCCCGCATCCGGCAGGATCTGGCCGCCATCGGCCACGGCGGGTATGCCGTGGAGCTGGTCGACCGCCTCCTGCCTGACGGTGCGCCGGTTCCCCGACTGTTCCGGCTCCTCGTTTCCTATCTGGAGCACCTGGACCAGGGGGGTGCCACCCCCTCGGACCGGCGCTTTTTCGAAGCCAATCTGCTGAATATCCTCGGCTACCGCATTGCCCTCGATACCTGTGCCGGCTGCGGCGTCGATCTTCCCGCCGATTCGGCCCGGCGTGCCGGTGCGGGGGGCGCGGTGCTCTGCGCCGGCTGCGGCCGCTACGGCGCGCCGTTGTCGGCGGAGACCGTCCGTCTTCTGCACCGGTGTCTGGGCACCGGGCGGTTCGGTGCCGTTGCCTTTTCCCCCGAGGCCCTCGGCGAAGCGGGCCGCTCCTGGACGGCGCCATCGGGACCCATCTCGCCCGTCCTCTTAATTCCCTTGCCTTTTTGCGCCAGTTGGCCCCGTGACGTCGCTGCAGCCCTGCATCCGACACCCCGCAGGGGGGCGGACGAATGGGCGCGAGTGCGGCAGAGCGCGGGTATTCCGGGGGCTGCTTGGTTTCCTGGCCTGATGGATTGCGGGTTGCGGCGGATTAAATTCTTGACAGGGTGGGAGAAGCATTGTAATCTCGTGAGCTCTAATTGTGCGTAACTTGGACGCTTTTTCATTTTGGCCAAACCCTGTTTACGCACGATAAAGCTATTTTCATTTTATGCCAGGGGAGGAACCACCTTGACCTTCCAGGATCTGATTCTCGCCCTCCAGGGATACTGGGCGCAGCAGGGATGCGTTATCCAGCAGCCCTACGACACCGAAAAGGGTGCCGGCACCTTCAACCCAGCCACCTTCCTCCGCGTTCTCGGCCCCGAGCCGTGGAACGTTGCCTACGTGGAACCGTCCCGCCGCCCCACCGACGGGCGCTACGGTGAAAACCCCAACCGCCTCCAGCACTACTACCAGTTCCAGGTGATCATGAAGCCGTCCCCCGTGAACATTCTGGATCTCTATCTGGATTCGCTCCGGGCCTTTGGCATCGATCCCGCGAAGCACGACATCCGCTTCGTTGAGGATGACTGGGAGTCGCCGACCCTGGGCGCCTGGGGCCTGGGCTGGGAGGTGTGGCTCGACGGCATGGAGATCACCCAGTTCACCTATTTCCAGCAGGCCGGCGGGATCGATCTAAAGCCGGTCTCGTCGGAGATCACCTACGGCTGCGAGCGGATCGCCATGTACCTGCAGGGGGTCGACAACGTCTACGATCTGGAGTGGGTCAAGGGGGTGAGCTACGGCGACATCCACCACCGGACCGAGGTGGAGTTCTCCACCTACAACTTCGAGGAAGCGGACGTGGACATGCTCCTCACCCTGTTCACCATGTACGAGAAGGAATGCGTGCGCCTGGTGGAGCGCGGTCTCGTGCTCCCGGCCTACGATTTCGTCATGAAGTGCTCCCACACCTTCAACCTCCTGGATGCCCGGGGGGCCATCTCGGTCACCGAGCGCGCCTCCTACATCGGCCGGGTCCGCAATGTGGCCCGTCTTTGCGCCGAAGGCTACCTTAAGCTCCGCGAAAGCCTGGGTTTCCCGCTGCTGAAAGGAGGACGGAAGTAACATGAGCAAGGAACTGTTTCTCGAAATAGGCACCGAGGAGATCCCCGCCGGCTTCCTGCCCAAGGCCATGGCCGACATGGAGGCCATCGTCACGAAGGAGCTGGAGAACGCCCGCCTTGCCTTCGGCGAGGTGAAGACCTTTGCTACCCCCCGTCGCCTGGCGCTGGTGGTGAAGGGGCTGCCGACCGTTCAGCCCGATGCGAGATTACCGCCCTGGGGCCGGCCAGGAACATCGCCTTCGGTCCCGACGGCACGCCGTCCAAGGCGGCCGAGGGCTTCGCCCGTGGCCAGGGGGTCGACGTGGCGTCCCTGACTCTGGTCTCCACCGAGAAGGGCGAATACGTGGCCGCCGTCCGCAAGGAGAGCGGCCGGCCGGTGCCGGACCTCCTCGCCGAGATCCTGTCGCGGCTGGTGGGGGGCATCCCGTTTCGCAAGTCCATGCGCTGGGCTGATCTGGACGTGCGTTTCGCCCGCCCCATCCACTGGATCGTGGCCCTGTTCGACGGGGTCGTCGTCCCCTTTGCTTTCGGCAGCGTCCAGAGCGGCAATGTCTCGCGGGGCCACCGGTTCATGGCCAACCAGCCGTTCCCGGTCCGTGACTTTGCCCACTACCTGGACGAGTGCGAGCGGCACTTCGTGATCCCCGATCCCGAGCGGCGCAAGGAAACCATCCGCCGGGAGATCCATCGGGTTGCCAAGACCGCCGGCGGCCATCTCCTCCCCGACGAGGGGCTCCTGGACGAGGTGACCTACCTGGTGGAGTACCCCAGCGTGGTCCACGGCACCTTTTCCCCGGACTTCCTCAAGGTCCCCCGCGAGGTGCTCATCACCTCCATGCGGAGCCACCAGCGCTACTTCTCCATCGTTGACGACGCCGGCAAGCTCATGCCCGGTTTCATCACCATCAACAATACCCTGACCGAGGACCCCTCCGTGGTGGTCAAGGGGAACGAGCGCGTCCTGCGCGCCCGCCTCTCCGACGCCCGCTTCTTCTTCGAGGAGGATCAGAAGGTGAAGCTGGAGACCCGGGTGGAGTCCTTGAAAAACGTGGTCTACCAGCAGAAGCTCGGCACCTCCTACGAGAAGATGGAGCGCTTCCGCGCCCTGGCCGAGGGACTGGCCGACCTCCTCAATCCGGCGGTGAAGGCCAAGACAGCCCGGGCCGCCTTCCTCTGCAAGGCCGACCTGGTTTCCGGCATGGTCGGCGAGTTCCCCGAGGTACAGGGGATCATGGGCCGTGAGTATGCCCTGCTCCAGGGCGAGGACGCCGAGGTGGCCGCCGCCATCGCCGAGCACTACCTCCCCACCCAGGCCGGGGGGGACCTCCCCGCATCAGACATCGGCGCTTTCGTCTCCATCGCCGACAAGCTCGATACCATCTGCGGCTGCTTCGGGGTGGGGCTGATCCCCACCGGTTCGGCCGATCCCTATGCCCTGCGCCGTTCGGCCCTGGGCATCATCAACATCATTCTCGACCGGGGCTGCCGCCTCTCGCTGGAAGGAGAGATCGGGAAGGCCCTGGAACTCCTCTCCGCCAAGCTGACCCGCCCCGCCGCCGAGGTGATGGCTGATGTGCTGGAATTCTTCCGGGGCCGGTTCGTGAACCTCATGGCCGACCGCTATCCGGCCGATGCCGTGGACGCGGCCATTGCCGCCGGCTTCGACGACCTGGTGGACGCCGAGGCCCGCATCGGCGCCCTGGCCGCCTTCAAGGGGCGTCCGGATTTCGATTCCCTGGCCGTGGCCTTCAAGCGGGTCTGCAACATCGTCAAGGAGGGGGTCGATCAGCCCGTGGCTGCGGCCCTGTTCCAGGAGCCGGCCGAGGGTGCCCTGTTCGCGGCGTTCCAGCAGGTCCGCGCCGACGTGGAGGCCCGCACCGCCGCCGGCGACTACTTGGCCGCGCTCACCGGCATTGCCGCCCTCAAGGGCGCCGTGGACGACTTCTTCGACAAGGTGATGGTCATGGCCGAGGACGAACGGGTCAGAACAAACCGGTTAGCACTGCTGACCGGGGTCGCCCGGCTCTTCGGAGGGGTCGCGGACTTCGCGAAGATAGCCGCCTAGCTCATGCTAGGCGGTTTTTTTGTTTTAATTTCCCTAAATACCGCTTGAGCAGTATTAAAAACAGTTTATCGTAGCTGAACGGGTTTGACCGTCAGTAAAAACTCAAGGAGGCGTGCAATGGCTGGCAAGTATGTTTACTTCTTCGGCAATGGCCAGGCCGAAGGAAAGGCCGAGATGAAGAATCTGCTGGGGGGCAAGGGGGCCAACCTGGCGGAGATGACAGCGATCGGGCTCCCGGTCCCGCCGGGATTCACCATCACCACCGAGGTCTGCACCTACTACTACGCCAACAACCGGAGCTATCCGCCGAGCCTGGCGGCCGAGGTTGCCGAACACCTGAAGAAGATGGAATCTCTCATGGGGCGCACCTTCGGCGACCGGAACAACCCGCTTCTGGTGTCGGTCCGTTCCGCGCCCGGGCTTCCATGCCGGGTATGATGGATACCATCCTGAACCTGGGACTCAACGATGAGACGGTCCAGGGGATCATCGCCCAGAGCGGGGACGAGCGCTTCGCCTACGATGCCTATCGCCGCTTCGTGCAGATGTACTCCGATGTGGTCATGGGCATGGACAAGGACCTGCTCGAACACCTCCTCGAGCAGAAGAAGGATGAGAAGGGGGTCCACCTGGACACGGACCTCACCGCGGCCGACTGGAAGGAACTGGTCGGCAAGTTCAAGGCAAAGATCCGCGAGACCATCGGCAAGGAGTTCCCCGAAGATCCGCAGGAGCAGCTCTGGGGCGCCGTGGGCGCCGTGTTCGGCTCCTGGATGAACCAGCGGGCCATCACCTACCGCCGGCTCAATAACATTCCCGCCGACTGGGGCACCGCGGTCAACGTCCAGTCCATGGTTTACGGCAACATGGGGAACGACTGCGCCACCGGCGTTGCCTTTACCCGCGACCCCTCCACCGGCGAAAACTATTTCTACGGCGAGTACCTGGTGAACGCCCAGGGCGAGGACGTGGTGGCCGGCATCCGGACCCCGCAGCCCATCAATCGGGCCAACAGCAAGGACACCACCCTCCCGGCCATGGAAGACGTGCTGCCCGAGTGCTACCAGCAGCTCGTCCAGATCCGCGGCATCCTTGAGAAGCACTACAAGGACATGCAGGACATCGAGTTCACCATCGAGAAGGGCAAGCTGTTCATGCTCCAGACCCGCAACGGCAAGCGGACCGCCAAGGCGGCCATCAAGATCGCCGTGGACATGGTGCGGGAAGGGCTCATCGACGAGAAGACCGCTGTGCTGCGAGTGTCTCCGTCCCAGCTCGACCAGCTCCTCCATCCGTCCCTTGATCCCAAGGCCCAGAAAAGGGTCATCGCCAAGGGCCTTCCCGCCTCCCCCGGAGCGGCCAGCGGCGAGGTGGTCTTCACCGCGGACGAGGCCGAGGCTGCCGCCCGCCTGGGGCTCAAGGTGATCCTGGTCCGGGTCGAGACGAGCCCCGAGGACATCCACGGCATGCACGCGGCCCAGGGGATCCTCACGGCCCGCGGCGGCATGACCTCCCACGCGGCGGTGGTCGCAAGGGGCATGGGCAAGTGCTGCGTTGCCGGCTGCGGCGACATCAAGGTCGATTACGCCGGGAGCCAGTTCGCCACCGCCAAGGGGCAGGTGGTCAAGAAGGGGGATGTCATCACCCTGGACGGCTCCACCGGCGAGGTGATGCTCGGCGAGGTGCCGACAGTTCCGCCGCAGCTTACCGGGGACTTCGGCACCCTGATGGAGTGGGTGGACCGCTTCCGCAAGTTGAAGGTGCGAACCAATGCCGACACCCCCAACGATTCGCGGGTGGCCCGCGAGTTCGGCGCCGAGGGGATCGGCCTCTGCCGCACCGAGCACATGTTCTTCGAGGCGGATCGGGTCGCCGCGGTGCGGGAGATGATCCTCGCCGAGGACGTGGAGGGGCGCAAGAGGGCCCTGGCCAAGATCCTGCCCATGCAGAAGGGTGACTTCGTCGGCATCTTCCGGGAGATGAAGGGGCTGCCGGTCACCATTCGCCTGCTGGATCCGCCGCTCCACGAATTCCTGCCCCACGAGGACAAGGACATCGATGCCCTGGCCAAGAGCATGGGGGTCACGGCCCAGTCGCTCAGGGCCAAGGTGGACTACCTCCACGAGTTCAACCCCATGCTCGGACACCGTGGCTGCCGGCTGGGGCTCACCTTCCCGGAGATTTACGACATGCAGGTGCAGGCCATCATGGAGGCTGCCTGCGAACTGACCAAGAACGAGGGGTTCAGCATCGTGCCCGAGATCATGATCCCGCTGGTGGGCGTGGTGACCGAGCTTGCCCGTCTGCGGGAGAACACGGTGCGCGTATGCGAGGAGGTCATTGCCGCCTGCGGCGTCAAGGTCGACTACCTCATCGGCACCATGATCGAGCTCCCCCGGGCCGCCCTCACCGCCGACGAGATTGCCCGGGAGGCCGAGTTCTTCTCCTTCGGCACCAACGACCTGACCCAGACCACCTTCGGCCTCTCCCGGGACGATGCCGGCAAGTTCCTGCCGTTCTACGTGGAAAGCGGGCTGCTGGAGGAGGACCCCTTCGTCTCCCTGGACCAGAACGGGGTCGGCCAGCTCGTGAAGGTGGCGGTGGAAAAGGGGCGCGCCACCCGCCCCGACATCAAGCTCGGCATCTGCGGCGAGCATGGCGGCGACCCCTCGTCAGTCATCTTCTGCCACCGGATCGGCCTCGACTATGTGTCCTGTTCGCCGTTCCGGGTGCCCATCGCCCGGCTCGCGGCGGCCCATGCCGTCCTGGATGAAGCGAAGTAGCAGCGTGCGTCAGCGGGGGAGACAGGGTCTCCCCTGCTTTTTTCCGGTCAAATATCAGCTTGACAGGCCGTGCGTATTGGTGCTAGAAAGCGAAAAATTCGTCCGGGCTCACCCAAAGCCCCATTATGCCGCTGGCAGTAACAGGAGGAGATGAGTAATGGCTAAAGGTGTGGTGAAATGGTTCAATGACAGCAAGGGGTATGGCTTCATCGAGCAGGAAAACGGCGAGGATGTGTTTGTCCATTTCTCCTCGATCCAGGGCGACGGGTTCAAGACCCTGGTCGAAGGACAGGCGGTGACCTTTGATGTGGTCCAGGGGGCCAAGGGACTTCAGGCGGCCAACGTTATGAAGGCGTAGGCATTACAGCCGCAAACGGTTGCACATTGCGAAGCCCCGGGGAAACCCGGGGCTTTTTTACGTGCTCGTGGGCCGAGGATGGGGGGTGAGCGTGGAAGCGTATTCATTTGGATAAAACAATTTTTTAAATAATTAAAGGTATGGGGAGGTCTGCCGATACAATAGGATAAGTATACGCCACGGTCAGAAGGAGCCCGCCATGTTTCGAACGAGACTTGCTTTCAAGGTTCTCGCCATCATCGGTATAACCCTGTTCTTGGGGTTTGCCGCCCTCGGCATCACCTCTATCTGGCTTGAATACAATGCCATTATGGATCTTCAGACCCGCAACACCCGGGGGCTCTCGACCCTCGTGGTCCGTGACATCGGCGAGCTCATGACAGCGGGGGACATGGCCGTTATCGAGCGCTACGTGGCCGATGTGCGGGGCAAGGGGGCTGTCCTGGACCTGCGCATTTATGATACCGCGGGGAGACCGGCCGGTACCAGCCAGGATGCGCCGGACGGGGAGGTGCAGGCGGCCCTTGCGTCCGGGACTGCTGCGGAAAAGCGCCACAAGGTGGATGGGCGGCACGTGCTGAGCTTCATCGTTCCCCTGGCCAATGAGGTGCGCTGTCAATCGTGCCATGGCAGAGCGACCGCTTCAACGGCGCCATGCTCCTCACCACGTCGCTGGAGGAGGGGTACGCCGGCGCCCGGAACCTGACCCTGGCCCTGGCCGTGGTGGGCGTGTGCTCGTTTTTTCTCCTTCTTGGCGTAATGTACCTGTTTTTCCAGCGGACCATCATCCGGAACATCGGCGAGATATCGCGGCGGGTGCAGGAGATTGCCCGGGGCGAAGGGGATCTCACCGCCGCCGTGCCGGTGCGCTCCAGCGACGAGCTCGGGATGCTGGCCGAGGGGATCAACCTGCTGGTGGCCAAGCTCCGTGAGATTATCTCGGGCCTGTATCACCAGGCCGGGCACATTGCCATTTCCGCCTGCCGCACCATCAAGGAAACCGAACGGCTGGTGACATCCACCCACGAGCAGAAGGATCTGTCCACGTCAGTGGCGGTTGCCTCCGAGGAGATAGCGGCGACTCTCAATGATGTGGCCGTCAACACCCAGCGGGCAGCCCAGTTGTCCCTTTCCGTGGACCGGGCCGCCCAGGGGGGGATGGCCACCGTGACGGAGACCGCCGAGAGCATCGACCGGATCAGGGACAGCGTCATGGCAACGCTCGACACCATGGACAAGCTGCAGCAGTCGTCGGGCCAGATCGGAGAGATCGTCGGCATCATCGGCGACATTGCCGACCAGACCAATCTCCTGGCGCTCAACGCGGCAATAGAAGCGGCCCGGGCCGGGGATTCGGGCAAGGGGTTCGCGGTGGTGGCCAATGAGGTTAAGGTGCTGTCGGACCGGACCGCTTCCTCCACCCGGGAGATCGGGACCATCATCAGGAGCATTCAGGCGGAGATTCGCGCGGTTGTGGCATCCATTGCCGAAGGGAAGGACAAGGTCGAGGTGGGCGTCGAGCGGTCAACCTCGGCGCGGCGGCAGTTGGAGGATATCCTGCGCCTGGCGGCTGAGTCCACGGACATGATCAACCAGATCGCCACGGCCACGGAGGAGCAGAGCGCCACCACCGGCGAGATCTCCGAGAAGATATCCCAGGTTTCGGGTACGGCCGAACGGGTAAACGGCCAGATGGAGCAGACGGCGGGGATCTTCCGGGAGCTTTCGGAGACCGCCGAGCAGATTTACGGCACCGTGGGCCGGTTCAAGGTGGGGACTATCATGATACGGTCAAGGGGTTGGCGTCGGAGATGCGGGACCGGGTCGCCGCAACGCTTGAGCGGGCCGCGGCGGATCGGCGCACTACTCTTGATGCGCTGTTCAGCACCGAGTACACGCCGATCCCCGACACCTTCCCCCAGAAGTACAGCACGCCCTCTGACCGGCTCTTCGACGAGATCATTTCGCCGATCCAGGAGGAGATCCTGGGGCGCGACAGCGGCATGTACTACGCCATATGCGTTGACCGGCGCGGCTACTGTCCTTCCCACAACCTCCGCTATTCGCGCCCCCTCACCGGCAACCGGGAGGCGGACAATGAGCATAACCGGACCAAGCGGATTTTCGATGATCGCACGGGGCTTCGGTGCGCGGGCAATACGGGGAGCTTCCTGCTGCAGACCTACCTGAGGGATACGGGCGAGGTGATGAATGACCTGTCGGTGCCGATCGTTATCGGCGGCAGGCACTGGGGCGCCGTGAGGATCGGCTACCGGGCCGACGATTGAGGCCGGCCACGGCTACCGGACCTTGAAGCCGGCCATGGCTTCGGTGAGACCTTCCGCCTGGCGCGCGAGGCGGGAGACGGCCTCTTCCATGAGCCGGGTCGTATCGAGACCGTTGACCGCGGTGGTCTCCATGTTTTCCACTGCCTCAACGATCTTCTGGCTGTTTTCCGCCTGAACCTGGGATGCCTGGCGGATGGTCGAGATCATGCGCGTCACCCCTTCGCTGGAGCGGACGATGTGGGTGCTGGTGTCGCGCTGCTCCCGGGTGGAGGTGAAGACGCGCCCCGTGAGGCTCTTCATGCGGTCCGCCGCCTCGGTGATCAGCTCGGTGCCGTGGGCCTGCTCCTGGGTGGCGCGCACGATCTGCCCGACCATTTCCGCCACCCGTTCCATGGCCCGGCGCATGTTTTCGCTGCCCTGGGCCTGTTCCACGGTGGTCCGCGCGATCTCGCCCACCTGATCGGCTGCCATCTTCACCCCGTCCACGATCTTTTCGAGCGCCTCCCCCGAACGGTAGGAGAGCGTTTCCCCCTCCCCGATCCGGTCTTCCGCCTGCTTGATGGCCTGAACCGCCCGCACCGTCTCCTCCCTGAGTCCGGAGATGATATCTGCTATTTCTCCGGTGGAACTGGTGGTCCGCTTGGCAAGTTCCTTGATTTCGTTCGCCACCACTGCGAACCCCTTGCCGTGTTCCCCTGCCTGGGCGGCGATGATGGAGGCATTGAGGGCCAGGAGCTTGGTCTGCTCCGCAATCTCGTTGATGACCGAGATGATGGTGCCGATGTCACCGACCCGGTGAGAGAGGGTGGTAATGGTGTCAGAGGCGCTGCGGGAGGAACGGCGGATCTCGCTGATGCCCGAGATGGTCCGATCCACCGAGTCCCGTCCCAGTTCCGCGTCGCGCAGCACCTCTTCCGAAATGGCAGCGGTTTCCAGGGCGCTTTTTTCCACCTGCTTGATGGACAGGTCCAGTTCGGCCACCAGGGAGGCGGTGCGGGAGGCATCCTCCATGAGCACCCCGACGCTTCTGCCGATCTCCTTTTCCGCGGCCGCCATCTGGATGATGGATGAGCTCACCTCGTCCACCTCCCGGGCAAGCCCTTCCATGTGTTCCGCCACCACCTCGATGCTCGTCGACATCTGGACGATGGCGGCGGCATTCTCGGAGGCCGTGCGCGACAGGCTTTCCACTGACTGGGCGACCTCGTTCACCGATCGGTCAATGGCGCGGATCCCGTCGGTGGTCCGCTGCACTGCCCCTGTCTGGACTTCCGCCGTGTCGAGCCCGCGCTCAACCGCGTCCTTGACCGTGGCCGAGATGGCCCGCAGCTCTTCGACGGCCTCCTTGACCCGGGTAACCGTTCCAGCCAGGCGGCCGAACATGGCATTGAAGTTGTCGGTGAGCAGCCCCAACTCGTCGGACGATTCATCCGTGACCGTGACCGTGAGGTCTCCTTCGGCCCCCCGGTCCATGGCAGATGCCAGATTGTTGACACGAGCCACCAGTTTTCTGGCGGAAAGCATCCAGAGAGCGAAGAGCGACAGCAGGGCGTTGCACCCGAGCATGCCTGCCAGAAGGTGCGCATGTCCCTTGCCGTAGCCGGCTGCTGGTGCATAGGTAAGCGCCAGGACCGCTCCCGTCGTTCCCACGGCGAGGCCGGCGGCGAGCGAAAAACGAATGAGTCTGGACCCCAGGCTGAGATTCTTTGCCACGGCAATCTCCCGGTATATGGTGGTGGTGAGGTGCGCGGAATGCTGACGCGATACGTCAAGTTGCGAGGTTGTATGCAAATGGCATTCCTGATATGGCGTTCGGGTAAAGGCCGGAACAGCGTTATCCAAAAGAGTAAACGCGCGCTCCTTCCTGGTAGAGTTCGATGGGGCCATCTTCGGAAACCTTGATGACCTTCCCCGAAAAGGAAGCTGCCGTGGCCGCGGTGGTGCGACCGCCGCCGGTCACCAGTTCCCGGGCGTGGGAGGTGTCGATGATGACCCCTGTGTCAAGCAGTCTGCCGCGGCGGCTGAAGACGGTCATGCCGTCGGACGAGAGGAGCCGCACCAGTTCGCCCGACTGCTTGAGCTGGCTGATGGTCTTTCCTTTCACCCGCTTTGCCAGCATCATGCCGAGTGGGTCGTCGCCCCCCACCGAGCCCCGCTTGAGGCGGGCGAGTTGCCGGTCCCCCCGTTCCAGGATCAGGACCACCGTGCCGTGGCGGGTTTTGGAGAGGGTATAGAGGGTCCAGGCAAGTTCCTCGATTTCCTCCGGATCGAGGCAGCCGGCCAGGAACGAGCGGAAGATGTCCGGATCGAAGATGCCCCATTGCCCCCTGCGCCGCACCAGAAGCTTGTCGGGGCAGATGATGGCTTCGATTTCCGATGACTCGTTGACTTTGACCGCAAAGGCCCCGGCCCCGGCGTTCCGGAGCAGGGCAAAGACGCTGCGGTGGGCGTTGCGGTCCACCTCGTCCCGTTCGGAAATGCCGCTGGGCTTGACGATGCCGGTGAGCTGCATCTGAACATTGGCGGCAAACAGCGAGTTGGCTCCATCGATGAAGCGGTAGGTGAGGGGATTGTCGAAGAGGGTGGGCGCCAGCGCCTGCTGGGGATTCAGGTCGAGCCATGCGCACTTCTGATGGCGCACCCGCTTGCGGAATTCCACCAGCGTCGTCCGGTACACGAGGAAACCGGTGGTGGCGGGCTTCCCCTCGTAGCGCTGGTAGGAGAGGTTCTTGAGGAGCTGGATCAACTGCTGGATGGACCAGAACGCCTTGCGGTGGTCGCCCCGGAGGAAGCGGGCCACCGTGATGTCCATCAGAGAGGCCAGGAGTGCGGTGCGGAAGTGAGCTGCATAGCCCTCCTGCCTGAAGCCCGAGTAGAGCACGGCAAAGGCGGCCACCAGTTCGCCGCAGAAAATCTCCTCGGTGCGGGTGAAGGGAATGGAGTGCCGGCACGCCGAAAAGAGGTAGGTGACCTCATCGACGACCATGGGTTTGCGCAGGACGTGCCCCCCCTCGGCCTCTTCCTCTCCCGGCCCCGTGAGGGCAACCCGGGCTCCGCCGAGCAGCCCCTGGAGGCTCGGCTTGATGGCATCGAAGACGTCTATGGGCATCGGCGCTCCGCTGGCTGTAAGGTCAATAGCATCGGTACCATTCTATCACCGGGCCGGTCAACTACAATACGTGTCTTTCCGGCGCCGGGAACCACCGGGCCGGTTGCCGTCAAAGAAAAAGGGGAATGGATTACCCATTCCCCTTTTCAGTGGCTCAGTCGCCACAACCGCAAGAATGCATCTCCCGTCCGCCAAACGGCGCTTTCCTGCCGCACTTCTGGCACCGCCAGAAGAGACCGCCTCACCCCGGCAGCAGGAGCATAAGCCCCTGACATTCGGGGCAGCTTTTCTGTGTTTCCATGGAAAACCCCCGACAATTATTCACCCGCTGACAGAGGGGTGTCTGCAAAAACAATGTCAATAATGTGCTAATTTGTATTATGTAACGGCTACCCGGAGCGCCGCCACGCCGACAACCTCGGCTTCCACGGTGTCTCCCGCCACGAGGGGGCCGACGCCTGCAGGGGTTCCGGTCAGGATCACGTCTCCCGGTTCCAGCGTGAAAACTCCCGACATGTAGCTGAGGATCTGGGGAATCCGGTGGATCATGAGGGAGGTGGAGCCGTCCTGGCGCATCTCTCCGTTCACCCGGAGGGTAATGCGCAGGTCGTGGGGGTCGGCCACCCGGCTCGCCGGAACAAAGGCTGAAAGGGGGCAGGAGGTGTCGAACCCCTTGGCGATCTCCCAGGGCAGTCCCTTCTTCTTTAATTCGGCCTGCACGTCCCGCAGGGTCAGATCAATGGCAACTCCGTAGCCGGCCACATGCTCCAGCGCCCGTTCGGGCGGGATGTCTTTTCCCCCTTTTCCGATCAGCAGCGCCAACTCGGCCTCATGGTGGCATTCGCGCGAATAGGAGGGGATGATGATGGTTTCCCCGTCACCGATGACCGCCGTGGCGGGTTTCATGAAAACAACTGGCGCGTCGGGAGTCTCGTTGCCCAACTCCTTGATGTGCTCGGCGTAATTGCGGCCGATGCAGAGTATCTTGCCGATGGGAAACTCATTCCCCGACGGGGAAAGCCTGGCTGTTTTCATCTCGTGCCTCCTTGGGGTGGGTGAGGTCTACAGGTTGCCGGCGCGGCACTGCTCCCGGTCGAGCCTGCACCCCTGCCAGGTGCCGCGCCGACGCAGCTCGTTCACGATCGCGTACCACATCTGGTTGTTCTTCAGGTTCCAGGTGGGCGCCACCCGGATGGCGAGGGGGGCCGAGCCGTAGAGGCGCTGGACGGCAATGCGGGGGGGGAGAAGCTCCAGGAAATCGCAGGCCGTGGTCACGTACTCGGCAAGGGTGATCGGTACGAATTCGCGCCTGAGGTAGAGTTCGGCCAGACGGGTCCCCTGTACCGCATGGAGCTGGTGAAGCTTAACCGAGTCCACCGGCAGCCCCGCAAGCAGGTGCGCCGTTTTCAGGAATCCTTCACGGGTTTCGCCGGGAAAGCCGTAAATGAGATGGGTGCAGAGGGCGATGCCCCGTCCCGCGATCCGATCAACGGTCCGGAGGTACTCGTCCAGGGTATGGCCCCGGTTGATCCGCTCCAGGATGGCGTCGTCCATGGACTGGAGCCCCAGTTCAATGCAGACGTAGTGCTCCCGCGCCAGATCGGCCAGCAGTTCAAGGGCTTCGTCCGCCAGGGCGTCGGGCCTGGTGCCCACCGAGATCCCCACCACGTCGGGATGGGAAAGGGCGCGGGTATAAAGGTCCCGCAAGCGGGCAACCGGCGCATAGGTGTTGGTGAATTTCTGGAAGTAGACGATGAACTTCTCGCTTCCCAGCCGTTGCCGGTGGTAGGCCATGCCCTCGGCCATTTGCAATTCGATCGACTTGTCGGGGACGGTGCCGCCTGGGGAAAAGGATGCGTTGTCGCAGTAGATGCAGCCGCCGGTGCCGCGGCTGCCGTCGCGATTGGGGCAGGTGAAGCCGCCGTCCACGTTCACCTTGCTCACATTGCAGCCGAAGCGGCGGCGCAGCCAGGTGCCGTAGGAGTGGAAACGAAGCTCGGGATGTATGAACAGGTCTGACATGACTTACTCGTCTCGGGTTCGGGGCGGCAGGAGCGCAAGGATCGCCCGGGCGCGTTCCCTGGGGTCCGGGGCGGCGATGATGGCAGAAATCAGGGCAATCCCTGCCGCGCCGGCAGCCAGCGCCTCGGGGATGTTCGCCTCCTTGATTCCTCCCAAGGCGAACACCGGAATGTGTATCTCCTGCGTCGTTGCAGCCAGGTGGCCAATGCCCACCGGCTCACCGTAGGCTGCTTTGGACGGGGTGGGGTAGACCGGCCCGAACGTGATGAAGTCTGCCCCCTGTGCCACGGCTGCTGCTGCCCCGTGGCGGCCGTGACACGAAACACCGATGAGTCGCCCGGAACCGAGCAGTTTCCGAGCCACGGCAGCCGGCATCCCCTCTTCGCCCAGGTGAACGCCGTCGGCCCCCGCGGCCAGGGCGATGTCGACCCGGTCGTTGATCAGGAGCCTGGCTCCGAAGCGGTCGGTGAGGCTGCGCATGGCCCGGGCGAGCTCAAGCAGCGCCCGGGCCGGCAGGTCCTTTTCCCTGAGTTGCACGCACCGCACGCCACCGGCCAGGGCCCCCTCGACCACGGCGAGCAGGTCCCTGCCACCTGTCTGGTGGCGGTCGGTGATCAGGTAGAGCGAAAAATCGACCTTAGCCAATCATCCCCTCGATGGGGCTCGATGCCGTGGCATAGAGTTTCTTGGGAATGCGTCCCGCCAGGTAGGCGAGCCGGCCGGCCCGCACCGCCATGTTCATTGCCTCTGCCATGGCGATGGGATCCCTGGCGCCGGCGATGCCGGTGTTCATGAGAACTCCGTCGATGCCCAGCTCCATGGCGATGGCTGCGTCGGAGGCGGTGCCGACGCCGGCATCGACGATGACCGGCACCTTGACCGCTTCCTTGATGATCAGGATGTTGTACGGGTTCCGGATGCCCAGGCCGCTGCCGATGGGGGCGCCCAGCGGCATGACCGCGGCACAGCCGATATCTTCGAGCTTTTTGCAGACAATGGGATCGTCGCTGGTGTAGGGAAGGACGGTAAACCCTTCCTTCACCAGAATTTTTGCTGCCTTGAGCAACTCTTCATTATCGGGGAAGAGGGTCTTCTCGTCGCCGAGCACCTCCAGCTTCACCAGATCGCTCATCCCGGCCTCCCGGGCCAGCCGGCAGGTCCTGACCGCGTCATCGGCCGTGTAGCAGCCGGCGGTGTTGGGCAGGAGCGTGTATTTTTTCGGGTCGATGAAGTCGAGCAGGCACCCTTTGCCCCGGTCGGCCAGGTTCACCCGGCGTACCGCCACCGTGATGATCTCTGCCCCTGAGACCTCCAGGGACTTGATCATCTGCTCGTTGCTGGCGTACTTGCCGGTGCCGACCATGAGGCGGGAGGAAAACTCGCGGCCGGCGATGACCAGTTTATCGGCTGCATTGGACATGGTGTAATCTCCTTGAAGTGTTTGGATCGCGACGCATTGTCGGGAACGGGCCGGACCGATGCGGCCGGCCTTACCCACCACCTACGAAGTGGACGATTTCCAGCGTGTCGCCCTCTTTGAGGGCAGTGCCCTGGTACTCCGCCTTGGGCAGGATGTCCGTGTTCAACTCCACCGCGACCCTGCGCGGGTCGATGTCGATGGAGTGGAGAAAGTCATGGACGTTCATGGGTGCGATGCTCTTGGCTTCGCCGTTGACGGTTATGTTCATGGGGCCTCCTGTGGGGACGGGGTGAGGTTGTGTAAACAAAAAAGGCCGCAGAAGCGGCCCATGGGTTGTGGTGATCCATGTTCTATCGCTTCCCTACGCCGGTATTACCCGGATCAGGTTCGAAGGGTCGCCCTGCCGTTTCGTGCCGTTCCCGGTTATCCGGGCGCGGTCCGAACGGCATCACAGACGGGCTCTCAGCCGAAACTCCCCTAGCGGTTCGATGGTATGTGATTGTCGAAACAGCCTAACGCACAGACAAAGCTAGCAATTCTCCTCTTTTTCGTCAAGCCTTTTCCCGTTTCGGCAGCCCGGCGCTGCACCGGCGGCTACTCTCTGCGGTTCCGGTCGATGGCATCGATGATCTCCTGGTCCTTTCGGATCGCTTCGGAGCAGAAGTTCCAGATGTGATAGCTCTCAAGCCCCAGAATGGTGATTCCTGCGACGAAAACGGCCCAGTAGTTCTCACCCAGGGATTTGGCGAAATAGTAGAACAGATAGAAGGCGGTCAGGTAGCCCACATGGGCGAACCCGCTGTATTGCTCGGATCCTCCCATCATCCGTGCCAGAATCAGGATGATGGCGGAAAAGGTATAGAGCACGAGCACTCCGCTGATCATGGTCGCTGAAGGCGGTTTCCCCAGAAAGGCCCGGACCGGGTCCGACATGGGAGGCAGAAAGCTGAAGTCCCAGAGGGCGGCGGTGCTCACTGCCAGGAACAGGGCCATGGCCCACAGCCCGCGGCTTGCCGTGACGCGGTAGCGGCGGATGCGCTCGGCCGCTTCCTGCCTCACCAGGTCGCGGTCGGGCGGTGAGATGGGGGTGTCGTGTGAAGGAGAACGTTCAGTGGTTCGCTTCATGGGTGCCGTTTCGATGGTTGACCTGACAGCGGAGTCAGGAGCGGTCCCGTTGGTTGCCGGCCGGTTCGTCTGGGGTGGCCTGGTCCGGTGACTCCCGCCGCTCCTTCAACTGGTGGGCCAGCTCCTGGTAGGCACGGGCCAGTTCTCCCACTTCATCGCGGTAGGCGGGTGCCTTGCGGCTCAGGTCTCCCCTCTTGACGGCGGTAACGTAATCGGCCAGTTCGCGGACCGGCAGCAGTACGTTCCGGCGCAGCAGGGCCGAGACTCCTCCCACGGTCAGGAGCAGCACCATCAGGCAGAAGACGACCATCCTTCCCTGCATGACGTTGAGGGTCTTCTGGAGCGGGGCTTCGGACAGGCCGATGTCGAGGGTGCCGAGCACCTTCTGGTTCGGGCTGTGGACGTGGCACGAGGCATTGAAGCATTCGGGCTCATTGTACACGGGAACGGTTATGGCAATGACGTGCCGCCCCTTTTCATTGATGAAGCGTCGGGCCTGGTCCATGCGCCCCATGCTGGTGAGGGGGACCGGGCCGGAGTGGCAGGCCACGCATCCCGCCTCTTTCTTGTCCAGGAGTTTTCCGATGTCCTCGGTGTGGGCCGAAAACATGATAACCCCTTTCTTGTTGAAGATGCGGGCGTGCTCGACCCCTTTCTGCTGCCCCACGTTGTCGATGATGTTGCGCAGGGTTTCCCGGTCATCCTTGAGCATGGCATAGCGTGCCGACTTGACGATGGTATCCGCCAGATTGGTTTCATGCTGAATGGCGTCGTTCAGCATGTCGGTCTTGATGACCGAGTAGAGGAGGATGCAGCAGACGATGACGAACCCTGTCACGGCGATTGCCGGCGGGACAATGGCTTTTGCGGCGAAACTCCGGGGCATGGGATCTCCTTTAAAAAGAAGTTTTCATGGTGAAGGTTAACCTCAATTATACAAAATGCAAGGGCGGGGTTGATGCCCCCGCCCTTTTCAGTACTGCCTGGAGTGATGTCAGGTGGTTACATGTTGTGGCATTTGACGCAGTCCTCCCGGACGCTGAATGCGGTCTTGCCGTTGTGGCAGGCGCCGCACGATTTGCCCTTCTCCATTTCGTGCATCGTCACGACCTTCGTGCTCCGGCCCGTCTTGTAGAGCTTGGTGTGGCAGTCGGAGCACGTGTACATGGAGAGGTGCAGGGCATGGCTGAAGGTGGCCGGACCGGCTCCCTTGACCTTGTAGTTCACGTCCTTCACCGGGTGACACTTGGCGCACTGCTTCACGTCGAAGACCGTTTTGCCGTTGTGGCAGGCACCGCATGATTTGCCTTTCTCCATGGCGGCCATGCCAACCGGCTTGTTCCTTCCCGGTACGTAGAGCTTGTTGTGGCACTGGTCGCACTTCATCTTGCCGGCGTGCAGCTTGTGGCTGAAAATGATCTTGCCCGTGCCGGGCGAAGAGAGGGTGACCTCCTTCACCATGTGGCAGGTGGCGCATTCGTTGAGTCCGAAGGCAGTCTTGCCGTTATGGCAGGCGCCGCACGACTTGCCCTTTTCCATGTCGGCCATGGTTGCGCGCCTGTTGGGGCCGGCGTTGAAGAGCTTGGGGTGGCAGGCGTTGCAGTTGTCATAGACGGCCAGGTGCTTCTGGTGGCTGAAGGGGGTCGGCCCCGTGGCCTTGACCTGATACGTGATCTCCTTCACCGCGTGACAGCGGGCGCATTCCTTCAGGGGGAACACCCCCTCCTTGCCATTGTGGCAGGCGCCGCACGATTTGCCTTTTTCCATGTCGGCCATGGTGTAGGCGACCTTCTTCCTGAGGCTGAAGATTCCGTCGTGACACGCCTTGCAGTTGTTTTCAATCCCCTTCTTGCCAATGTGAGCCTTGTGGCTGAAGACTACCCGGCCGGCGTCCTTCGTCTGGAACACCGCATCTTTAATGGTGATGCCGTAGGCGAAACCGGCAAGTGAGATGATACATACCGCGAGAAGAGGTAAACAGCGGAATCTCATGGTAGCCTCCTGTGGCAAGTGGATGCTTGTATGCTGTATGCACAAAGCAGATGGATTATAAGTAACAGGTATAAATTAGTCAATTTTAAATACTGTTCTGGTCTGGCGGATAGTGGATTTCCGGCGATTTCCACAAAAAAGGCGAAACGGATCGGACCGTTTCGCCTGTGGCTCTGCCGGGGGGTGTTCAGTGATGCTCAACCTCTTCCCAGCCATCCCACATGGGTTTGAAGTGGGCAAGGGGGGTGTGCCCCATGGTGGCCAGGTAGACGTGGACGAAGAGGAAGGCGAAGAAGCAGCACGCGATCAGGAAGTGGGCGCTCACGAGGATTTTGAGCCCTCCCATGAGCAGGATCAGTTCGCGCAGGGGCGCCACGTTCAGGATCAGGATGCCGGTCATGATCACCAGGGGCATCAGGGCGAGCATGAGTCCCATGTAGGCCACCTTCTGCATGGGGTTGAACTTGTCGTCAGGGGTGGCATGGTGGGGGCTCTGCCCTCCTTTGAAGAAGTAGTAGAAGTAGTAGAGCACCTGCCGGAAGATTCCCATTTTGATGTCATAGGTGTTCGGCACATAGAGCTTGAACAGGTTGCCCTTGACGATCAGGTAGTAGGCAAGCCAGACGGCATAGAAGATCGATACCGTGATCCCTGCCGTGTTGTGGAGCCTGATGGCTGCCTTGTAGGTCCCGAAGATGTTCACATATTCGGGGAAACGGATCTGGATGCCGGTCAGGCAGAGGGTCACGATCCCGAGAGCGTTGATCCAGTGCCAGATCCTGACCGGCATCGGGGTGAGGTAGATGAATTCCTTATGTTCGGCATGCTCGTTATGGGCGCTCATGGCTCAGTGCTCCTTTCTGTTTTTCCGGGTCAGGAATCTGAAGGTCCCGTGAATTCCCGCGAACGCGATGCCGCCGCTCACTATCAGGCCGCCGATGATGGACAGTGCCGTGCTGCGGGTGGAGCCCATCATGTAGAAGTCGGGGGTCCCGTAGAGAAGGTCAAGGACTGCGCCTTTTTCAACCGCGACGCGACTGTAGGTGCCGTTTTTGTCGGGAAATGCGACGAAGCTCGTCTGCATGGCCCGGGGACCCGATGCGTGGCAGAAGGTGCAGTCCCAGCGGTTATCCAGAATCTGATAGGTGTGGGTTATCTTTTCAGGGGTCATCATCCCCCAGAGCCTCATGCCGTCATGCCGGGCGTTTTTGTTGAACGAGCGCAGCTCGGCCAGGGAAATATAGTTGTCGCCATTGGTGTCGATGATCGCCTTCACGTCCCGGTCGCCCGGAAGGGCGCGGGAGAGGTCGTCGTAGGTCGCCGTTTTGAAGTCGCTCTGGGGTTTTTCCCCGGCCCGCTTCTGGATGTACATGGTGATCACGTAATTCTCGGAGCCGGTATGGCAGGTGATGCACGGCAGCGCATCGATATGCAGGTCCGCCTGGGGAAGCCACTTGCTGTGAACCTCGACCATCTTTGCCGTCTCATGGCACTTGGCGCACTTGGCGTTCATGTCACGGCCGGAGGTCAGGGCGGGCGGCTTCACTGCGTGGGGATCATGGCAGTCGGCGCAGCCGGCATTGTTGGCGTGGAGGCTCGCACCGTATTCTTTGGCGATCGGCGAATGGCATTCGCGGCATGCAGCCCGCGAGGGACGGATTCCATCGTCGGGATGGCTCGCTGTGACGCTGTCGTGGCATGAGGTGCAGCCGATGATGGCGTGGGTGGTGCGGCTGTATTTGGCGGCATCGATGTAGAGGTGGGAGCCGCTCTTCCCGATTTCCTTGTCGCTGTGGCAGCCGAGGCAGACATCGGCCGCCTTGTCCCCGGCCAGGCCGCGGCGGGGAGTATCGCGAGGAGCGACAGCACAATTGCCGTCTTCCGTAGGGTGCGCATCGTGTGCCTCCTTGAGGTGATGTCGGGGCCGGCTCCCTGGGGGCCGGCCGGGCTCCGTGGCGCGCGGGGCGTCGCTCCCGCGCCGGCTGACTAGTGGTGCGCCTCTTCCTTGGCCATGGCCGGCTCTTTCCGGAGTCCCTTGGCAAAGCCGAGCATCATGAGGACGGCGGGCAGCAACTGTGCCACGATGATGAGAGCGCAGAATCCGAGGAATATCCATACGAAGACGCCGCTGTTGTCTTCCCGTGCTCCCGAGGCTGCCAGCGCCGGTACGACGCTGCCGAGCCAAAGTGCCGCTGCCTGTGTGATCGTTGTGGGTTTCATGGCTGTTTCCTCCTCCGTCGAGTTGTATGACTCCTGCTATTGATGATTGAGTTGCTTTGCTCGATGAGCCGGACTGTTACCGCGCCGGCCGGCAACTGAGCAGACTGTCGAACGCGCAGCGCACGGCTTGGCGTATTTCTTCCTTGTCCTCCGGCTTGCTGGGCTTCAGGGCGTGGTAGAAAATCCCTTCCTTCCGGAGCTTTCTCATGGTCGGCAAAGACGCCTCATCGGATACCAGAATGATCGTCAGGTCACGGTTGCACTTTTTGAGCAGAGGAACCAACTCGCCGGCCTTGAACTCATCGAACTCGCTCCCCATCAGCACAACCTGGGCCGCCTTCTTGAGGATTCCATAGATCGCGTTGGCCGCCGAGGTGGTCACGATGACGTTGTATCCCGCCTCGATGAAGAGATCAGCCATCTGCTTGCGAGCTTCCGTATCATTGTCCGCTATGAGAAGTCCTAACATGGTCGTCCCTCTCTCTGTCGGCTTCGCTGTGGCAGCTCGTTCCGCGCCGCTTACGCCGTTTCGTTGCCCGATGCCCCGGTGGTGATGTCTTTTGCCGGCCTGATGAACAGCCCCTTGATCATCGCTCCGAAGAGCATGAGCCCCGGCAGGAGCTGGAGCACAATGATCAGGCGCCGAATGCGAGAAACGAGGTTACCAGCAGGCCGTTCCCCTCTGATTCCGCTCCGCTGGCCGCCCATGCCGTGCCTGCCGTTGCCAGTGTCATCATCAATGCTTTCGCGGTCGTTTTCATATCAATCCTCCCTGATCCGGAGATGTGAGCCCTTTGATGTCAGGTAGTGCACTCGTCATGCCATGATGAGATTTTTTTATTAAAACTCTCTACTTTGTTGAAATGACAGAATTATTTTGCCGGGCTCAGCGGTGCGTGTTCCACTGGGCCTGCAGGGGCTGTATGGCTACTCTATACACGGAAGCCAATGGCGTCTGGCTTGCGGAGAGACCTTGCGCTGTGCAACTGATTGAAGTTGCGTTGGTTATTGGGTTTGAGGGTGGTGTATAAAAAAATATACAGTTGTTTTTAGCTGTAACATGCTGAAAATGCGAACTTTTGGTAAAAGGTGTATGCAACTCTTTCTGCCCAGGCGTTGTCAATGGGTTTGACTTCCCCACATGATTGAGGTAATTTAAAAACAGCTAATATTTGTCTATATTTGTCAGGGGGTTAATCTGTCTGGAACCATAGAGTCCATGTCGCTGCTCTCATGAAAACATAGCGCGGGGACGGCAACGGAAAGGGGATGGTGGCGGATGGAAAACATTGATGTACTTGTAGTTGACGATGAAGCGGTCATCCGGGAGGGACTGCGGAGGATCCTCGAAAAGGAGGGCTACCATGTGGAGACCTCCGCCAGCGGACAGATTGCCCTGGAGAGGCTGCAGGATGAGAACTACGGCCTGGTTATCACTGACCTCAAAATGCCCGGAATGAGCGGCATGGAGGTTCTCAAGGCAATCAAGATCCTGCAACCCGAGGTTCCCGTCATCATCATTACCGGATTCTCCACTGTGGACACCGCAGTCGAGGCCATGAAAAACGGCGCCTTCGACTATATCGCGAAGCCCTTTACCCCGGACCAGATCACGGAGAAAGTGAGGAAAGCCCTTGAGCAGCGAGCCGTACTGCTCGAGAATATCTTTCTGAAAAAGGAGCTGGGCGAGCACCACGGCTTCGACACCTTCGTGGGGGAGAGCAAGGAGATGCAAAAGGTTTACCGCCGCATCATCCAGGTTGCTCCCACCGACAGCACCGTTCTCATTACCGGCGAAAGCGGCACCGGCAAAGAACTGGTGGCCCGGGCCGTCCACAATAACAGCCACCGACGCGACAACCCCTTTGTGGCCGTGGACTGTACCTCCCTTGCCGAGAATCTCCTGGAAAGCGAGCTGTTCGGCCACGTCAAGGGGTCGTTCACCGGAGCCATCCAGACCAAGACCGGCCTGTTCAAGGTGGCCGACGGCGGCACGCTCTTTCTGGACGAAATCTCCAACATCAGTCTCACCACCCAGGCAAAGCTGCTGCGGGTGCTGCAGGAGCGGGAGATAACCCCCATCGGCAGCACCCAGCCGATCCCCATCGACATACGTCTCGTGGCAGCCACCAACAAAAACCTGCGCACTCTCGTCTCCCAGGGAACTTTTAGGGAGGACCTCTTCTTCCGGCTCAACATCATTCCCCTTGATCTGCCGCCCCTGCGGGAGCGCACGGGAGATCTCCATCTTCTTATCGGGCATTTCCTCTCCACGTTTTCCGAGGAGATGGGGCGGGATATCCGCGGGCTCGCCCCCGATGCCCTAGCCCTTCTGGAAGACTATGCCTTTCCCGGTAACGTACGTGAGCTTGAAAACATCATTGAACGGGCCGTTGTCCTTGCAGAGGGGGACTTGATTCAGAAGGAGGACCTTGAGCTTCGCGTCGCTACGGACGCCCAGGCCGGGGGGGGCGGCTATGTGCCCCAGAACGTGGAAGAGCTCAAGGAAACAAAGCGCCAGATTCGGGAGCGGGCCGTGGAGCCCATAGAGAAGGCCTTCGTGCTTCAGGCGCTCAAGCGCAACAACTGGAACATTACCCGGGCCGCCGAGGAGACGGGGATGCTGCGGCCCAACTTCCAGGCATTGCTCAAGAAACTCCGGATTTCGGTCCGTAACCAGATGCCCAACTGAACGTACCGGCCACACAGTCTCACATACAAAAAGGGGCGCTCTATCGAGTGCCCCCTTTTGTATGTGGTCGTTTTGCTGTCTGCACCGCTCGCTGCCGGGTCAGGCGTTTCCCTGCCGCGGGCCGGCTGCCGCCTCAAGGGGGGCCTCGTGAACAAGCGGGAGGCGTATGGTGAAGGTGGTCCCCATTCCTACTCTGCTCTGCACGTCGATCCTGCCGCCATGCCCCTCGATGATTCCGTAGGAAACCGAGAGGCCCAGCCCCGTCCCCTTGTTTTCCTTGGTGGTAAAGAAGGGGTCGAATATCTTGCTGATTATTTCATCGGGAATCCCGCAGCCCGTGTCGGCAATTTCCACGCTGACCTCCTCATTCACATGATCGAGCCCTGTCCTGATGTGCACCTCTCCTGAACCGGCAATGGCGTGGCAGGCGTTCAGCAGGAGGTTGATGAACACCTGCTCTATCTGGTGGGGGTCAAGGAGCATTTCAGGTATGTCCGGGTTGTACTCCTTGACCACGGTGATGTCGTGGAAGCATGACTGATGGACCACCAGGGTCAGGGTGGCGTCCATGATGGCGTTGACGGACGACGGTCTTTTCTGCGGAATCGACTCCCGCGAGAAATCAAGCAGGCCCTTGACGATCTTGGCGCAGCGCTGGGTCTCCTTGACGATCAGGTCCAGGTCGGCCTTGAGTGACGGGTCGAGCTTTTTGTCGCTGGCCATGAGTGACGCAAAGACCAGAATGCCGGTCAGGGGGTTGTTGATTTCGTGGGCAATGCCGGCCACCAGCTCTCCCAGTGAGGCAAGCTTTTCGGAATGGACGAGCTGGGCCTGAATTCTCTTGAGCTCCTGGGTCCGCTCCTCGACCTTTACCTCCAGGTTTTTGCCCCAGTCTTCGAGCTCGCCATGGACCTTCTTGAGGTTCACGGTCATGGAGTTGAAGGCCGAGGCCAGTTCACCCAGCTCATCATGGGACGACAGCGTCACCCGCGTGTCCATATCCCCCTCGCCGACCTGCTGGGTAAGCCTGACCAGTTGTCGCACCGGCCGATTGACGAGACGCTGGGTGAAAAAAGTGAGGCAGAGGGCGATGAGCGTGATCTGCAGCACCGTCAGAACGATGATTTCGTTGCGGTAGGCATAGACCTTCTGGTGCATGGGGTCGAGGGAGACGATGACGTCGAGAACCCCCAGGACTTTCGCCTCCTTCGGGTGGTAGTGGCAGGGGGCGGTAAAGCAGCGCTCGTCGTTGTAGATGGCCTTTGCCAGGCCGAGAACCTGTTTACCTTCCCTGTCGGTGAAGAGGCGGCTGCGGTTCATGGTGGTGGCATGGACCAGGGGCGAGGGGCCCGAATGGCACATGTTGCACGCCTCGGCCTTTTTGTCCAGGAAGTAGCCGATTTCCCTCTGATCCGTGGAGTGGGTCACCTGGCCGAATTTGTTGATCATTCTGATCCGCTGGGTGATCCCCTTCTGGCTCCCGACCTCGTTGATGATCTGGTAGGCGCGCTCGCGGTTGTCTTCGAGCATGTGGTAGTGGGTGGTGCGAATGATCGTTTCGCTGAGCTTGTCGGCATCGGAAACCGCCTCTTCGAAGAGGAGTTTTTCCAACTGCTCCACGTTGATGTAGGCAAAGAGCCCCATAGTTACGAGGAGCACGAAGCTGGTGGCAATCGTTAATTTGGCGAGCAGGCTCAGGCGCACGGCAGCGGTTCCCGATTACGTGACGGAGTTGCTGTTATGTGGCTGTGGATATCGTGGTAACAAAAGATTAATGTGCGCAGCATTAATAGTCAAGCTGCTTGTGACCACAGATTCGGAGTCTCCGGAGGTGACACCGGCGGGAATAGGATGTATGATGTGAAATGCTTGACCTGAGCGGCAGGAAGAGCAACAAGGTGCTTCACGAGGTGGTAATGACCGGACCGAAACGTAGAGAATCCTATTTTCCCTTTGAACTGCACATGTCCGGCCGGGCGTGGCAACGCCTCGACCTGGAAACGGCAGCCAGGGGCCTTCCGCTGTCAGGGGGGCGCATTCTTTTCCTGCGCCGGATTGCCGAGCGACTTGATACCGTTCCCGAGGTGGCGGGGCGCCAGGTCTCAGCCGGAGCCCTTAACCTCTATACGCTTCTGCTCCGGGCCTTGCGCGGCATGGTCGACCTCTACGAAGAAAAGGGGCTGCCGGGAGCGCTCCTGTCGTCACTGGGAGCGGCCGGGGCCGTCTGCGGTGAAGACGCTGTCGCGGCGGTTGAGCGGAGTTTCGTGGAGCTTTTCCCTCCTGCCGCGGTACTTCTTGACGGAGAGAGCCCCGATCGCTTTCTGGGCGGTGCCGCATACCGTGAGCAGCGGCGCCGTCATGTGGCGACCGAGCTCCTGCTCCTGCGGGTGGCGTCGGAAAACCGGGCGATCGATACCTTCCGCCACCTGTTTGACGACGGCGAGCTGGCAGCCGTTTCTCCCTACCGACGCGTGATGGAGTCGGTCGAGGGCACGCTCGGAACGCTCCCGCCCGTACCGGGACTCGGCCTGGCCCTTCCCGAACTGCTGCGTGCCCCCCTCAAGGCCGCGCCCGACTCCCTGGCGGGGCAACTGTCATTTATCCGGGAGCAATGGGGGGTCTTTCTGCCGACCGAGCTCGTGGAGGAGTTGGCCATCGCCTTTGGCATCCTTGAGGAGGAAACCCGCGCACGCTGGGGAGGCGCCGGGCCTCCACAGGTTCTCAGATTCGGACCCGGGGCCGGGTTCGCCGGTCCTGACGACCACTATCCGGAGCCCGAGCGGTTCTCCCCCGACGTGGACTGGATGCCGAACGTGGTCCTCATGGCAAAGATGGTCTACGTGTGGCTCGGGCAGTTGTCCCGTTGGTACGACCGCGAGATCACCCGCCTGGACCAGATTCCCGATGCGGAACTCGACAAGCTGGCCCGCTGGGGCATTACGGGACTCTGGCTCATCGGCATATGGGAGCGCTCCAGCGCCTCGCGCGCCATCAAGCACCGCTCCGGCAACGTCGATGCCATCGCGTCTGCGTACTCTCTGTTCGATTACCGGATCGCCGACGACCTGGGCGGATGGGACGCGCTCCACGACCTGAAGGAACGGGCGCTACGCCGCGGCATCCGCCTTGCCAGCGACATGGTCCCCAACCACACCGGCATCTACTCCAAGTGGATCGTGGAGCACCCCGACTGGTTCATCCAGCTCGACTACCCGCCATATCCCACGTACCGCTTTACCGGCCCCGATCTCTCCGGCTCGCCCGAGGTGAGCGTTCACATCGAGGACGGTTACTGGGACCGCACCGACGCCGCCGTCGTCTTCAAGCTGTACGACCATCGGGACGGGGCCACCCGCTACATGTACCACGGCAACGACGGCACGAGCACCCCCTGGAACGACACGGCCCAACTGGACTACCTCAAGCCGGAAGTGCGCGAGGCGGTGATCCGGACCATTCTCCATGTGGCCCACAACTTCCCCATTATCCGGTTCGACGCGGCCATGACCCTGGCCAAGCGCCACTACCAGCGCCTCTGGTTTCCCCAGCCGGGTCACAGCGGAGTCCCCTCCCGGGCCGAGCACGGCATGACCAGGGCCGCTTTTGATGCCGCCATGCCCGAGGAGTTCTGGCGTCAGGTGGTGGACCGGGTTGCCGCCGAAGCGCCCGATACCCTGCTGCTGGCCGAGGCCTTCTGGCTGATGGAGGGATACTTCGTCCGGACCCTCGGCATGCATCGGGTGTACAACAGCGCCTTCATGAACATGCTCAAGATGGAGGAGAACGCCAAGTACCGCCAGACCATCAAGAATGTGCTGGCCTATGATCACCGCATTCTCCAACGGTTCGTGAACTTCATGAACAACCCCGACGAGCGGACCGCCGTAGAGCAGTTCGGCAAGGAGGGAAAGTACTTCGGTGCCGCGGTGCTGCTGGTCACCATGCCGGGGCTTCCCATGCTCGGCCACGGACAGGTCGAAGGATTCCACGAGAAGTACGGCATGGAGTACCGGCGCGCCTACTGGGACGAACCGGTGGACGAGCATTTGGTGTCCGGCCACGAGCGGTGGATCTTCCCGCTCATGCGCCGCCGCCCCCTTTTCTCCGGGTCGGGCAACTTCGTGCTCTATGACTTTTTCGTGAACGGAGCGGTAAACGAGGATGTGTTCGCCTACTCCAACCGCCGGGGAGACGATCGGGCGCTCGTTGTCTTCCATAACCGGTTTGCCGCCACTTCCGGCTGGATCAGGAGTTCATGCGCCAAGGTCGCCAACCCCGAAACGGGCGACACGACCTCCGTCCAGACCGACCTGGGGACTGTCCTCGGCTTGAACGGCGATGGTCGGCACTACTACGCGTTCCGCGACCACGCGACAGGGCTCGAGTACCTGAGAAACGGTCGCGAGCTTTGCAGGGAGGGGCTGTTCGTTTCCCTGGAGCCGTACGAGTTCCACGTGTTCCTCGATTTCAGGGAGATCCGTGATGACGATTTCGGAACCTGGGGCCACCTCTGCCATCGGCTGGGCGGGGGGGGGGTGCCGAGCATCGACGAGGAGGTCAAGCTTGTCCGCCATGGGACGCTTGTGGCGCGTTTCACCGACCTCTGGGACGAGCCGGCGGTGCTTGACGTTCTCGCCTCCGCCGGCAGGGTGACCGCGGCGCGCCGGAAGGCGACGGCTGCGTTCCGTGAGAAGCTCATGGCGTTCCTGACGGAGCTTGCCCGGGAGACAGGGGCGGCCGGCGAGATGGGGGACGTGGCTGACACGATCATGGCCCGGCTGGCCTTGGGAGTGAAGCCGGCCGCAGCCAGGCTAGAAGAAGCGGACGAGCATGACCCCGGCACCTGTGCCGCCCCCGGGGACGCTCTGCTGGGCCGGCTGATCCGCGGGAGCCTCGCGGTTGTCGGCGAAGCGGGACGACTCGCCGGCGCTGACGGCTACCGCGCCCGTTCCGCCGAATGGTTTGCGACCCTGGGGCTGCGGCGAGCCCTGGCCGACATCTTCCGCCCGGCATGCGGCACCGGCGACGATGAGGCGCTGTGCGCGGATCGGGCGGTCCTCCTGGTCGAAGTGCTCCTGGGACTGGAGCGCCTCGATACCGCAGAGGCCCTGCGCCGCTGTCTGGCGAGACTTTTTACCGACCGAGCGGCAGCCCGTTTTCTTGGCGTCCATCGAAGCGGAGGCGTCGACTGGTTCGTGCAGGAGCCGTTCGAGACGCTGGTGGGCTGGATCCTGTTCCTCGCAGACCGGGATGCCGCCGTTGCGAAGCAAAGGGGCGAGCGGGCCGGCACCACAAGGATGATTGCCCACGAAGCGGTGCGCCTGGAGGCGATGGCGCGTACGGCCGGCTATCGGGTCGATCTTATGCTTGCTGCCCTGCTGGAAACGCCGGAGCGGAAACATACCCACTCCGGCAAGAAACCCGCTTCGGTGCGCGCAACTCGTTGCAAACGGTGACGCGATAGCGTGTTTCCGTGAGTGGAAACGGAGTTAATGGGCCTGCTTGCATGGTGGAGGAGAAAAAGGCTGCGCAGGGGCGAGTTTCCCCCCCAGTGGCTGGAAATCGTTGAACGCAATGTGCCGTTCTACAGTCGCCTGTGCGCTGACGACCGGCAGGAGTTGCTGCGGCACGTGCGGGTGTTCGTGGAGGAAAAGAGCTTTGAAGGCTGCGGCGGCATCCGGATGACCGACGAGATAAGGGTCACCGTTGCTGCCCTTGCCTGCCTGCTCATCCTCCATCGGCCCGGTGATTACTTCCCGCACCTTTCGTCGATCGTCATCTATCCGGACGAGTACGTCGGCCAGCGGCAACGCTGGGACGAGGGAGGGGTGGTCACCGAGGGGCCCGAGCCCCGGGTGGGCGAGTCATGGGAGTTGGGGACCGTTGTCTTGTCCTGGAAGGATGTGGTGCTGGACACCCAAACACCCGATGACGGGTTCAACGTGGTGTTTCACGAATTCGCCCACCAGCTCGACCACCAGGACCGGCTCACCGATTACGACGGCTTTCTGCCCAATGAGCCCGAACAGTCACCCTGGCGTGAGATCCTGGAACAGGAATACCGGCGCCTCATTGACGACGACGAAGCCGGCCGCTGGAGCTTTCTCGATCCCTATGGGGCCGAGAGCCCTGCGGAATTCTTCGCCGTGGCGACCGAGAGTTTCTTCGAGATGCCCGGCGAGTTGAAGGCCCGCCATCCGGAACTCTACGGATTATTGCGTTCGTACTATCGCCAGGACCCCGCTGTCTGGGAATAACCTTCGTCTGGGTAGGTCTCCGCCACCTCGATCTCGATGTAGTCCGAGAAGTTGGGGTCGCCGGCGCGGCGCAGGGTCACCTCGGTTGAGACGAGCCTCTTGTTGACGTAGGAGTAGCCGGACAGAACGATGATCTGGGCCGACGTCTTGATGCCGAAAACCTCGGCGGGCGTCGGCACCCCCTCAACATCCCCAGCCACGATCACGGTCCGATGGATCTCTTTCAGCCTCCGGTCGAAGAACTGTTCCACCTCCCTCAGGTCTCCCTTTACCGCATAGACCACGTTGCGCCGCAGGGGCTCATTCTCACGGATCTGAAACACGCGGGAATCGGGGAAACGGCCGGTCCGCGGCTCAGGAGCGGGAATGTCCACGGCGGGAATGATCCGCTGTCTTTTCCATGAGGTGGCAAAATCGCTGCTCACGGGGATGTGGAGTTCGTAAACCGCCACCGTTAGCGGAACGAGCGGCTTGCTGGTCTTGATGTCCCGGATCGTGCCGTCGGAAATTTCAATGGTATCCGGTTCGCCTTCCACCTTTCGCGTAATGGTGATTGCTGCGTCAAGGACGGTCCGGTCCCACGCGAAGTCGCCATAGTAGGCGGCCCCGTAGATGCTGATACCCCGGGAGATCAGGCTTTCATTGAGCTTGCGCACGTTTCTGCTGGTAATTCCCCGGTCCGAGGTGATGGTCACGAGACGGCGGTCTCCCTCGGTGGTAACCGTGATATCCCGGTACTGGAACGAGGGGGAGAAGAGGGGGGCGAGGGTCCGTTCAGCCGGAGAGGCCTCGGGCGCCTCCACCGCAAGGTAGTCCTGGGGGGCCGCCGGAACCACTGCCTGCACGGGTGCTGCCAGCAATATCGCACTACCTGCCGTTGCCGCCAGGGCCTGTCTCGCGAAGAGAATGTATCTGTCCAAACGCACGGGGGTCTCCTTTCGAGCTGGTTCGCTTCCGTCAATGACACCCATGGAGAGATTCATCCCGCCAGGGAGGAAGACGAATGGTCCGTATCTGGTGCTGCCGGAGGATGGGTTGGATTGTGGGTGGTGAGGATTGTCTAATTATGCATGTCGGCTACTCGATTTCCAGCAAAATAGTTGGGCGGGGCGGTGCATCGGCATTGGCCGAGCCCGGGCCGGAAAGCGCAAATGGGGCTGCGGCGTGTGCCGCAGCCCCATCGTGTATGCTGGAGCCACCGATCCGACTTGAACGGACGACCTGCTGATTACGAATCAGCTGCTCTACCGACTGAGCTACGGTGGCATGCAATACTTCATGTAACTTTGCTGAATTGCGAGACTGAATTGTATGCTCGGCCACAGGATTTCAGAAAAAGTGTCGTAAATGCGTTGTGGCGATACCTGTATTTACCCGAATGCCGGGCAGGTGTCAATATGTAATCCCTGCCGCTAGCGGGTTGCCGTCCGCTGCTTTTCCATGGCGTCGTCCATCACCTTGTAGGCACAGAACTCGCCGCACATGGTGCAGGCGCCGTGCTCGGCCACGCCCGACTCGGCGCGCATGCGCCGGGCTTTTTCCGGGTCGAGGGCCTGTTCGAATTGCCCTTCCCAGTCCAATTTCTTGCGGCATTTGGCCATGGCGATGTCCTTGGCCATGGCCCCCTTGACCCCTTTGGCGATATCGGCGGCATGGGCGGCGATGCGGGAGGCGATGACCCCCTCGCGGACGTCTTCCACGCTCGGCAGTCGCAGATGCTCGCTCGGCGTCACGTAGCAGAGGAAGTCGGCCCCGGCCGCTGCGGCGATGGCGCCGCCAATGGCGCAGGTGATGTGGTCGTAGCCCGGAGCGATATCGGTTACCAGGGGCCCGAGGACGTAGAAGGGAGCGCCGTGGCAGAGCCGCTTCTGGAGGAGAATGTTCGCTTCGATCTGGTTGAGCGGCACGTGCCCGGGGCCTTCGATCATGACCTGAACCCCCACGTCCTGGGCCCGCTGGGTCAGCTCGCCCAGAAGGATCAACTCGTGGATCTGGGCCCGGTCAGTGGCATCCGCGAGGCAGCCGGGGCGGAAGCCGTCCCCCAGCGACAGGGTCATGTCGTACGCCTTGACGATGTCGAGCAGCCGGTCAAAGTGCTCGAAGAGAGGGTTTTCGGCGTTGTTGTAGGTCATCCACTCAACGGTGAAGGCGCCGCCGCGGGAAACCACGTCCATGATGCGTCCCTCGTTCTTCATGCGCTCGACCGTGGCGCGGGTCACGCCGCAGTGGACGGTGATGAAGTCGACCCCGTCCTCGGCATGCTTGATGATTCCCTCGAAGATATCGTCCACGGTCATGTCGACGATGGCCTTTTTCTTGGTTCTGACCGCATCGAGGGCCGCCTGGTAGAGGGGGACGCTGCCGATGCAGGCATTGGTCTCGGCGATGATCGCGCGGCGGATTTCGTCCACCGGTCCGCCGGTGGAAAGATCCATGATGGCGTCGGCGCGTGGTGAACCGCCACCCGGGCCTTCTCAAGCTCCTTGGTGATATCCGTGTCGTCGGCGGAGGTGCCGATGTTCGCGTTGACCTTGGTCCGCAGCCCTGTGCCCACGGCCAGGGGGCGGCCGTTGTGGTGCTTGTTGTTGTGGCAGATGATGATGGTCCCGTCGGCAATGCCCGCCCTGATGAATTCGGGCGATACCCCTTCGGCCAGGGCGGCCTCTTTCATCTTGTCGGTGATGATACCGTTGCGGGCGTATTCCAGTTGCGTCATAGCCATGTGTCGATACTCCTTGGTCGTTATCCGGGTGATTTCTGCCGGTCCCCGATCACCGGTCCCTGACGTCCTCCGCGGCGAGGATATGGTTGACCGGTCCGTGTCCGCGTCCCAGGGGCTGGGCAAGGCGGATGGCAGCGGTGATGTAGCGTTTGGCCCGGGCGATCGCTTCGCGCAAGGGGTCGCCCTGGGCCAGATAGGCGGCAATGGCCGAGGAGAAGGTACAGCCGGTGCCGTGGGTGTTTTTCGAGAGGATTCGCGGTGAGGCGAAGCGGTGGAAGGCTGCCCCGTCGAAGAGGATGTCCACCGAGTCGCCGGCCAGCAGGTGGCCGCCCTTGATGAGAACGTTGCGCGCCCCCAGCCGGTGCAGGCGGCGGGCCGCCTCCCGCATCGATTCTTCGTCGGAGATGCTTGCGCCGGTGAGCCGCTCGGCCTCGGGTATGTTGGGGGTAACCAGGTAGGTGAGGGGAAAGAGCCGCTCCTTGAGCACGCTTACCGCTCCGCGGTCGATCAGGTTCGCCCCCCCCTTGGCCACCATGACGGGATCGACCACTACCATTCGCCGCCGGTACTCGACAAGCTTCGAGGCGATGGCGACGATGGTTTCCGCCGAGAAGAGCATGCCGGTCTTGACCACATCCACGGGAATGTCGGAGAAGACCGCATCGAGCTGGTCGGCAACGAACGCCGGTGGTACGCCGTGGATGCCGCTGACCCCCCGGGTGTTCTGGGCTGTCAGGGCCGTGATGACCGACGAACCGTAGCTCCCGAGCAGGGTGACGGTTTTCAGATCTGCCTGGATGCCCGCGCCTCCCCCGGAATCGCTGCCGGCCACGGTAAGGACGGAGCCGCGCGGAAACGGTGCGCGCCGGTTGAAGAGCAGGGCTAGCTCGGTGGCCGCCAGGGCCGGGTCGGGCTGGGACAGGACCGCCGATATGACTGCCACGGCATCGGCACCGGCGTCGATGACACGGGCGCCGTTATCGCGGGTGATGCCGCCGATGGCGACGATGGGGATGCTGATGGAGCTCCGGATGGCCGCAAGCAGCTCCGGTCCGGCCACGTGCTCGACCTCCTTGCTCCGGGAGGGGAACATGGCGCCGAAGCCGATGTAGTCCACCCCGGCCGCCTGGGCCTCCAGGGCTTCGCTCAGAGTGTGGGTGGACACGCCGATGATCGTGCCGGGGCCGAGAACGCGCCGCGCTTCGCGGGGGTCGCCGTCCCCCTGGCCCAGGTGGAGGCCGTCGGCCTTGAGGCTTGCGGCCATCTCCAGGTCGTCGTTCACGATGAAGGGGATGCTCCGCCTGCGGCACAGCTCCCGCAACTCAAGGCCGAGGGTGAACCGGCCCTCCCGGTCCAGATTCTTGTTGCGGTACTGGACCACCCGGGCACCGCCGTCAATGGCCGCCTCAACGCGCGTGATGAGGTTGTCGTCGTGGTCGGTCACCAGGTAGAGCCCCCTGATGACCGAGTCGTGCTTGTCCCGGTTGACGACGAGCCGAAGCGTGTGACCGTTAGAGGCCATGGCAGGAAATCTCCTCAAAAAAAAACCGCGACGGCAAAGTCGCGGTTCCAGAAAAGACGTACGGATGATTGTTTCTGGCCGCTTCCCTACGCCGGTATAAACCGGATCAGGTTCGAAGGGTTCGGGCGTGGCCCGTCTCAGTTCCCAGGAACTCCCCCAGCAGACTATGTGTGTAAACAAAGCTAAACGATAATCCCCCACAAGTCAACGGAATTAACGTGGATTTGCCGGGCGGTAAGGCGCAGGTTTTCATCCTTTACAGCCGGGAAGAGAAGTGGTACCTAAAGGGGCATGGACAGCCGGCCCACCATTGCTGAAGTCGATCTCGCCGCCCTCCGTCACAACTACGACCTCGTCGCCCGTACGATTCCCCAGGGGTGCGGCATCCTGGCGGTAGTCAAGGCCGACGCCTACGGCCACGGCTTCATGGATATCGCCCGCGAGCTGGAGGCCCTGGGAGTGACCGCCTTCGGCGTTGCCTTCCTGGCCGAGGGAATTCAACTGCGCAAGAGCGGCATCGATCGTCCCGTCCTGATCCTGGGAGGGGTTTATCCCGGCCAGGAACGCAAGTGCGTGGGGTTCAACCTGTCCACGGCCCTGTTCAGCCTGGAGCAGGCGCGGGTTCTGGACGATGCGGCCGGCCGCCTGTATCGCCGGGCAAGGTCCATGCGAAGATCGATACCGGCATGGGGCGCCTCGGCATCCCCCACGAGGAGGCGCAGGCCTTCTTTCGCGCCCTGCGGGAGTTGAAGCACCTGGACCTGGAGGGGATCATCTCCCACTTCGCCTCCGCCGACGAACTCGACGAAGATGGCCGGCGCTACTCCGATCTCCAGGCGGGCCGGTTTGCCGCGGCTGTCGCGGCGGCCCGCCACGAGGGATTCGAGCCGCGCTATGTCCATATCGCCAACAGCGCGGCAGCCTTCGGCATGGACCTGCCGTTCTGCAACCTCGTCCGGCCCGGAATCGTCCTCTATGGCGCGCTCCCTTCCGGCGACTTCGAGGGAAAGATGGCGCTCAAGCCCATCATGCGCCTGCGCAGTTCCATCGCCTTGCTCAAGTGGGTTGAGCCGGGCACGAGCATCAGCTACGCCCGCCGCTTCACCGCCCCTGACCGGCGACTCGTGGCCAGTATTCCGGTCGGCTACGCCGACGGTTACAGCCGTTCCCTCACCAACCGCGCGGAGGTTGTCGTGCGCGGCCGGCGCGCTCCGGTCGTGGGCACCGTCTGCATGGACTGGATCATGGCCGACGTGACCCACATCTCCGGCGTGACCGTTGGCGACGAGGTGACGCTCCTGGGGTGCGACCGGGAGGGGAACTGCGTCCGTGCCGAAGAGCTTGCCGAGTGGGCCGGCACCATCCCCTACGAAATTTTCTGCGGCATCAGCAAGCGGGTGCCGCGCATCTACCTCAACCCGTCGATCAGGCACAGGTGAGGAGAAAGGAACCTCCGATGACCGAAGGCATCAAGCTGACATCGCTCGTCAAAGCAGCCGGCTGAGCGGCAAAGCTGGGCCCGGCGGGCCTGGAACAAGCGCTGAGCGGCATGGTTCGGGAAGACGATCCGAATCTGCTGGTGGGGCCGGAAACCGCCGACGACGCGGGGGTGTACCGGATAGGGGAGGGGCTCGCCCTGGTGGAGACGGTGGACATCATCACCCCACTGGTGGATGATCCCTACACCTTCGGCCGGATCGCGGCGGCCAATGCCCTGTCGGATGTCTTCGCCATGGGCGGGCGGCCGGTCACGGCCATGAACCTCGTCTTCTTCCCGGCGTGCGCGCTGCCGGGGTCGGTCCTTTCCGCCATTCTGGCCGGCGGGCACGACGCCCTGCGCGAGGCGGGGGCCTGTCTCGTGGGCGGCCATACGGTGGAGGACGACGAGCTCAAGTACGGCCTGGCCGTGACCGGACTCATCAGTCCGTCGCGCGTGGTGCGCAATGCCACTGCACGTGCCGGGGACCGGCTGGTGCTCACCAAGCCGCTCGGCACCGGCATCGTCTCGACGGCGATCAAGGCCGACATGGCACCGGCTGCGCTCACGGCCGAAGCCGTCCGCTGGATGACCACGCTGAACGCCGAAGCCGCGGGACTCATGCTCGAGAGCGGGGCCTCCGCCTGTACCGACGTGACCGGTTTCGGCCTGGTCGGACACGCCTGCGAGATGGCTCGGGGGGCAGGGGTGACCCTGCGTCTTCACCTGGAACAGGTGCCGGTGCTGGACGGCGTCATGGGCCTGGTGGCCGACGGGCTCGTGCCGGCCGGCTGCTATCGCAACAGGGATCACTATGCACCCTTTGTCGGCGCGCCCCGCAGCGACGACGACCGGCTTCTTCCCCTCTTCGATCCCCAGACATCGGGGGGGCTTCTCCTGTCCCTGGCTCCGTCCTCCGCCGGCCGGTTCCTCGCTGCGGCCGGCGACCGGGGGCTGTTTGCCCTGGAGGTGGGGGAGGTCCTCCCGCCGGGGAGTGCGCCGTTGACATCGTCTGACTCCAACGTTGATCCAGGCCTCGGCATTGCCGTTGACCTGGGCACCACCACCCTTGCCGCTTCGCTGGTCGATCTGTCCTCCGGAGAAAGGCTGGCGTCCGCCGGGTCCCTGAACCCCCAGCGGGAATTCGGCGCCGACGTGGTCTCGCGGCTCGATGCCGCCTGTCGTTCCGGTGAGTCGCTGCAACGCATGGCCGCGTTGGTCAGGGAGGAGTTGTACCGCCTCGCGGTCCGTCTGCTCGACAGCGCCGGCGAGGCACGGGATCGCCTGCGCATGGTGGCCGTGGCCGGCAACCCTGCCATGGAACACCTCCTGCTCGGGCTCCCCGTGGTCCGGTTGGCATACCCCCCCTACCGTCCGCTGTTCTCGACCTCCACGAATATTCCCGCGACAGACCTGGGGTGGGACCTGTCCGGCCGGGTCGCGCTCTTCCCGCTGCCGGGCGGCTTTGTGGGCGGCGACACGGTAGCCTTCCTGTTCGGTGTTCCCGATGTGTGTGCCCCGTGCCCTGCTCCCCGTCTGTTTCTGGACATGGGAACCAATGGCGAGATGGTTCTCCAGTGCGGTGATGTGCTGCTGGGCACATCGGCCGCCGCCGGTCCCGCCTTCGAGGGGGGAGGGCTCGCCTGCGGCATGGCTGCCCTGCCGGGGGCCGTGAACGGCATCGTCCGGGATGGAGACCGCGTGCGCGTCACGACGATCGGAGGCGGCCAGCCCCTCGGTGTCTGCGGTTCTGCGGTGCTGGACACGGTTGCGCTCCTGCTGGAAGAGGGGCTTCTGGACTCCACCGGCCGCCTTCTGCCGCCGGAAGAGATCGCGTCACCCGTCGGCGCCCGCATGGGAACGGTGGGCGGGGAGCCCGCGCTCATCCTTCATCGGGATGCGGCGCGGACCATCTATCTCTCCCAGGAGGATATCCGCCAGGTGCAGCTCGCCAAGGGGGCAATCCGCGCCGGCATGGAGGTCCTGTGCGAACGGGCCCACATCCGGTGTGAGGATATTGAAGAGGTTGTCCTGACCGGCTCTTTCGGCGCGGTTCTCTCACCCCGGAGCCTAAAATTCATTGGAATTTTCACGGAAAAGATGGTACAAACGACCCGTTTCGTCCGGGAGGGTGCCCTGGCCGGTGTCGAAAAGGCACTGACCGCCCCGGAGGGGTTCGAGGCCGTTGATCGACTGGCCCGGGCGCTCCGGGTGATTCCCCTCTCGGGTACGCCTGCCTTTGAGAAACACTTTCTGAAGCACATCGACTTCCCGTCTCGCTAACATCCGCCACGGAGCTCGTGGTGATCTCAGCTCATGTCAAAGGGGTAAACCATGGCAAAGATAACACGTGCGCTCATCAGCGTCTCGGACAAGACCGGCATCCTCGATTTCGCCCGGGAACTGGCCGGCTACGGCGTGGAGATCCTCTCCACCGGCGGTACCGCAAAGCTTCTCCGCGACGCGGGACTCGCGGTCAAGGACGTTTCCGATTTTACCGGTTTCCCGGAGATGCTCGACGGCCGGGTCAAGACGCTTCACCCCAAGGTCCACGGGGGCCTTCTGGGAATGCGCTCCAACCCAGACCATGTGGCAACCATGAAGGCGCACGGCATCGAGCCCATCGACCTGGTGGTGGTGAACCTCTACCCCTTCGAGGCCACCGTGGCCAAGCCCGACTGCACCCTGGAAGATGCCATCGAGAACATCGATATCGGCGGTCCCACCATGCTCCGCTCCGCGGCCAAGAACAACGCCGACGTGACCGTGCTCGTGGACCCGGCGGACTACCAGCCGGTTCTCGATGAGATGAAGGCATCCGGCGGCGCCGTGTCCCGGGAGACCAACTTCCGCCTGGCGGTGAAAGTCTACCAGCACACCGCAGCCTATGACGGCGCCATTTCCAACTGGCTCGGCGCCCGGACCGGCGAAGGGATCGCCACCTATCCCGACACCGTCACGCTTCAGTTCAGAAAGGCCCAGGAGATGCGCTACGGCGAGAACCCCCACCAGGGTGCCGCCTTCTATGTGGAGCGCCAGGTGAAGGAGGCGTCCGTTGCCACTGCCCGCCAACTCCAGGGCAAGGAGCTTTCCTACAACAACATCGCCGATACCGACGCTGCCCTGGAGTGCGTGAAGCAGTTCGCCGAAGGCCCCGCCTGCGTCATCGTGAAGCATGCCAACCCCTGCGGCGTGGCCGTGGGCGGGACGCTGCTGGAGGCCTACGACCGGGCCTATGCCACCGACCCCGAATCGGCCTTCGGGGGCATCATCGCCTTTAACCGGGAACTGGACGCCGACACGGCGCGGGCAATCTGCGACCGCCAGTTCGTGGAGGTCATCATCGCTCCCGCCGTATCGCCGGAGGCCACGGAAGTGGTTGCCGCCAAGAAGAACGTGCGGCTCCTGGAGTGCGGCACCTGGCCGGAGAAGCCGCAGCCGCGCCTCGATCTGAAGCGGGTGAACGGCGGCATCCTGGTGCAGGACACCGATCTCGACCTGTACGCCGAGCTGAAGGTCGTGACCACGCGGCAGCCCACCGAGCAGGAGATGAAGGACCTGCTCTTTGCCTGGCGCGTGGCCAAGTTCGTCAAGTCCAACGCCATTGTCTACGGCAAGGGCAATATGACCATCGGCGTGGGGGCCGGCCAGATGAGCCGGGTCAACTCCGCCCGCATCGCCGCCATCAAGGCCGAGCACGCGGGGCTCGAGGTGAAGGGGGCCGTCATGGCGTCCGACGCCTTTTTCCCCTTCCGCGACGGCATCGACAACGCGGCTGCCGTGGGCATCACCGCGGTGATCCAGCCGGGCGGCAGCATGCGCGACGCCGAGGTGATCGCCGCCGCCGACGAGCACGGCATGGCGATGGTATTCACCGGCATGCGGCATTTCAGGCACTGAGACACGGAACGATCACGGGGAGGAACCCATGAAGGTATTGGTAATCGGAGGCGGCGGGCGGGAGCATGCCCTGGTCTGGAAAATCGCCCAGTCGCCCCTTGTCGGCAAGGTGTACTGCGCGCCGGGAAACCCCGGCATCGGCCTTATCGCCGAGAACGTTCCCCTGGCGGTGGACGACCTGGACGGGCTCGCCGCGTTTGCGACGGAGCAGGCCATCGACCTCACCGTGGTGGGGCCGGAACTGCCTCTTTCCCTCGGCATCGTTGACCGGTTCGAGGAAAAGGGGCTGCTGATCTTCGGCGCCCGCCGGAATGCCGCCATCATCGAAGCGAGCAAGGCGTTTTCGAAAGACCTGATGAACAAGTATCAGGTACCCACCGCCGCCTATGACGTCTTTACCGAGGTGGAGCCGGCCGTGGCCTTCATCGACCGGGTAGGGGTGCCCATCGTCGTCAAGGCGGACGGGCTGGCCGCGGGCAAGGGGGTCATCATCGCCCATACCCGTGAGGAAGCCGTTGGCGCCGTGACGGACATGCTGTCGGGCAACGCCTTCGGCGATGCCGGTTCGCGGGTGGTCATCGAGGAGTTTCTCACCGGGGAGGAGGCATCGTTTCTCGCCTTCACCGACGGCAAGAACATCATCCCCCTGGCCAGCGCCCAGGATCACAAGGCGGTCTTCGACGGCGACACGGGGCCCAATACCGGCGGCATGGGCGCCTATTCTCCCGCGCCGGTGGTTACCCCGGCCATCCATGACAAGGTCATGGCAGAGGTGATGCGCCGGACCGTGGACGGCATGGCTGCCGAGGGGCGCCCCTATCGCGGAGTGCTGTATGCCGGGCTCATGATCAACGGCGATCAGGTGAAAACCCTCGAATTCAACGCCCGTTTCGGCGACCCCGAGTGCCAGCCGCTGCTCATGCGGATGAAGTCGGATATCGTGCCCGTGCTCCTGGCGGTTGCCCGGGGTGACCTGTCGGGCATTGAGCTCGAATGGCACGACAAGGCCGCCGTTTGTGTCGTCATGGCCGCCGGGGGATATCCCGCCGATTACCGGAAGGGAGACGAGATCCGGGGGCTGGAGGATGCGGCCCGCATGGAGGATCTGTTCGTGTTCCACGCCGGCACATCCCGGAAAGACGGCCGTATCGTCACCAGCGGGGGGCGGGTGCTGGGGGTTACCGCCCTCGGCGCCACGGTGGGCGAGGCCATTGATCGCGCCTACCGGGGGGTCCAGGCAATTTCGTGGGACGGCGTCCACTACCGCACAGACATCGGCGCCAAGGCGCTCACGCGTTGACAGGGGAGGTTGCGATGGAAAACCCTCAGGTGCTCATCATCATGGGGAGCGATTCGGACGTTCCCGTCATGGAAGAAGCGGCAAAGGCCCTTGATGCCTTCGGCGTGACCTGGGAAATGCGGGTGGCGTCAGCCCACCGTTCGCCGAAAAAAGCGGCGGGTCTCGCCTCGGCCGCGGCCGCGCGCGGCGTGAAGGCAATCATTGCCGGCGCGGCGTGGCTGCCCACCTTGCGGGGGTCCTCGCCGCCGAGACCATCCTTCCGGTTATTGCGGTGCCAATGCCGGGAGGGGCGCTCAACGGCGTCGACGCCCTGTACTCCATGGTGCAGATGCCGGGCGGGATTCCGGTGGCCACCATGGCCATCGGCAAGGCAGGAGCCAAGAATGCCGGTCTGTTCGCGGTGCAGATCCTGGCCCTCGGCGATGCCGCCATGGCCCGCAAGCTGGTGGAATACAAGGCGGCCATGGCGGAAGAGGTGGAGGCCAGGGACCGGGATCTCCAGGCTCGGTTGGGCCGGATGTAGAGGAATATTAACTTGCTGTAATTATGCGGGTTTGGCAGCGGGCCCAGCAGCTTTCCGCTTGACAAAATCTGCATCTGCTGTATAACAAATTGCGATTTTCATCAACCTGTTAGAAAGGGGTAAGAATCACATGAAAAAGGTTATTGCTTCTCTCGCGCTGTCCGTATTCTGCGCCGGCCTCGCCTTTGCCGCCGACGACATCGTCCTCAAGGCCAAGAACGGTGATGTGAAGTTCCCGCACAAGGCCCACCAGAAGGTTATCCCCGACTGTAAGAAGTGCCACGAGAAGGGCCCGGGCAAGATCGAGGGCTTCGGCAAAGAGATGGCCCACGGCAAGGGGTGCAAAGGCTGCCACGAAGAAATGAAGCAGGGGCCGACCAAGTGCGGCGAGTGCCACAAGAAGTAATGATTGCTTGATCTTGCTTCTTTGTGATGTACCAAAGGGATAACAGGGATTTACTGTTATCCCTTTTTCTTGACCGAGAAAATAATTAAATTAAATTAACTGTTTGTTTTTTCCGGATATTTTTGTTTATAATCGTCTCTGCCCTGGTCGGGGGTCTGGCATTGACGACCATAATCCTAAACATTGCGGGAGCGTTACCTTGACAACCAGCGATCGCGGCTTCTTGCAGGCACTGTGGGATTTTTTCTGTTCCCTCAAGTTGGCTATTTTCCTTCTCATTCTCCTGGCGGCAACGTCCATCATCGGTACGATCATTCCGCAGCAGAACCCGCTTCCCCCTGAGTATCTCGCAGCCATAGGCGGCACGGGAGGCATGAAGTTCAAGGTCTACTCGACCCTCGGCTTTTTCGACATGTACCACTCCTGGTGGTTCATCCTGCTGCTCTATCTGTTCACGGTCAACATCGTTGCCTGCTCCATCAAGCGGCTGCCCCGGGTATGGAAAACCATCTCCGAGCCTACGCTCGTCATGGACGAGGGCTTTGAGCGGACCCTGACGCTTACCCATGATTTCAAGAAAGAGGGTGATGCGGCTGCCCTCAACGAGAAGATGAAGACGTTCCTCAAGGGCGAATTTGCCGAGCCGGTGGTGACCGAGCGGGATGGAGAGTTCCATCTCTTCGCCCAGAAGTCGCCGTACAGCAGGCTGGGTGTTTATGTGGTGCACCTGAGCATCGTCATCATCTTCATCGGCGCCCTGCTCGGATCGTTTTTCGGCTACAAGGCCTATGTGAACATCGTTGAAGGCTCGGGAACCTCCACGGTCATGTCTCGCAAGGGCGTGCCGATCGATCTCGGCTTTACGGTCAAGTGCGAGGATTTTTCAGTTTCGTTTTACGACACCGGCGCCCCCAAGGAGTTCAAGAGCCTCCTCACCGTCATCGACGGCGGCAAGGTGGTCATCGACAAGCGTCCGGTCATCGTGAACGATCCGCTGACCTACAAGGGAATTACGTTCTACCAGTCGAGCTACGGTCCTGCGGATGAGGGCGGCCTCTATCACCTCACCGTGCGCGAGCGCAAGGGGGGGGCTCCCGTGCGGGTTTCGCTATCCATGGGAGAGCGGAAGGTTCTGCCCGACGGTTCCGCAGTCCAGCTCCTGGAGGGCACTGACGAGATCGGACGCTTCATTCCCCAGTTCCGGGGACCGGCGGTGAGGGTCGCCGTTGAGCCCAAGAGCGGCGAACCCCAGGCGTTCATCGTGTTCCAGAACTATCCGGAATTCGACGTCCAGCGTGGAGCGGACCTTATCTTCACCTACGAAGGGGCCGATCTCAAGATGTTCACCGGACTTCAGGTTGCCAAAGACCCGGGCGTCTGGGTGGTGTGGCTGGGGTGCACCCTGATGGTGGTTGGCTGCTGCATGGCGTTCTTCATGTCCCACAAGCGGATCTGGATACGGGTTCGCAAGGGGCATGTGACCCTCGGCGGCACCGCCAACAAGAACCAGCCGGGATTCCAACTCGCCTTCGACGCCCTTGTCGAAAAACTGAAAACTCTGTAAGTACGGGTGGAGGATTGACCAATGACCAGTTCCATGCTGTTCAACATCACGACGTTCTCCTATCTGGTCTCCATGCTCGCCTTTTTTGCCTTCCTGGCGAGCAGGAACCGTCATGTGGGGATGGCGGGAAGTCTCATTTCCTATTTTGGCTTCTTCGTCCACACGGCCGCCATTTTGCTCCGCTGGAAAGAGTCCTATGACATCGGGCACGGCCACGCTCCCCTGTCGAACCTCTACGAGTCGGTGGTTTTCTTTGCCTGGACCATCGTTCTCATCTTCGGCATCATTGACCTGAAGTACAAGTACCGGGTCGTGGGCGCGTTCGTCATGCCCTTTGCGCTCCTCGGCATGGCATGGGCCCAGTTGACGCTCAACAGCGGCATCGAGCCCCTTGTTCCTGCGCTCCAGAGCAACTGGCTGCTCTATCACGTCGTCACCTGCTTCCTGGGCTATGCCGCCTTTGCCGTTGCCTGCGGCATCTCCATCATGTATCTGATCAAGGCGGGGAAGGAGGATTCGTCCCAGTCGGCGCAGGCCGGCGGAATCATCTCCATGTTCCCGCCCACGAAGATCCTGGATGATCTCAACTACAAGGCGATCATGATCGGGTTCCCGCTGCTCACGCTCGGCATCATCACCGGCGCGGCATGGGCCAACTACGCCTGGGGCACCTACTGGAGCTGGGACCCGAAGGAAACCTGGTCGCTGATCGTCTGGTTCGTGTATGCCGCATTCCTGCATGCCCGCTTTACCCGCGGGTGGGTCGGAAAGCGCGCCGCCATCCTTTCCATTGTGGGATTCGCGGCCACCATCTTCTGCTACCTCGGCGTGAACCTCCTTCTCTCCGGTCTCCACAGTTACGGAGGAGGGTAGGCCTTCCGTTGGCAGTGCTCTTGCATTGCTTGCAGGGCATGCCTGACAATTTTTCCCGACATACCCTCATCGCTTCGGCGCCCATACGGGCGCCGAAGTTCGTGCGTTCCGCCATGAAAGCGCTGTTGGCCGGCAGTGTTTGTCGCCTTCTGGCTGTTTCCCTCGTTATGTCAGCCACTTCCCTTTGGTCGGCGCCTATCCCCGGCATCCCTGACGGATGCGCCACGCGTTGTCACAGGAGCAAGGCCCGCGATGGCGTAGTGCATGGGCCGGTGGCCTCCGATGATTGCATCGCCTGTCACAATCCCGTCGGTGCGGCGGTCCACCCCAAGCAGCAGGGGGCGTTCCGGCCTGTGGCGAAAGGTGCTGCCCTCTGCCAGATCTGCCATGAAAGCATGGCATCGAAGAAGGTGGTTCATCCCCCGGTTGGCGGAGGAGAGTGCCTCTCCTGCCATGACCCTCACCAGTCGGCCAATCCGTCACTTCTCAAGGCGCGCGGTGCTGCGCTCTGCTTCGGTTGCCACGATGCCGCTGCCTTTTCCTTCCGCCATGGCCATCTGCCCGTCACCACCGGCGAATGCCTGAAGTGCCACGACCCCCATCAGTCAGACTCACCGAGGCTTCTCCGCGGGAGCGGGGCGGCTCTTTGTTTCCGGTGCCATGACGAAAAAATGGCAGCGGGCCGGTCAATTCACCAACCCGTGGCGCGGGGAGAGTGCTGCGACTGTCATAACCCGCACGGGTCCTCCTTCCCGAAGCTTCTGCGGAATGCCTATCCCGAGGCGCTGTACCTGAGCTACGAGCAGAATGACTTTGCCCTCTGTTTCACGTGCCACTCCCGCCAGATGGCCGACGACCGCCGCACGGATACCCTCACCGGCTTCCGCAACGGTGACTATAATCTGCACTATCTGCACATCAACAAGCCCGACAAGGGGCGTTCGTGCAAGACCTGCCACGACGCCCATGCGGCGCCGCAGCAGCGGCTTGTCAAAGAGCGGATTCCCGGCTTCGGCAGTTGGGACATACCCATCCGATACACAAAGACGGATACCGGCGGCACCTGCGTTGTGGGGTGCCACAAGCCGAAATCCTACGACAGGCTCCGCGCGGTGAGCAACCCGTAGCGGCTGGAGGATACATGCTGGGGAAAGGACTATGGCTGGCCGTCTGTGCCGTGATACTGCTGGGCACGCCGGCGACGGCGGGCACAATCGCCTTTGTGGCGCCGACGCCCAATACCTGGGTCGGCCGATCGGATCATCTGGTTCTCAAGCTGAACAATCCCGAAATCACCGCTGTCCGCATCAATGTCAATGGTGTTGTCGGCGATATGCTGGCTATCTCGTCGCCCGAGTACCGCAAGGCCTTCCAGGATTTCCTCATCGTGCAGCCCCTCTGGGATCAGGGCCGCAACGAAGTCTCCGTTGAGGCGTATGCCGGCAAAGAGCGGGTCGAGACCACCGTTGCGACCGTCTATTACGCTCCTGGCAGGATGGTGCGACGGTGCCGCCCGAGTTCAAGCCGTTTGCCTTCCATGTGGCCGATACGGAGAGCAGGTGTGCCGGTTGCCACAACATGGCGCCGAGCCCGGCCCAGCTTCTGAGCACCCAGGAGCGGGAAAACCCCTGTTTCGGCTGCCATCGCGGCATGCTCAAGGTGGCGTTTGTCCATGGCCCGGCCGGGACTTACTCCTGCGTCTATTGTCACAAGGAAAAGGCATCCCCGAAATATTCGGTGCCCAAGCGCGACAGTGCGCTCTGCGTCGAGTGTCACGAGGACAAGTCAACGGATTTCGCCAAGCGGAAATACGTTCACGGCCCCATTGCCGGCGGCATGTGCGAGGTATGTCATGATCCCCACGGCAGCGCCAACCGGGCCCAGTTGCGGATGCCGATCAACACGCTCTGTCTTTCCTGCCATGAGGCCGTTGCCAGGAGGCCCCATATCCTGAGGACACCGTCGGGAGAGGGGCACCCGGTAAGCGGCAGGAAAGACCCCTCTGCGTCAGCCTCGGGGCGGGACATGTCGTGCATATCATGCCACAATCCCCATGCGGCGGATGTGCGTTATTTCTTTGTGAATAACGCGGAAGAACGCATGGCATTGTGCCAGATGTGCCATAACAAGTAGACTAGGGCTGGCGGCGTACGATTGCCGGACTATTCTCATGGAACGAGGTGACCATATGAACGTTCTGAAGCTCATCCGCAGGTTCGTCGGTGCGGCCGTCCTGTGCGCCCTGTGCGCCGGCTGCGCAGGACAGCAGGTCCGGGAGGAGCGGCGCTACTTCTGGCCGCCGCTGCCCGAGCGTCCCAGGATCGAATGGCTCGGTGCCTACAGCAGCCAGAACGACTTCCCGAAGCAGGGATTCGCGTCGTTCATGGCAGCCATTGCCGGGGAAGAACAGGCCATGAGCCTGACCAAGCCGCTGGATGTCTATGCGGATGGCCAGAACAGGATTTATGTGGCAGATCCGGGCCTTCGCGGCGTGGTGGTGTTCAACATGAAAGAGCGGAGCGTGTCGATGCTCGGCGGACCCCAGGCGGCTAACCAGTTTACCACCCCGGTTTCGGTCACTGGTGATTCCCAGGGGAATATTTACGTTTCCGATGCGGAAAAGGGGGGGATACTAGTTTTTGACAGATTTGAGGTGCCGCGTCGTTTTATCGACACCAAAGCTACTGTCACGAGGAACACTGACATCGCCGTGGATGAAAAGCGTCAGAGAATTCTCGTGGTGGATGCGCGCGAGCACCGGATTGCCATCCTCGACATGCAGGGGGGGCTGCTTTCCGCCTTTGGAAAACGTGGCATCGAAGACGGCGAATTCAACTTTCCCGTGGCGGTGGCCATCAATCGCAAGGGGGAGATCATCGTAGGCGATGCCATGAACGCCCGGGTTCAGATCTTCGATCAGGACGGGAAGTTTCTCCGCAAGTTCGGGCGCCGGGGCGACGGGCCGGCCGATTTCCAGATCATGAAAGGCGTGGCCGTCGACTCGGAGGATCATATCTATGTGACCGAGGGAAAAGGTCACAAGCTCATTATCTTCGGCACCAACGGCGAGTATCTTCTCACCGTGGGCGGACTCTACTCCGCCATCACCACCGGCAAGCAGGCCCCCGGCGGATTCGTCATTCCTCAAGGGGTCTTCATTGACGACAAGGACGTCATTTACGTGGTTGACCAACTCAATCGGCGGTTCCAGGTGTTCCAGTACATCTCCGACGATTTCCTCAAGCGCAACCCCATCCCGGATGGCAGGAGTAATATCGGTTCCTTCGCCTGCCAGGAGTCTGTCCGACTTGGGAAATCGAAGCGAAAGCTCGGCTGGCCCAGGGCAGATTGTGTCGATTGCGCAGGTCAATTGTCATTTCACTGGCAGAAAAACCGGCGAAATATGAACCGACCAGACGGATTTGCAGCGGCTTTACGCTAAGTCAGACAAACGCCCGAAACCCGCGGTTTCCGAAGAGCCCTCGCCAGCATGGTTGCTGTCGGGGGCTCTTCTTATTTTTGTCATCAACAAGTTATTTAGCGGATGTATTGAGTGTCAGTGCCATCTTCCCTTCGGTGCTGTAGCGAGTTGCGGTTAGTGCCAAAAAAATGTAGCGCTATATGGCGTTCGAACTTCTCGGAAATACGTCCCGGGACAACGTTGCCGAGAGAAATAGGCTTGATTGGTGTAATCCGTGTGCGTGTATCCAACCGTAATTATTGATCTCCAGGTCTTTTATGAGAAGGCGTTGAATATTGGCGTGCTGGTTGCATTGTGTATCTCATCCATTGGTATCAACGCGAACGGCTGAGAAAGCACATAGTACCCACGTGAAAGGAGAACGCAGCATGAGAAGCGAAGCAAAAATCGGATTGGCCCTGACCGCACTCCTGGTGGCCGTTACCGCGGCGGGAGCCGCCAGCATCAAGAATACCAAGCACGACCTGAGTTCCGGAAGCACCGGCGCCACATTCAAGGCGACGAACACCGACCAGATCTGTGTGTTCTGTCACACCCCGCACAACTCGGTGCAGGACATTCCCCTCTGGAACCGCGGCAACCCCACTGCCACAACCTTTACGCTCTACTCCTCCAGCGGCATGAACAACGCGCCGGTCAAGCAGGGCTTTACGGCCGACTCCATCTCGCTCTTCTGCATGAGCTGTCATGACGGGGCCACCGGCCTGGGTGGCGCGGTGCACAACGACCCCAACGGCGTGGCAATCACCATGGTGGGGGGGAACGATGTGATCACCGGCGATGCCAACCTGGGCACCGACCTGAGTAATGACCACCCGGTCAACTTCCTGGTTACCGCCTCCGGAATTGCCGCCGACGGCAACCTGGGCGCCCTCGATACCGGTACCAACCCGCCGACCATGAAGACCGCGGACGTGACCAACGGCCTCCCCCTCTTCAGGTCCGCCCGCGGAGCCACGACCCTCGAGTGCGGCAGTTGCCACAAGGTCCACGACAACACCGACGCTCCGTTCCTCCGTACCACCATGGCGGGCAGCAAGCTCTGTCTCGGCTGCCACAAGAAGTAGGGGGACCTCTCCGGAACGAGGGTGGACTCTGGTCCACCCTTTTTTACGCAGCGGTCCGGCTTGTGGTGCCTGCAGCCGGTCGCCCGGAGGGTGGTTTCTCGTGGAGTGGGTGTGAACGTGTTGCCGTCTCCGGCGGAATGCCGGAGTGATCCGTGGGTTCCATGACGCTAGGACGCATGCACATAGGGCTGGCGTCAGTGTCGGTCTTGGCCGGCCTGGTTCTTTGCTCGCCCGCATCGGTGCGGGCCGGTATTTCCGGCGAGGCGGAGCTGGGATACGTGCGCTATGAGGCCGATGCCAACGGCTCCCGGATCAGCGATGCCCATTCGTTCTATCAGCGCTACTCCTTGCTGTATGAGACATCCGGCGAGCTTTACAAGGGCAGGGTCGGGCGCTACGACCTTGCCCTGGGCTACGAGTGGGGCTCCTTTGATACGAAGATAAAGAATCCCTCCAATCCCACCGACCCCCAGACCAACTACAACCCCTCCGTCAGTGCCGGGCATTTGCTGTATCGCGGCGAAGTGGTGCTCGATCCGCTGGAGCTCCCCCTGCGGCTCAGAGCCTACAGCTATGACACGAACCGGATCAACATGCACGAGGACCTGTCCGGCATTGACGGTTCGTCGATCTTTGCGCCGAGGCTGATCACCAACCTTTACGACGGTACCCACATCAATAGCGGCGCAACCCTGGTCTTCGGGGTGAAGAACGGCCTGACCAATGGTTATAACGCCATTTTCCGGCATATCCCGCTGGTCATGCTCGACTACCGCGACGATCTCAACCGGGACCTGAAGAGTCTGACCCCCGTGGATACGCGCATGCGCCGTCTGGCCTTCGTGAGCCTGAACAAGAGGGACAACTGGTTCCACTACCGGACCACCGACTTCAGGGACTACCTCAACACCGACCAGTCCTTCAAGGAAACCCAGATGCAGATCGGCACGGTCGATCACCTGCTGGCGCGGCGGTGGATCGACCTGACCAACTGGGTGAAGATCTCGGCCGACGGCCAGTTCACCAAGCACGCGAGTTCAATGCCGGCCAACTCCTTTGAAGCTTACGAGCTTAACCTGTTCGCCGTGGCTTCCCGCAAGACCTGGGATGCACGGACCTTTTCCAGCTTTTCCCGGCTGCTCGACGATGAAGGGATTACCCTGGAGCGGACGGTGCCCTTCTATGCAAGCGGTGTCCTTGGCGCCGATGTGGACTGGAAGGCCAGCCTCTATTCCAATGAAAAGCGGATTCAGTCCCCCAGCGGCAGCGTGGTCAACAACTCCAACTACAACGCTTCGGTCCGCGCCGACATGTTCCGGCGCTCTCCCTTCACTCTGGGGGTGGTGGTGCGTGGGGAGAGCACCGAGAGTTACGGCTCGAAACTGCTTTCCTTCGAAGGAGGCGTCGAAACGGCAAGCACTGCGCGCCTTTCGCGTGACTACAGCCTGTCGGGGAGCTATACGGTCAAGTACTTCGATGCGACCGGCGGTACCGGTTCGGGCGACGGCTACCTCAACCAGAACGTCCTTGGCCGTGTGGCGTATGTGGCATCGCCCACCTGGCGTTTCGAGGTGGAGGAGGACCTGTCCGCGGCCAGCGGCACCAATCCGCGCAACTTCAACAATTCGGCGATCACCGTGAACAGCGGATTCAGCAGCGGCACGAGCACGGTATCGGGCTCTGCCATCTCGTTCCAGCGCCGCAACAGCGAAATCGACGAATATGTCCGCTCCGTTACCACGGTCAGCGCGGCCTGGCGTCCCTTCTCCCGCACCTCGCTCAGCTTTTCGGTCAGCGAAGACGTCCTCATGCAGTCGGGAGCGCCGACCGACTTCCTGACCACCTTCCGCAGTACCATCGACTACAGTACGCCGACCTTTTTGGCCCGGATGCGCAACAGCTACAACGTGCGGATGGTCGGTGGCGAGAGCATCGACTATCTGGAAAGCGTGGGCACCCTGGAATACCGTCCCGTCCGGCAGTTGGAGGGACTTCTCACCTATACCTACAACGTGGGCGACGTGGACGTGAACACCAGGAGCGAGTTTCTGGACCTGCGGCAGCGGCTGGGTTACAGCTTCTACACCCTGAGCGGGGCGAACAGGAAACTGCTGGAACTCTACGAGGAGTTCACCTATAATCGCACCCTGAACACGGGGACGGTGGCCAACGAGCTCAACACCACCAGGCGGTTTACCCTGGGCGCGCGGTATTTCCCGCTCCGCAGCCTGTTTGTTGGGGCGGATGCGCGCTACTCGCTCATCGAGCCGGGAAGCATCACGGAGCAGCTCTATACCGGCGTGGTGGGACTCAATTTCCGGAAACTCCAGGCTAACCTGGAGTATACCTACGGCAAGCGGGACGGCAGCGACAACCGGATCGAGAAGCGGATCGCCGCAAACATGAAGAAGTTTTTCTGACAACGGGTTCCGTCGCCCCTGCTGGATACCAACTGTGAAAAAACCGGGCCGGACCCGGTTTTTCTTTTGTCGCCATGGCCGATTCCATTACCTTTTCCATTATCATTCCCGTGAAGCCGGGCGGAACCGTCCGTGCCCTCGATCGCCTCAGGTCGCTCGCGTATCCCTCCTCGCACATGGAGGTCCTGGTGGCCGAGGGGACGCGGCCGAGCCGTCAGCGTAACCAGGCTGCAGCCGCTGCAGCGGGCGAGATGCTCTACTTTCTGGATGACGACTCTCTGGCCTCACCGGATTTTCTGGCGCGGGCGGCAGCGCATCTGGCCGATCCCTCCGTAGCCGCCGTGGGCGGCCCGTCGCTCACTCCTGCATCCGACAGCCGATTCCAGCGCGCCATCGGCGTCGTTCTGGCGTCACGGCTGGGTGGGGGCGGGGCGCGCAACCGCTACCGCGCCACCGGCAGCCCACGCCGGACGAGCGAGCGGGAACTGATCCTCTGCAACCTGGCCATGCGCCGGGATGTCTTCCTGGCGGAGGGAGGCCTTGACGAGCGGCTCTACCCCAACGAGGAGAACGAGCTCATGGACCGGATCTCGAAGCGGGGAATGGGCCTCGTGCACGACCCGGATCTGGCTGTCCGGCGGAGCCAGCGATCTACGTTCCGGGCGTTTGTCCGCCAGTTTTTCGGCTACGGAAGGGGGCGCGGAGAGCAGACCCGCATTGCCGGTGTGCGCTCTGTGGTTGATTTCCTGCCAACGGTGTTTCTGATCTACCTGCTTCTCCTGCCGGTCGCGCCCTGGGCTCCCTGTTTCCTGCCTGCCGCCCTCTACGGTGCGGCGGTGATGGTGTCGGCCCTGTCGGGCGCCGTGCGTTCGCGCCTCTATGCCGCATTGCCGTGGCTTGTGGTGCTCTATCCGACACTCCACCTCTGTTATGGGGCCGGCCTCTTGAAAGGCCTGCTGACACCCCGCTTCAGGTCGGAGGCAGGGGAAACCGCGGCGGTCACGATCCGTTGCATCAAGGAGTTCGGCGCTCCCTGGCATCTGCCTGCCCACGGTACCGGGGAGGTTCCACAATGACGGCATCGCCGCTGCCGCACAAGCGCATCCTGCTCGTCTTTTTTCTTCTGGTGACCGTGACGGTCTACGGGAACACTTTTTTCAACCAGTGGACCTATGACGATATCCCCGTTGTCCTGAAGAACCCCGATACCCACTCGCTTGCCGGTTTTGCCCGGAACACGATGCCCGGCCGCCCCATGCGCGAGCTCACCTACATCCCCGACCATCTCCTGTTCGGCGACCAGCCCGCCGGCTATCGCATCCAGCAACTGGCCTGGCACGGAGTGAACGGACTGCTGCTGGTCGCCCTGTTCCACGCCCTGGGGGTAGAGCTTCCCTTTGCCCTCATGGGGGCGCTTCTCTTCCTGGTGCACCCCCTCCAGTCCGAGTCGGTGGCCGGCATCGCGCACCGCAAGGAGTTGCTGGCCCTGCTCTTTGCCCTCGGTGCCGTGCTCTGCTTCGTGGGGAGTTTCGCCGCCGCCGGGGGGCGGCGCCTTGCCTTGTGGCTCGCTGCTCTTGCCGCGTACGGCGGCGCACTCCTTGCCAATGAGGCCACGGTGACGCTGCCGCTCGTGGCTCTCCTCTACGAATGGCTGATGGTGGAACCGGGGAAACGGGTGCTGCTCAGGCGCCCCCTCGTGGCACTTCTCTTCCTCGTGGCGGCCGGTGCGGCGCTCATGTACCGGTTCCGGGGGCTCCTGGCCCCTGAACATTTGCTCACGGTCTATTCCAAGAACAGCTTTGGTGCTTCGGAGAGCTATCTTCCCCTCTTCATGGGTGCCATGAAGGCCTTCGGATTCTATCTCTCCAAGATCGTTCTCCCGGTCCGCCTGGCCCCCGAGTATGTTTTCCGGCTCTCCGAAAGCCTCTGGCAACCGTGGGCGTTGCTGTCGCTCGGGCTCCTTGCGGCAGTGGCAAGCGCGGCGGTCTTTCTCCGTCGCCGGCTTCCCCTGGTATCGTTCGGTATCGGCTGGTTCCTCATCTTCTGGCTGCCGGTTTCCAACCTGGTTCCCGTGGCCTACCTGGCGGCGGACCGGTACATGTACCTCTGCCTTCCCGGCGTTGGGCTCGTCCTGGCGGGCTGTCTCCAGCGCTGGCCCCACCGGAGGTTTGTCGGCGCCTCCTGCCTCGTGATTGTTGTGTTCGCCGGGCTCACCGTGATACAAAACGGGTACTGGCGCAGCGAACATACCCTCTGGCGGCATGCGGTCAGGGTCAATCCCGACTCTACCTGGGTGCGCGAGACGGTGGGGCTGAGTTACCTGCTGACGGGGGATTACGAGCAGGCGGCGGCGCATGCGCGGGAGGCGCTGCGGATCGACCGGTTCAACATCCGGGCGTACCTGACCCTGGCCAAGGCCGAGGAGCGGCGCGGCAATCTGGCCGAGGCGGTGCTCAATTACGAGAAGTTCACCATGTTCGGCGCCATGGAGTACCCGGACGAAGCCGCCCAGGTCAGGCTCTATCTGCCTGTCCTGCGGCAGCGTCAGGCAGTGCAGAGGCAACATCAGTGAGGTGCCCGGTGGAACTGAGTATCGTTGTTCCGATCTACAATGAGGAAGAGACTATTCCGCATCTTCATGCGCGGGTGAGCGACGCCCTGACCGGGTCAGGCATCGACTACGAGCTGATTCTCGTGGATGACGGCTCCTCTGACGGCTCGTTCGCCCTGCTGCGGGAGATTGCCCAGCAGGACCGGCGGGTGAAGGTGATCCGCTTCCGCCGCAACTTCGGCCAGACCGCCGCCATGGCGGCCGGCTTCGATGCGGCCCGGGGCAGGGTCATCGTGCCCATGGACGGCGACCTCCAGAACGATCCGGCTGACATTCCGACGCTCCTGGCCACGATCGACGAGGGATACGACGTGGTCTCGGGCTGGCGCAAGGACCGGCAGGACACCTTCGTCAACCGGCGCCTTCCCTCCATTATCGCCAATGCCCTCATCTCCCGGATGACAGGGGTCCACCTCCACGATTACGGCTGCACCCTGAAGGCCTACCGGCGCGAGGTGCTGGACGGGGTGAACCTGTACGGAGAGATGCACCGGTTCGTCCCCGCCCTGGCCTCCCAGGTGGGGGCGCGGGTGGCGGAGATCCCGGTCCGTCACCATGCCCGCCTCTACGGCACGAGCAAGTACGGCATCTCCCGCACCATGCGCGTCGTTCTGGACCTGATGACGGTGAAGTTCCTGCTCACCTACTCCACCAAGCCGATCCAGCTCTTCGGCAAGTGGGGGATCTATACCATCCTGGCCGGATTCCTGACCGGCGGGCTCACCCTCTCTATGAAGCTCTTCGAGGGGATGAGCATGAACCGCAATCCCCTCCTGATCCTGACCGCCTTTCTCCTCTTCGGCGGAGTACAGTTCATCGCCCTCGGCCTGCTGGGCGAGGTGAACGCCCGCACCTATCACGAGTCCCAGGGGAAACCGATCTACGTCGTCCGGGAGAAGATCAATCTGGATGAAGGGTAGGGGGGCGGCGCCGTGAGGATTCTCATGCTGGCCCCCACGCCGTTTTTCGCCGACCGCGGATGCCACGTCAGGATTTACGAAGAGGCCCGGACGCTCATGGCCCGCGGGCACCAGGTGCGGATCGTCACCTACCACCTGGGGCGGGACATGGCGGGCATCCCCACGGACCGCACCCTGCGCGTCCCCTGGTACACGAAGCTCTCCGCCGGGCCCTCCTGGCACAAGCCCTACCTGGACATCCTCCTCTGCGGCACCGCCCTGCGCGCGGCCCGGCGCCTGCGGCCCGACCTGATCCATGCCCACCTGCATGAAGGGGCGTTCTTCGGCGTGTTCCTGAAAAAACTGCTGGGCGTCCCCCTCCTGTTCGACTGTCAGGGGAGCCTCACCATGGAATTGGCCGACCACGGGTTTGTCCGCGAAGGGTCGCTGCTCTACCGGTTTTTCGCTCTGCTGGAGGGGTGGATCAACCGCAGCGCCGATGCCATCGTGACCAGCTCGGGGCCGGGCCGGACCGATCTCGTCACGAAGTGGGGGGTGCCGCCGGCAAAGGTGACGGCCCTCATGGACGGGGTCGATACCGCGGTGTTCCGCCCCCATGACCGCACGGAGGTGCGCCGCCGGCTCGGCATCGCGCCGGACGTGCCGCTGGCGGTCTATCTGGGGGTGCTGAACCGCTACCAGGGGATCGACCTTCTCCTCTCGGCCATGGTGATCCTCAAATCCCAGGGCAGCCCGCTTCGGCTTCTGGCCATGGGATTTCCGGAGAAGGGGTATCGGCAGAAGGCGCGCGACCTGGGCATCGCCGACATGGTGACCTTTACGGGGCGGATCGACTACGGCAAGGCGCCCCTCTACCTTTCGGCGGGTGACATGGCCGTGTCGCCCAAGGTGTCCCTGACCGAGGCCAACGGCAAGCTCTTCAACTACATGGCGTGCGGGCTCCCCACCATTGCCTTCGATACGCCGGTGAACCGGGAAATCCTGGGCGAGGCGGGCATTTATGCCCGTTATGGCGACGCGGCGGATCTGGCCGCGCACCTGGCCGGCCTGGCAGGCGATGCGGCCGCTCGGGCCGAGCGTGCCCGCCTGGCGCGGGAACGGGCCGAGCGCGAACATTCCTGGCAGGCTCGGGCCGGCATCCTCGAAGCGGTCTACCGCCGGATGAAGCGCGCATAACCGATTGCATTCCCGTGGAAAGTAGAGTATCGTTCATTTCATGAACGACCTTCGCGAAAAGGATGAATCCTATCGCTCCTTTCTGCTCCTGTCGGCCATCTCGTCGGAGGAGCCCCTGTCCCAGCGCGAAATCGCCCGCCAGGTCGGCATCGCCCTCGGGCTCGTCAACTCCTACCTGAAACACCTCGTGGACAAGGGGTTTGTGCGGATCAAGTCCTTTCCCCGGAACCGCTACGCCTATCTCCTCACCCCGCGGGGGCTTGCCGAAAAAAGCCGCCTTGCCTATGAACACCTGAGCTCGTTCACGACCCTCTTCCGCGTTGCCCGCCAGGATTATCTCGCCCTGTTCCGGGCGCTCAGGGCTCAGGGAATCGGGCGGGTGGCCTTCTGCGGCGTGGACGAGGTGGCGGAGATCGCCTACCTGTCGCTGCGGGAGGTGGGACTGGAGCTGGCCCTGGTCATGGACCAGGCGGCCGACGGCCGCGAGTTTTTCGGCAAGCCCGTGGTGTCCATTCCCCATGGGCTCCTGGCGGGCAACCACCATATCGTCATCACCACGTTCAAGCGCCGGGAGGCCCTGCGGGAAGAGCTCCTGCAGCGGGGCGCGGCCCCGGAGCTTCTGCACCAGGCCGGCGAACCGGCCGGCGAAATTCAGTCAATTAGGGAGGAACATCCGTGAAGCGCGCACTCATAACCGGCATTTCAGGCCAGGACGGCTCGTACCTGGCGGAACTGCTCCTTGGCAAGGGATACGAGGTCCACGGCGTCATCCGGCGTTCGTCATCGTTCAATACCGGGCGGATCGACCACCTCTACCGGGACCCCCACGAGCCCGACGTGCGGCTTTTTCTCCACTACGGCGACCTGAACGACGCCAGTTCCATCAACCGGGTCCTGCGCGAGGTGCGACCCGACGAGATTTACAACCTGGGCGCCCAGAGCCATGTCCGGGTTTCCTTCGATGTCCCCGAGTACACGGGGGAGATCGATGCCCTCGGCACTGTGCGGTTGCTGGAAGGCATTCGCGAGACCGGGCTGAACACGAGATTCTATCAGGCATCGTCCTCAGAGCTGTACGGCAAGGTTGTGGAGACGCCCCAGAAGGAAACCACCCCCTTCTATCCCCGCTCACCCTATGCCTGCGCCAAGGCCTACGCCTACTATATCACCCTCAACTATCGCGAGAGTTACGGCATGTACGCCTGTAACGGCATCCTGTTCAACCACGAGTCGCCGCGCCGCGGCGAGACGTTCGTCACCCGGAAGATCACCCGGGCTGCCGGCCGGATCAAGACGGGTCTTCAGGATCGGCTCTATCTCGGGAATCTGGATGCCAAGCGCGACTGGGGCTTTGCCGGGGACTACGTGGAAGCCATGTGGCTCATGCTCCAGCAGCAGGAAGCCGACGACTTCGTGGTGGCCACGGGCGAGACCTGGTCGGTGCGGGAGTTCGCCGAGCGGGTCTTCGCACGGCTCGGCATGCCCCTGGAGTGGCAGGGGAAAGGGGTGCACGAGAAGGGAATCGACGCGAACAGCGGGAAGATCGTGATCGAGATCGACCCCCGCTATTTCCGGCCGGCGGAGGTGGACCTGCTGCTGGGCGATTCTGCCAAGGCCCGGCGCCAGCTCGGCTGGCAGCCCCGGGTGGACTTCCAGGGGCTCGTGGACATGATGACCGATGCGGACCTGGCATTGGCCGAGCGGGAGAAGCGGGCCGATGGATAGGAGCGCCAGGATCTACGTTGCCGGCCACCGGGGATTGGTGGGGTCGGCCATTGTACGGAAACTGACCGCAGAGGGATACGGGAACCTGCTCCTGCGCACGAGCGGTGAGCTGGACCTGCGGGACCAGGCCGCGGTGGCGGCGTTCTTCGCTGCGGAGCGGCCCGACTACGTCTTTCTCGCCGCGGCCAAGGTGGGGGGCATCGTCGCCAACAACACCTATCCGGCCGAGTTCATCTACGACAACCTGATGATCGAGCCAACGTCATCCACAGCGCCTATCGCACCGGCGTGTCGAAGCTCCTCTTCCTGGGGAGCACCTGCATCTACCCCAAGATGGCGTCCCAGCCGATCCGTGAGGAGTATCTCCTGACCGGCCCACTGGAGCCCACCAACGAAGCCTACGCCATCGCCAAGATCGCCGGCATATCCCTGTGCCGCTCCTACAACCGGCAGTACGGCACCCGCTTCATTGCGGCCATGCCGACCAACCTTTACGGTCCCAACGATAACTTCGATCTTGAGAAGTCCCATGTCCTCCCCGCCCTGATCCGCAAGTTCCACGAGGCAAAGGTCGCCGGCGCCCCTTCGGTCACGATCTGGGGCACGGGTACGCCGCTGCGGGAGTTCATCCACGTGGATGACGTGGCCGACGCCGCGCTCTATCTCATGCGCCACCACGAAGGCAATGACATCGTCAACATCGGCAGCGGCGAAGAGATCTCCATCCGGGACCTGGCGCTGCTGGTTAAAAAAATCGTGGGCTTCGAAGGTGAACTCGTCTTTGACGCGTCAAAGCCCGACGGCACCCCCCGCAAGCTCTCGGACGTGTCCCGGCTGCATTCGCTGGGCTGGCGGCACCGGATCGGGCTGGAGGAGGGAGTGGGGGGGACGTACGAGTGGTTTGTCGGCCAGGGGTTCCCCGCGGAGACGACGTGATCCCCGTTCCGGTGAAAAACATCGCCCGGTTCCTGATGCACCGGAGAGCGTGGCGGTTCGTTTCGTTCGACTACTGCCCCGTCTGCGACACCCGGAGCATGATCGTCTATTCGCGCGAACTCGAACAGTGGCTGGCCGACCTTACCGCGTCGTGGGAGGCCGGGGAAGACTTCAAGCACATGCTCGCCATGAGGGAGAATTTCCTCTGCGTCACCTGCATGGCCAATTCCAGGATGAGGATGCTGGCCCGGACCGTGCTCGATCTGTGCGGCCACGCCACGAGCGGCGACCTGGCGCGCAGGCTCCGCTCCGACCCACAGTTTTCGGTCTACGAAACAGCGGCATACAACATCTTTCGCATCGACGCCCTGAAGGCATGCCCGCGCTACGTGGTTTCGGAGTATCTCGCGCCCGACCGGTTCGGCGAAACCATCGGCGGCGTGCGGAACGAATCCCTCGAGTGCCTGACCTTTCCCGACAACAGTTTCGATGTGGTTATCAACAGTGACGTGCTTGAGCATGTGGCGGATCTCCATAAGTCGCTCGAAGAAGTCCGCAGGGTGCTGAAACCCGGTGGTTATCACGTCCTGACGGTACCGGTCGACTATTCCCTGGAGCACACTGTCGAGAGAGCCCGCATGGGGCAGGGAGGCATCGAGTATCTCAGGTCGCCGGTCATGCACGGCGATACGGTGCGGAACACCGGCGTGCTCGTATTCAGGGATTTCGGCAGGGATGCCGCCTCCTGTCTGAGCCGCGAAGGGTTCCCGTGCCTGGAAATGCAACTCCCCGGCCGGCACGGAGAGATCGCCTCCGTGTTTATCGGTAAAAAGGCAGCATGATGGACGGCAAGCTTACGTTTCGGGCGGTTGCCGAAGCAGTCGCCCTTCTGCTGGGCGCGGCGAGCATGATCTATATGAGCCGGGTCGTGGGTCCGGAGTACGTCGGTTTCAGCGCTGCGACGAGTGCGGTACTGCTCCTTCTGGCCCGGTTCGCCGACGGCGGCCTGACAGCGCTTTCTTCGCAGCGGCTTGCCCGCGACGACGATACCCTGGGCTCCCTCCTCGCGTTGACTGTTCCGCCGAAGATCGCTCTCTCGTGCGCGGTGATCGCCGCAACGCTGCTGGTGGCCAGGCTCGCCGGGATCGATCCGCGTCTGGCGTACTTCCTGTCAACGGCCGTCTTTCTCATCTTCTTCGAAGTGTTCTCTCCGGCCTGGGTCTTCGTGGCACTGGGAGAGATCAACACGGCGTCTTTTATCCGGGTCGCCCAAAGCTCCATCTATGCCCTGGTCGTGTTTGCGTTCATACGGGCGCCCCTCGACTGGCAGAAGCTGCCGTACATCATGGTGCTGAACTCGGCATTGGGCTGCGTGCTCGCACTGCTGTTCCTCGGCCGGCGCAGGGTGCTTTCGCTGGACCGGCGACAGTTCGGCCCAGCCTATGGCCGGAAGATCCGCCAGGCGTTCGCGGAGAGCCGTCACTTTCTCAAAGCGGATCTCTCCCTGTACGTGTTCACCACGTCAGACCGGCTGATCCTGTATTACTTCGCCACTCCCCATGCGGTCGGCATCTATGAGGCGGCGTACAAGATCATCAATCCGTTCTATGCCATCAGCTCCATCGTTACGCCGACGATGTTCCGGCCGCTTGCCCAATCGTTCAAACAGGGGACACCGGCCGCGGTACTTTCGCGCTTCACCTTTTTGATGCTTGTTGGTACGGTCCCCCTGGGATTTTTCCTGCTCCTGTTTTCGGATAGCATCATCATGACCCTGTACGGCCCTTCGTTCAGCGAAAGCATCGCCTGTTTGCAGGTGCTCGGCTTCGCCATTTCGCTCGGCTATGCGGCAGGGGCGATCGTGCTGCCGTTTTCGGCCTGGAATATGGCTCGGGAGTACGGGGCAACCATGACATACGGCAACATTTTCAATGTGCTGCTCAATGTCGCGCTCATCCCTTCCCTGGGGGGCGTGGGGGCGGCACTGTCGACCGTGGCGGCCAAGCTGGCGGTTGCCCTGGCCGCGTACCGTCATTTCAGGAACGTGACCGATTATCCGATACTCTCCGACCTGCTGCTGTTTGCGGTCATGGCGTGCGCCCCTCTGCTTCTCGTGCTGGCACTCGGTCTGGCCGTTGAAAACGCCGTGATCCTGATGGCGGTCTATGCCGCTTCATATGCGGCTCTCGTTCTGGTGCTGGTACGAACCCGTTACTCTCGTCTCTGGAAGGATGCAGTTTGATGACTATTACCGATGACTTCATCGCCAAATCAAAGTACTCCGATCTGGGCCGCTACTGCGTTACGGCATTCGTCAAATCGGTCGCTGACGGGCTTGCGCCGGGAAGCAGTCTGCTGGATGCCGGCGCGGGGGAATGCGCCTACAAGGGGCTCTTCCGCCACTGCGACTACAAGGCGGCTGATATGGCAATAGGCGACAGCACGTGGAATTACGACCACCTGGACTATAAGGCCCCCCTCGACAATCTGCCGATTCCGGACGCCAGCTTCGACGCCGTGCTGTGCACCCAGGTTCTTGAGCACCTGCAGAAGCCCCTTGAATGCGTCAAGGAGATGCACCGCGTCCTGAAGCCGGGCGGCCGCCTTTTCCTGACGGTGCCCATGGCGCAGGACGAACATCAGACCCCGCACGATTACTTCAGGTATACCTCGTACGGGCTCAAGTACCTCTGCACGGCGGCGGGATTCAGCGAGGTGAGCGTTGTCCCCATGGGCGGGATGTTCCTGCGGTGGGCCTACGAACTGCCCAGGGCGCTGCGCATGTTCCCCAAGGCACGGAATAGCGGGGCATCCGGAATCCGTCTCGCCGGCGTGCTTCTCTATCCTCTCCGCGTCGCGCTGGGCCTGGTGATTCCCGTCTGCCAGGCCATGCTTCTTTTTCTCGACCGTTTCGACACCGTCCGGAACGACCCGTGGGGCTGGGAGCTGACGGCTCGCAAATGAGAGGGGCGTGCATGCGCGAGATTCCGCTTGTGTCCGTCGCCCTGGCGACCTATAACGGCGAACGCTATCTCAGGCGCCAGCTTGACTCGGTTCTGGCGCAGACCTATCGCAACATCGAGATCGTCGTCTCCGACGACTGTTCGCGCGATGGAACGGTTGCCATTCTGGAGGAGTACCGCCGGGCGCACGGCATAACCTTCCGGGTGAATGAACGCAATCTCGGCTTTGTGAGGAATTTCGAGCGGGCCCTTGCCGGTTGCAGCGGGGAGTTCATAGCGCTTTCCGACCAGGACGACATCTGGCTCCCCGAAAAGATCGAGACCCTGGTGCGGGAGATCGGCCCGCACTCTCTGATATATACCGACGCGCTCCTGATCGACGGGGACGACCAGCCGTTGCCCGGCTCACTGGTGGAGGTTTCCGGGGTAAGGCCGGTCAGCGGCACCTGCTTCGAATACTTTGTCTGCAACAATTGCGTCACCGGGTGCACGGCCATGCTCAGGCGTGATCTCCTGGCAACCGCGCTGCCGATCCCCGAAGAGGAAACCTACCACGACTGGTGGCTCGCGGTCGCGGCCTCGCGCCGCAACGGGGTCGTTTATCATGCCGCGAAGCTGACGAAGTATCGGCAGCATGCGCACAATTATACCGGCGCAAACGTGAGGGCGGGGCTGCCGACGCGGATCGCCGCCCACCTCATGGGCAAAACCGCGGCGGAAAAACGCGGATACTATGAGCTGCTTGCCGGCAGGGCGCGTCGCTATCGTGAAATGGCCGACAGGTTGAACCTGACCCCGGCGGAATGGTCGTTTCTGGAAGAGGTCGGCGCATATGCGGAATCTCTTCTTTCCGGCGGCAACAGGATGAAAGCATTCGCTCTGGCACTGAAGCACAGGGATACGCTTTTCCCCGCCGCCGGGAGGGTGGAGAAACTCTTGTTCGTCTTCAGCAAGCTCATTGCCGCCCGGGCAATCTGATTCGTTACGGAGAGAGGGGAGCAGAGTGGCTACACGGTTTTTGTCATCCTTGAAGGCAGCGGTCAAGGAATCGGAATATTCCCGTCGTATCTGGCCAGAAAAAGGGCGGCCGCGCGATTCCTGAGGGGGAGCGGGCTCGAAATAGGAGCGCTTCACTTTCCGCTGCAGGTCCCGTCCGGCGTAACCGTCAAGTATGTGGATTACGTGTCGCGGGAAGAAAACATCCGCAAGTTCCCCGAGCTCGATGCGGCCAGCATCGTGCCGACCGACTACGTGGAAGATGGATTTACCCTTGCCAGTATTCCGGACTGCTCCCAGGATTTCGTGATCGCCAACCACGTGCTCGAGCACGCATCGAATCCGCTCCAGGTCCTGTCCAACTGGGCAAGGGGCCTTCGGCCGGGGGGAACGCTGTTCATTACCGTGCCGATCGGCAGCAGGTGTTTCGACAAGGGGCGTCCGCTGACGCCTCTGCAGCACTTCATCGATGACTATGAACTGGTGCGGGACGGCAATCCCCAGTCGCTGGACGAAAAAAACCGGTTGCATTACCGGGAGTGGCTGACCATCTCCACGCCCAATTCCGATGCACGAAACCGGCACTACCGGAACCTGTCCGGCGAAGAGCTCGAGTCCCTGGTGGAAACCATGTCGGCCGGCAAGGCGGAAATCCATTTTCATGTCTTTTCGAGGGAATCGTTCGTGACCCTGCTCGACTACTTCACCACCTGCATCAGGAGCGATTTCAGCGTCAAGGCAGTGATTAGATCCCGGGGCGGGGCCGAATCCCTGGCAATTCTGGAACGATCGCCCCAGGCCGGCAGATGAAAGGTGATCGGCTGGCTGACATCAGAACGGCCGGGGTGGTCGTTCTCTACCGGCCCGACAGCTCTGTCCTGGATGCTGTCGCGAGTTACCGGCATCAGGTGCATGAACTGATCGTGGTCGACAACTCCGAAGAGCAGGACCATGAACTCCATTCCCGACTGCGGGACAGGTTCGGCGCGACCATTGTCGGCGAAGGCCGGAACCTCGGCATTGCCGCCGCGCTGAACCGGGCGGCCAGGGAGGCTCTGGCTGAAGGCTTCGACCTCCTCCTGACCATGGATCAGGACAGCCGCGCCGAACCCGGAATGGTCGAGCAGATGCTGGCGTGCCTCGGCAGCGACTGGCGCGACCGGGTGGGGATCGTGGCCCCCTTCCACCTGACCGGCGCCCGGCCGGCGCCCGGCGGAACAACCCCGTGCAGCGACGTCATGACTCCCATGACATCGGGCTGCCTGGTGAATCTCGCCGCATTCCGGGAGACCGGACCGTTCCGCGACGACTTTTTCATCGATTTTGTGGACAACGAATACTGCCTCCGCCTGCGGAAAAAGGGCTTTCAGGTCATTCGCGCCAACCGGGCGCTGCTCCATCACCGGGTCGGCGACCTGCGGCGCTACGGGCCGTTCGTGGCCACGCACCACTCGCCACTGCGCCGCTACTACAAGACCCGCAACCGCTGCGCGGTCTTTGCCGAATACCTGCGGGATTTCCCGGCCCATTGCCTTTTCGACCTGGTGCGGCTCGGCAAGGAGGTGGCGAGTATCCTCATCTTCGAGCGGGAAAAGACGGCCAAGCTGCGCATGATGTGGCGGGGATTCCTTGATTTCCGACGCGGCAGGTTCGGGCCCTATGGGGGATAGCGGCATGAAGATTGTCTTCCTGGCACCCTTCGGCATCCGTCCCAAGGGAACGGTTGTGGCCCGTATGGTCCCCCTGGCGGCGGAGCTCCAGGCGCTCGGCCACCGGGTCACGATCATCGCCCCGCCGTACACCAATCCCGAAGATTCGGGGCGCACAGAGGATATCCGGGGGGTGCGGCTGCGGAATATCCGGCTGGCTCCTGGCGGGGCTGCCCTGTCGGCGCCGGTCATGGTCTGGCGCATGTACCGGGCCGCACGGGAGGAAGAGCCGGATCTGATCCATCTGTTCAAGCCCAAGGGGTATGGCGGGCTTGCCGCCATGCTCCACCTGCTGACTGCGTCCCGGCGTGCGCCGCTGTTCCTCGATACGGACGATTGGGAAGGCCGGGGGGGCATGAACGCCCTCCATGACTACTCCCGGGCCCAGCGTCTCCTGTTTGCGTTCCAGGAAGAGTGGCTGCCGCCCCGCGCCAGGGGGGTGACTGTGGCGAGCCGCGAGCTGGAGGCGCGCATGGCAGCCATGGGGGTAGCGCCGGAACGGCTGCTCTACCTGCCCAACTGCGTCGATGACCAGCCGCCGGGCAACGGCGCGCAGGTGAGGGCACGCCTCGGCATCGCCGGCAACGCACCGGTGGTCCTGCTCTATACCCGTTTTTTCGAGTTCAGCCAGGACGATCTGCACCGGATCTTTGCCGGGCTTTTCCGCAAGGTACCCGGCATCCGGTTCCTGGTGGTGGGAAAGGGGCGGAACCGGGAGGAGGAACTGCTGGCTGCCGCTGCGCGGGCGCAGGGTTTTGCCGATTCCCTCCATATCGCCGGCTGGGTGGAGCCCGATGAGCTGCCCCACTGGTTCGCCGCCGGCGACGTGGCTCTCTATCCCTTCGCGGATACCCTGGTGAATCGCGCCAAATGCCCCGCCAAGCTGACGGAGTTGATGCGCGCCGGCGTGCCGGTGGTGGCCGACCGGGTGGGACAGATCGCCGAATACGCGGAGGATGGCATCTCCGGCATCCTCTGCCGCCCCGGTGCCCCCGACGAGATGATCGCGCGGACCGCCGGGCTCCTGGCCGACCCGGTCCGGCGCCGGGCCGTGGGCGCTGCCGGACGCGAGAGAATCCTGTCCCGCTTTAACTGGCGCGACGCCGCAGCGCGGCTCGACGCTTTCTACGACAACCTGACGAGGAGACGGAACCTGACGTGACTACCGAACGAAAAAAAGACCTCCTGCTGATGGGGGCGCTCCTGGCGATCCTCGTGCTCTTTTTCGCCAAGATCCTCTTTACCGGCAAGATCATCAGGCTCCGGACATTACCAACGAGTTCTACTGGACCATCAAGCACTACAAGGAAATGGGCTTCCCGGACCTGTTCCGGGTGCATCTCCGGGCCGGCTGGGACTGGCTCGCCAACGGCGGGACGACCGAGGGGGGCGGGACCCTGTCGCTCCAGTTCCTCTTCTACCGCAGCCTCATGTTCTGGCTCTTCCCGGCGCCGGCCAACGTGGCCTGGTTCATCGTGTTCCACCTCTTCGTGGGTGGGGCTGGCACCTATTTCCTCTGCCGCGCCATTGGCACGGGGCGCGCCGCGGCGCTTCTGGGCGGGCTGATTTTCGCCATCGCGCCGGAAAACGCCTCGCTCATCAATGCGGGACACGCCCAGAAGATCGCCACCATCAGCTTTGCCCCCTGGGCATTCTATTTCATTGAGCGGGGATACCAGTCCCGGCGGACGATATTCTTTCTCGCCAGTGCCGTGGTGCTGGCCATCCAGTTCTTCAACATGCACTGGCAGATCGCCTTCTATACCTGCCTTGCCATCGGGGCGTACGGTCTGTGCCGGACCGCCGGCATCATCGCGGGTGATCCCGGCAGCCGGACGGGCAAGGGGATTGCCCGGCTCGCCGGCCTCAATGCAGTCATTCTCTGCTTTTTCCTCTCCACGGTCGCCATCTCCCTCATCCCCCTGGCCGATTGGTCCAGGGAGACCACCCGCGGCCTCCAGAGCGGGTCGAACCAGGGGCAGGGGGGGCTCCAGGTGGAAGAGGCCATGTCCTGGTCCATGCCGCCGGAAGAGACCATCACCTTCGTGCTCCCCGGATTTTTCGGTCTGTCCCGCCAGGAGGGGGGCTACGACGACCCCTCCCACGGCACCTACTACTGGGGGCGGATGGTCTTCACCCAGACCACGGACTACATGGGGCTGCTCCCCTGGCTCCTAGCCCCGCTGCCGTTCATCTTCCGCCGCGACCGGTATGCCTGGCTCGCCTTCGGCGCCGTTGTCGGGGGGCTCTTCTTCTCCTTCGGCAAGTACACCCCTTTTTACTGGCTGCTCTACGAGCACTTCCCCGGTATCGACCATTTCCGGGTCCCCAAAATGATGCTGTTCGTCACGACCCTGGGGCTCGCGATCCTCGCGGCCCGGGGAGCCGACCTCCTGCTGGATGACGAGGTCCGTGCCACATCGGCTTTCCGTCGCTATCTGGCAGGAGCCATCGCCCTTGTTCCGGTGCTCCTGGCCTTGCTCGGCATCACCATGGCCGCGCGTCCCTATGTTATGGATCTCCTGTCACCCATGATCACCCAGCCGACCCGCTTCGAGCAGGGACCGGCCCTGGTGGCCCAGCGGTGGCAGACCATCCAGCGGGAAATCGCCATTGCCGCCGCATTTGCCGCGGTCTACGGAGCCGTGCTGTGGAGCTGGGCACGGGGGTGGTTATCGCGCCGTGCCCTGCCCTACCTGCTCGTGGGGGTATTCCTGGTCGACGTGGGGCGGGTGAATGCCAAGTTCATGCTGCTGCAGGATGTGCCGCAGAAGGTCAAGGGCGAGAAATCGCCGGTGGTGGAGTTCCTTGCCCCCATGCCGAAGACCGGCCGGGTGCTCCCCATCGACGGCAGCGACCCCATGGAATACGTGAGCCACGGCATTCCGGTCATGTTTACCTCGAATCCCGTGCAGATTGCCCGCTGGCAGGATTTCCTGGAATCCTTCAACTTTGATTCGGCCATGCCGGATATGATGAATGTCCGCTATCTGGTGCACGATGCCCGGCAGTACGAGGAAGATCGGCAAGCGCTCGGTCCGCGCTATGTGCCGGTCTTTGCCTCGCCGGACGGCAGCCGGCTGGTGCTGGAAAACCGGGGAGTCCTGCCCAAGGCGTGGCTCGCCCCCAGCGCCTTGCTTCTCAGCGATCCGCGCCAGATCCTCGGCATCATGCAGCAGCCTTCGTACAATCCCCGTTCCTTTGCCGTCGTTGAGGTGCCGCCTCCCATCCCCATGCCTCCGCCGATGGCTCAGCCCGCGGGCGATGCGGGCGAGGTGACGGTAACCCGCTACGAGGCCAACGATATCGCCTGTGACGTCAGGGCGGGACGCAACGCCCTGCTGGTGTTGGGTGAGAAGTTCCACGCCGGATGGCGGGCCCGGGTTGATGGAACGCCCACGGAGATTCACCGCGTCAACTACATCCTGCGAGGCGTCTACCTCCCCCCCGGCCGGCACCGGGTCGAGTTCACCTTCGACCCGCTTCCCTTCAAGGTCGGCAAGTACCTGACGCTCACTTCGTTTGCTATTTTCCTCCTGATGGTCGGACGGGAGTGGCTGTTGAGCCGCAGGCGGAGAGGGGGCGGGGAGTGACGATGAGTGGCGCTCCGGAGGAAGGGACGGAAACCCTGGATGAGCTCCGGGCTTACGATCTCAAGATTCTCCAGCAACGGGACGGTTACCGCTTTTCCCTCGATCCCCTGCTCCTGTGCGCGTTTTCCTGTCTGACAGAGGGGGGACGGGGAATCGACCTGGGGACTGGCAGCGGCATAATCCCCCTTGTGCTTGCCCGCCGCTGTCCGGGGAGCACCTTTGTTGGGGTCGAGTTCCAGGAAAGAATGGCGCAGCTCGCCGAGCATAACGTTCATCTCAACGGCCTTGCCGAAAGGATCGCCATCCTGCGGGAAGACGTGCTCGGTCTCCGTCGGCGCTTTCCCGTGTCATCCTTTGATCTGGTACTGTCCAACCCTCCCTACCGCAGGAGGGGGACCGGAAAGATAAGCCCACGGGCCGGTCGGGACGATGCCCGCCACGAATCGACCGCAACCCTGGCCGATTTTCTCGAAAGCGCCAAATATCTCGTAAAAACCACGGGCCGGATCTGCTTCATCTATCACCCGGCCCGCCTCCCCGAGCTCATGGCCCACGCCGCACGCCTCAAGCTCGCCTGTCTGCGCCTTCGGCTCGTACACGGCACCCGCACCGCGCCGGCGCGCATGGCCATGGTGGAGTTCGCCAAGGGGCGCCGGGGCGACCTTGAGGTCCTGCCGCCCCTTGTTGTGCGAAACGATGACTATACCTACTCGGCAGAAGTTGCGGAACTGCTGGGGGAATACGGTCCGGAAGGGGGTTACTCCACGTCGGAGCAATAGTGGCGCTGCATCAGCGAGGCAAGGGCTTCACGGAGCTCCTGGTCGTCCACCTGCTCCGTGGTGTCCTCGATCAACCGCTCTTCGGCAGAGCTCAGCTCTCTTGAGGGCCTGAACGGGGTGTCCCCGTCTTGCGCCGGTGGTTCGATGCGTCCGGCCTTGAGGTAGATGTCGCGCACGACAGGCTCGCCCAGCAGGCTATTCAATCTGGCGGTAATCTCACCCTTCAGGAAACTCAACTGCTGCATCCAGGGCGCGCTCGCCACGGCCAGGGTGAGGGTGCCGTCGCGAAAGGCCACCGGCCGGGCGCGGGACGCAATGCGCTCTCCCACGGCCTCGTCCCAGAGCAGCCAGATGCGTCCCTCCTTCAGGCGACGTTCCGCGGGCTTGCCCCGCAGGACATCGGCCAGGAGGTCGCCCACTGCCCGGGGCCTGCCCATCCGTCCGCGAGAGTCACCCATTGTTTTGACGGCGGCGATGGATGAATCCGCCGATAAGCTGTCCCGCGACGGCGCCGCCAAGGGTGAGTGGGATGAATTTCCAACTGAAGCCGGCCTTTACACGCAGGTAGATGATGAGGGGAATGGAGATGTGGATGTAGAAATACCAGCCGAACGTGAACTTTTCGCACCCCTGACGAAGATAGCCGAGGGGAATATTGATGAGGAGAGCCGTCAGCGTCAGGCCCGAAATCATAAAAAATACGTGCATTGTTCACCTCTTTCGGCATAGTATGGAAGTCTCTGGCGTTTGTCAATCAGCCAGCGAACTCTCGATTTGAAAGGAGCGCCATGGTTCGCGAGGGAGAGCGCGTTGCGATTTTCAACTCGATCCACCGCGTCATGAAAGCCGAAAAGCTCCTCAAGAGCCAGGGGGTGGCAATGCTTCTCATCCCTGCGCCCCGCGACCTCCACGCTGATTGCGGTCTTGCCATCCGCTATGCATCGACCGATGCCGTAGCGGTTGAGGCGAGCCTGCGGGAGGCCGGTCTCGAACCCGAGGAGATCCACGAAATGACCGCTGCCGGCTACAGCCGGCTGCCGTAACCCCGGGCACGCGGCGTCCGTTGCCGCGTATTGCCACGTTCGGTTCCTTCCGGGGCGTTATCTTCGCCTGAGGCAAAGTCTTTTTTGTCTTGACAGGCCGAAGACAGGGGGACTATAGTTAACCTCTTTCTCCATGGTAACGTGCGCGCCGTAGCCGAAGTGTTCGGCGGGGTCGCATAATCTATTGAATTAATTAAGGTAATGCTCGAAAATCTTTCCGACAAACTTGACGTCCTCTTTAAAAAACTCCGCGGTCAGGGGGTGATGAGCGAGGAGAATATCAAGGAGGCGCTGCGCGAGGTGCGGCTCGTCCTTCTTGAGGCCGACGTCAACTTCAAGGTCGTCAAGGACTTTGTCGAAAAGGTTCGTGGCCGTGCCGTCGGCACCCAGGTGCTTCAGAGCCTCACGCCGGGGCAGCAGGTCATCAAGATTGTTCAGGAAGAACTTGTGGCCCTCATGGGCGGGGGCGAGGACAACAGCCTCGATCTGGCGGCAAAGCCGCCGGTCCCCATCATGATGGTGGGCCTCCAGGGAGCCGGCAAGACCACCTCCTGCGGCAAGCTGGCCAGGCTGCTCAAGGGGCAGCGGCGCCGGCCGCTTCTGGTGCCTGCCGACGTCTACCGGCCTGCGGCGATTGAGCAGTTGAAAACTCTCGGGCGGCAACTGTCCGTGGAGGTGTTCGATTCCCGGGCAGACCAGGACCCGGTCGACATCTGCCGCGAAGCGCTCCGTTACGCAACGCTCAACGGCTTCGACGTGGTCATTCTTGACACCGCCGGCCGCCACCAGGTCGACGAGTATCTCATGAATGAGCTCGTCAGGATCAAGGAGGCGGCGGAACCGCGTGAAATCCTCTTTGTCGCCGACGCCATGACCGGCCAGGAAGCGGTCAATGTGGCCAGCGGCTTCAATGACCGGCTCGATATTACCGGCGTGGTCCTCACCAAGCTCGACGGTGATGCGAAGGGTGGGGCGGCGCTTTCAATCCGGGCGGTGACCGGCAAGCCGGTGAAGTTGGTGGGGGTCGGCGAAAAGCTCGACGCCCTGGAAGTTTTTCATGCGGATCGTCTGGTGTCGCGCGTCCTCGGAATGGGCGATATTCTTACCCTTGTGGAGAAGGCACAGGCGACCTTTGATTCCACGGAGGCCGAACGGCTCCAGCAGAAGCTCAAGAAAAGCCAGTTCGACCTGGAAGATTTCCGCAACCAGTTGCAACAGATCAAGAAAATGGGCTCCATCGAGTCGATTCTCGGCATGATTCCGGGGGTTGGCAAGGCCATGAAGCAGTTGCAGGGCGCCCAGCCTTCCGAGCGAGAGCTCAAGAGGATCGAGGCGATCATCGGCTCCATGACCCCTGCCGAGCGTGCGAACCACGCGATCATCAACGGCAGCAGGCGGCTGCGCATCGCCAAGGGGAGCGGCACCACCGTTCAGGAGGTGAACCAGCTCCTCAAGCGTTTCACCGAGGCGCAGAAAATGATGAAGCAGCTCCAGAAACTCGGACCAAAGGGGCTGATGCGCGGCATGAAAGGGATGGGCAAGGGGATGTTCCCCTTTTAGATGAACTAATACGCAGTCCGAAGCAGGATATAACGACATTCACCTATGCGGCCTCCGGGCCGTGACACCACCAGGAGGAAGAGATGGCCATCAAGATTCGTCTGGCTCGTGCCGGGGCCAAGAAGAAGCCCTTTTACCAGATTGTCGTCGCCGACGTGCGTAGTCGGAGAGACGGTCGATTCATCGAGAACGTGGGGACCTACGACCCCAACCAGAACCCCGCCGCCGTCAAGTTCGAGGAAACCAAGACCCTCGAGTGGCTCGGCAAGGGAGCCCAACCGACCGATACGGTCAAGCAGATTCTCAAAAAAGCGGGTATCTGGGAGAAATTCGTCGCAAAGTCTGTGTAATTGAAAACTGATTCCCGGTCCGCCGGTCATTTCCATCACAGAGGTTACCGACATGAGAGAACTCGTAGAGACCATTGCCAGGGCGCTTGTGGACGATCCCACCCAGGTACGGACCACCGAGGAGATGGAGGACGATGCGACGGTGATTAAGTTGACCGTTGCCAAGGAGGACATGGGAAGAATCATCGGTAAGGAGGGTCGTACGGCCAAGGCCATCAGGACCCTGCTGAATGCGGTTTCGACCAAGGATAACAAGAAAGCTGTGCTGAAGATTGTGGAATAATGACGCGAAGCAGTGAGCCGGTGCGGCAGAATGATCTCGAGCTGCTCGGCAAGATAGTGACAACTCACGGGATTCGGGGGCAACTCAAGGTGGCTTCCTTTTCCGGTGAATTTGATACGCTCCTTTCCCTTGAGACGGTCGTGCTCAAGGGAAAGGACGGCAGAATGGAGACATTCCCCGTGGCGCGGGCGACCGTGCATCATAACAGGGTGCTCCTTTCGCTCACGCAGTTTACGAATATAAACGAGGTGCTTCATCTGGTCGGCTGTGAGCTTTACGCCCATCGCGACCAGTTCCCCTCCCTGGAAGATGGGGAGTATTACTGGTGCGACCTCATCGGCCTCCAGGTCGTGACGGAGGCTGGAGTCGCCATCGGCCGGCTCGACTCGATACTTCCCACGGGAAGCCACGACGTCTACGTTGTCCGCGGCGCTGACCGGGAATATCTCATTCCGGCCGTAGAGGACGTGGTGGTGCAGGTCGATCTTGAGGCCGGCACCATGACAGTCAGCCCTCCCGAGGGGCTGCTCGATCTATGAAATTCGATATAGTGACGCTGTTCCCACCCATGTTCGACGGGCCCCTCACCGAAAGCATCATCCGGCGGGCCGTGGAACGCGGGCTTGTGGACGTTCGTCTGCACAATATCCGCGACTATGCCACCGATCGGCACCGGGTCGTCGATGATGCCCCGTACGGCGGCGGCGACGGCATGGTCATGAAAGTCGAGCCTCTTGCAGCCTGCATTGAGGCGGTGAAGACAGAGCGGCCGGCAGCACGGGTCATCCTGACCACCCCCCGGGGGCGGCGGTTCGACCATGACGCTGCCCGCGAGCTGGCCGGCCGTGAAGAGCTCATCATTGTCTGCGGCCGCTATGAGGGAATAGACGAGCGGGTGCGCGATCTCTTTGTGGATGAGGAATTTTCCATCGGCGATTTCGTTCTCACGGGAGGCGAACTTGCCGCAATGGTCATGGTCGACGCGGTGATCCGCTTTATCCCCGGCGTCCTCGGTTCACCCGGCTCGGCCGAATGCGACTCTTTCGCGGATGGCCTGCTCGAATACCCCCAGTACACCCGTCCGGTGGAATTCAGGGGGGCGCGAGTGCCGGATGTCCTCCTGTCGGGGAACCACGCCGAGATCGGCCGCTGGCGGCGGCAGAAGGCCCTTGAACTGACGAGGCGGGTGCGTCCCGATCTGCTCCACGGGGCAGAACTGAACGGCAGTGACCGGGACTATCTGGCGATGCTCGGAAGGAAAGACGGGCCATGACCCGCGGCGAGTGCATCAGGTCTGCGGTGAGCGTTGCCTGGTCCATTATCCGGTGTATGACAAGAATCGGCAAGTGGTCGCAACGGCCGTCACCAATCTTGACATTCACGATATTTCCCGGTCAGCCCGGACCTTTGGCCTCAATCGTTACTACTTGGTGACCCCCGTTGAGGGGCAGCAGGAACTGGCCGGTCGGATCGTCAGGCATTGGCGGGAAGGGTGGGGGGCATCCTATAACCCCAAACGCAAGGCTGCCCTGGACCTCGTGCGGATTTCGAACTCCATCGAAGAGGTCCTGGAAGAGCTCGGCAACGAATACGGTGCACCCGCCCGGCTCGTTACCACCGGCGCCCGCCAGCACCCGCGCAGCATCGGGTATGAGCAGATGGCGTCGATCATGGCGCATGACCGCGAGAATCCCTATCTCATCGTATTCGGGACGGGGTGGGGACTTACGGAGGATTTTTTCGACCGGGCGGACTTTGTGCTCGAGCCGATTCGGGGGCCGGGCGAGTATAACCACCTGTCGGTCCGGTCGGCAGCGGCAATCATCATGGACAGGCTGTTCGGGGTGCGATGAAGCGGTGCCCCGCGCCAGATAGACCTGACAACAAACAGATGTTTTCTGTCAGATAAACGGGAGGAAGAGAAGCATGAACAAGATCGATGCAATTGAACTGGAGCAAATGAAAAAGAACATCCCCCCCTTCAAGCCGGGCGATACTCTCAAGGTTCACGTGAAAATCGTGGAAGGCGACAAGAGCCGCATCCAGGCGTTCCAGGGGGTATGCATCAGCCGTCAGAACGGCGGCATCCGCGAGTCGTTCACCGTTCGCAAGATTTCCAACAACATCGGGGTCGAGCGTGTGTTCCCCCTCCACTCGCCCACCGTTGACGCCATTGAAGTGATTACCCGCGGCCATGTCCGCCGGGCCAAGCTCTACTATCTCCGCAAGCTGCGCGGCAAGGCCGCCCGCATCCGTGAAAAGAAGTACGTGGCGGCTCAGTAACCACGAAGCCCCGCCCAGTGCGGGGCTTTCGCTTTTCCGGCAGGAGGGGCCGTGCCGTTAACCCTGTTCGACCACGAGCCGCAGCCCACAGTGTGGGATTTCGAGAACCGGGCTGCCCGCCGCGGCTACCGCGCCATTGCCGGCGTTGATGAGGCGGGTCGCGGCCCCCTGGCCGGGCCCGTCGTGGCGGCGGCCGTCATCCTCCCCCGCGGCGCCCACCTGCCAGGCGTCGACGATTCCAAAAAGCTCACCCCAGCGCGTCGCGATGACCTGTTTGCCCTCATCCAAAGCACTGCCCTTGCCATAGGCGTCGGTGCGGCGGACCATCAGGTCATCGACCGGATCAACATCCTCCAGGCTACCCTTGCCGCCATGCGCGAAGCCGTGGAACGCCTGGCCGAGCCGCCCGACTATCTCCTGGTGGACGGCATTTCTCCCATCCCTTTTCCCGTGGCCCAGCAAACCATCAAAAAGGGCGACAGCGCAAGCATCTCCATTGCCGCAGCATCCATTATCGCCAAGGTCACCCGCGACCGGCTCATGGGGGAGTATGATCAGGTCTACCCCGGCTACGGTTTCGCCGAGCACAAAGGGTACGGTTGCGCCTCCCACATGGCAGCCATTGCCGCCCTGGGCCCATCGCCCATTCACCGCACAACCTTCCGGGGCGTCAGGGAGCACCTGGGAGACAGCCGGTGCCCGTAGGGGAAGGCAGTCATCATAACAGGCTGCTCGGTGTCCGCGGAGAGGACCTGGCCGCAGCCCACCTTGAACGGCTCAATTACCGGATCATCGACCGGAACTTCCGCTGCAGGGGAGGGGAGGTTGACATCATAGCCCGTGACGGCACGACTCTCGTGTTCGTCGAGGTCAAAACCAGGAGAACGGCCGGCTACGGTGTCCCCCAACTGGCAGTTACTCCCTTCAAGCAGCGGCAGATATCCAAAGCGGCCCTTACGTGGCTCGCCCGCAATGGCAGATTTGGCGAAAGCGCCCGGTTCGATGTCATCGCAATTACCCTCCTTCCCTCCGATGCTCCCCGTATAGAGCATATCACCAACGCCTTTGAGCTTGCCTACTGACCCGGAATTGCCGTTGAAACCTTCCCCGTCCCTGTGATACCGTAGGCCGAAACGTACGGGGGAGATGTCGTGGATTTCACTGTTGCTCTGGCACAGATCAAACCGAAACTCGGCTGTGTCGCCGATAACTGCCTCATGGTCCGTCAGGCCGTGGAACGGGGCATCGACGGGAAGGCTGATCTTGTCGTCTTTCCGGAGTTGGCGCTGACGGGATACTTCCTCAAGGACCTGGTCCCGGATGTGGCGCTGCGGCATGATGCGCCTGAAATCGATATCCTCCGGGAACTTTCCCGTCACATTTCCATTGTGGTGGGCCTTGTGGAAGCATCGGCCGATTATCGCTTTTTCAATACCGCCCTTTACCTTGAGGGCGGGGAACTGCGCCACACCCACCGAAAAGTGTATCTGCCCACCTACGGCCTCTTTGATGAGCAGCGCTATTTCGCGCGAGGAGAGCACTTCCGGGCCTTTGACACCCGTCTCGGCCGGATGGGGCTCCTTATATGCGAGGATATGTGGCATCTTTCCGCTCCCTACATCCTTGCCATGGATGGCGCAACCACGTTAATCTGCCTTTCGAGCAGCCCTGGGCGAGGGGTGACGGAGGATGACAGGCTCGGCTCGACCATTGCCTGGCAGAAGCTGACATCAACCACGGCCATGTTTCTCAATTGCCGCGTTCTCTTCTGCAACCGCGTAGGCTATGAGGACGGCGTCAGTTTTTGGGGCGGCTCAGAGATCGTGGCGCCATCGGGCTCCGTTACCAGTCGTGCGCGAATTCTGGAGGCGGATTTTCTGGTCGCCGGCGTCGACGAAGGCTCTTTGCGCCGTGAGCGGATTTTTTCGCCCATGATGCGGGACGAAAGCCTCTCGATCACCATGAATGAGTTGCGCCGAATCGAGCGGGAGAGGGGGCGCTGATGGGCGGGCTCATGATCAATGCAGCGCTGTTGCGCCAGGTGCTGGTGGGGTTTCTGCGGGAAGAAGTCCACAAGGTGGGCGTGCGCAAGGTGATACTGGGACTGTCGGGTGGCATCGACTCCGCTCTGGTTGCGTTTCTTGCCGCCGAGGCACTCGGCCCCGACAATGTGCACGCCATTATCATGCCCTACCGGACGAGCAATCCCGAAAGCGAAACCCATGCCCGCCTTGTCGCCGATCACCTGGGAATCACCCATGAGGTTATAGAAATAACGCCCATGGTTGACGCCTACTTTGCCCGCTTTCCCGATGCGAACACCATGCGCCGCGGCAACAAAATGGCCCGTGAGCGGATGACAATTCTCTACGATCACTCCGCCGCCCTTGGGGCACTTGTCCTCGGCACCAGCAACAAGACCGAACTTCTGCTCGGGTACGGAACGCTCTACGGCGACATGGCGAGCGCCCTCAACCCGATCGGCGACATTTACAAAACCCACGTCTGGCAGCTTTCCGAGGCCATGGGAGTTCCACGGCAGGTCATTGAAAAACAACCATCCGCGGATCTCTGGGCCGGCCAGACCGACGAGCAGGAGCTTGGCTTCACCTATCGCGAGGTGGATGAACTCCTCTACCACATGATTGATCTCCGCATGAATCGCCCTGAGCTGCTTGCGCGCGGCTTTGCGGCAGATTTTATCGACACGGTGAGCAGCAAGGTGCAGAACTCCCATTTCAAGCGCCGGTTGCCCGTCATCGCCAAGGTTTCCAACCGCACCATCGATCGCGATTTCCGCTACTCCCGCGATTGGGGCAAGTGACGCGCATCCCGCGTCCGCAGCAGCGTTCCCGTGCCAGGCATCCTGTACATTATCGCGACACCCATCGGCAACCTTGAGGACATTACCTACCGGGCAGTCCGCATTCTTGGCGAGGTCGACCTTATTGCCGCCGAAGATACGCGGCATACTCGAAAGCTTCTTACCAGATACGGAATTACCAAGCCACTCACCTCCTATTTTGATCACAATAAATCGCTGAAAGGCGAATATCTCCTGGGACGGCTTCGTGACGGTCAATCCGTTGCCCTGGTGACCGATGCGGGGACCCCGTGCATTTCTGACCCCGGATACCAACTGGTTCGTGATGCCGCCGGCGAGGGCATCCCCGTCGTTCCCGTGCCGGGACCGTCGGCTTTTGTGGCGGCGCTTTCGACAGCCGGCCTCCCCACCGACTCTTTCATCTTTGAAGGGTTTCTTCCAAGCCGAGAAAAGAAGCGCCTCGAAAAGCTTGCCCATCTCAAGGGAGAGCAGCGGGTCGTCATATTTTATGAGGCGCCAGGGCGTCTTCTGGCGACGCTGACCGATATGCTGGCGATTCTCGGTGATCGCCACATTGTCGTTGCGCGCGAGTTGACCAAGATCCATGAAGAATTCGCGCGCGGACCAATCTCGTCTGTGAGGAGCCATTTTACTGGTGCCGAAGTCAAAGGGGAGGTCGTGATCCTTGTGGCGCCTGCTCCTGCGCCTGCGACTCCCGGTGAAGACGACATGAAAAACCTTCTTAGGCACTATCTGCAACGGGGTGATATTTCGTTCAAGGACGCTGTGAAGCG